>CAIMFT010000186.1 GCA_903840385.1 uncultured Holophagaceae bacterium
CACCATCACGTCGTGGGATCGACTTGGACAGTAATTGGAGCAGATTCGATCAAAAGGAGTTTCGTTCGACCGTGAAGAAAATTCGGTTGGAATCTGCGCCGTGTCAGTGGCGATTCGCAGCCCATCTGGCGAACTGGCAGCTATCTCGATACCGGTTCCGACGCAAAGGTTCAAGGAGACTGAAGTTGAACTCTCGAGAGCCTTGATCGTCCACTGTGATCGACTTCAAAAGAGAATGGTCCGCTGATTTGTCGTTTGCAGGCGCGGCATCAACGGTGCCAGGACAGACACGTCCTTCACCTTCATGTCCAGCACCTTGTCCAGTTTGGCCAACTGCGTTTCGCTCCGAACGTCTGCAATTGAGCGACTTGAAACTGTTTGCCATGGACCGCAACGGGCACTTTGTTAGCGCTCACGACCGGCGGCTATGCGGTAGCCTGATTGGCTGAAACCCCCAACCGTCAAGTTTCGTGCGAACAGATTGACGGAGCCACTGGCTCTAGCACCAAGTCCGGTCCTTCCACCACCTTCGCAAAGGCGGACATGGGATTCCCGACTTGAATTATTGGTCACCGGACAAAAGGAGTTCAAAACAGAAGCAGCTGTGAGAGGTTCGGATTCAAACTGGACCAAGTTGCCCTCTTTTGGTATCGAAGGACCGCCACCAAAATCGACTGTGCCAGACTCTGATCCGCTGAACCATTTTGAGCAGCAGCAGATTCCGCCAGGAGTTGGACCACGACACTTGGCCGACTGATCCTAAATTTTACTGGCTCCAGTCGGGCGATCTTTTCTGCCAACTCGTTGGCCTGGACCAAGACCTGCTGCGCTTTCTTGAGTGGTGTCTTCTCACGTCTGGGCAATATGTGACTCTGGTCGTCGTAACCTGCTGCCGTACCCAAGGCATATGCAACATGAAGCCCGCCATTTAGGCTCAGAGGCCAGAGCAACGTCATCAAAGCCGTCAGCCCCACTGGTCTAGCCGGTACCACCGCTACAGACTGGGATGCCGAACGCATCTGCTCGCTACTTCGGGCTACCCGCCCATCCACCCAGGCTGCGAACTGGACTTCAATAGGCATAACTTCCTGAGGTGAGTCCGACATCGCCAGTTCGACACCGCAACCGCACGCGCCTAAACGTGATCGATTCCAAGACAGAGCGCTTTGACAGTAGTGGCAACGATCGATCAGTGTCCTGCGATGCCTGGTGCAGACCACTACCAAGGAGATGTCCCAGGGGATCACACAATGTTCATCTGCCGCGAGGCATTCTGGGCAAACACGGGGATAGGCGCGGTTTAGGAAGTAGCTTCTGCCCATAGACTGTCCGGCATACGAATAGCCCTGTTCACGGCGACCGGTGGCGGTGTGACCCAGCGCGAACTCAAGCAGTGTTTCATTCGCACCAAACCAGCGATGCAGCATTGGTGCATCAGCAGCATCGAGTGTCGCGAATCGGCTTTTGCCCAACCACGTCTTGAGAAGCGGCAAACCGTGAAGGCCATTCTCCTGCGCCATTCGCAGAGCGTAACCCTGGCCAGACTCGCAGGGGCGAATGGAATCCTGAAAGGGAAAACTCAGTTCCTGCAGGTCCATCGTGCGCTTGGTGAGCGAGTGGTTGGCGAGAAGCGCGTTGTTGTCGCGAAGGCTATCCGAACCGACTTCACTCGCGGATCTAAGGTGCTTCACGATCTGCCCGATTACTCAAACTGATTACCTGGTGCGCCGGCTTGTCTACGCATTGCGTTCTTTTCTGCGCGGATAGCCTGCAGTGCAGCGCTTAACCGCAACCGGTCAGCGGGACGTAACCTGTCACTCCAACGTCCAAGATCAACAGCCGCAGTTGCTGGCGTTACCATTTCGTCGCGAAACACTGCACCATTGAGCTGCAATGGAGGTGGCTTGGGCATTGGCAATCGCCTGATGCACATGTCGTCCCAAAGAATCTCATGCTCGCCAGTGATCCAGCGATCCGCCAATGAATCCACACGCGGTCTTGCAAGAACAGCATTCACGTAGGGATCAAGGTCAAGCTTCAGCTGCCGGTCATCCGAGACGTAAGCATGCTGCAATCGAGCCAGCAACTCCTCCATTAAGAGCCTGGACGGTTCGCCGGTACTATCAACGATGGGCTCTTCGATGTCACGCTCTGAATCAAATAGGGACATACCGCAGCAACCACAGGTAGCCAGGTTCGGCACGCCCATTGAAAACAGCGTTGTCACCAGCAGCGACCTCTGAACCTGCAGAGCTTCTCCACACCATGGACACTGATCTTCGAGTGGCACGCGGTGGATTGTGCAGTGGGAGAGACCCAGCAGACGCCATTCCCAGCGCAAGTAGGGGACCGGATCCTCTTGCAGGCATATTGAACACCACCGATATCTTGGGTGGATGTCCTCATAGAGGAGGATGCGCCGGCGAGGGAATCGTGCACTCAACTGAGCAAAACCGTGCATCGCCTCAGCGCAGCAGTCTTGCTCGATGCCAGTGAGTCTTAGCAATGACGCCCATTCCGACGCGGAAACACCGGTGTCCCAGTCTGCCGCAACGGGACAGATCCCGCTAACCTCGCTCATGCGGTGCAGCGAATACTGGTGGTCGCCACAAAGGCGGTGAACCCAGGACAGTGGACTTTCCCTGGGCAGAGCAGGATTCGCGGCGACCAGGCATGGTGTTACCGGGCACTCATTGGCCAACTCCATAGTCATGATGACTTGGTCTTAACCCGCCAAAATGGGTTGGCCTGCCCCGGAGCCGGCCCGTTGCCATCATCATGGGCGTGCGCCAGGTCCTCCAGATTCACTTCCTTTGCAGGTCTTTCTGCGGCATGCATTGCCGCATACATCAACAACCTTTTGAGTGCCCGCAGATTCCCCTGCGTGGCATCGTGAATCAGTTTGGCAGCGGCTCCGTTGACTATGACCAGGTTGACCTTGGAAACTGCCGCTGAAAAAGCGCCTAGTAGCTGCCGCCACTCCGTGCCGAACGGAAAGGGAGTAATTACAAAATTTGTCGAGACACGACCAGTGAATTGAGGATTGATCACGCTGAGCCGCTCCAAAGCACGGGTGCCTACGCCGAGCACGGGCAAGTTGAAGGCATCCATGCGCACCTTGAGCCAATCGGTCACAGCCCGCGCTGTGATGTCTCGATTACCTTCACAAATATGCTGCATTTCGTCGATTAGTAGGGCCTTCGGTTTAAGTCGCGCCAAGCCTTTGCCAACGAGATGATTCATGTTCTCGAGGTTCGGCCGAGTGGGCAGCATTGGGTAGCCAAGCGCCCGCATGACAGCGCCAGCCATTCTGTGCGTGTCAACAGTACTGTCCAGACTAACGTCCAGGCACGTCGCGCTCCTCCCGTCCCCCGAGGGGACCAGAAGCTGCTTCTTGACGTGCTGCAGCAGCAGGGTCTTGCCCATGCCCGAGTCAGCTTGTACAAGAACACCTCCGGGCATCTTCAACGCGAGCATAGTAGTGACCACGTCGAGGCAGCTGTCATAGACGCGCTTGAAATCAGAGTGTTCAACAATGACGTTTACAACTTCCTGGCCAGCGGCCAAGGACTCGGGCGATCGACGGCCCGAAAATTCATCAATATTCATAGCAATAATTCCTAAAAAATAGACAACAAATTTCCTGACAAGAATGTTCCAAAATCACGAGAATGCGGGCTGCGCGGATCCACGCACGCTGAACTTCGCAGCCTGGGATAGCGATCAAACTGGTAACTTGATGGTTTGCCGGCGAGGAAATTTCAGTGCGTGGCGAAGATTTCATATGTATTCCTCCTCCATCGAATATGATTTGAATGGCATCACATCAGCCAGGACCGCCTCAGTTTGTTGGCTGATCAAGGGGACAGGGGGCGCGCTCGAAAGTTCGAGGGTGGCAGTCCTATCAGTGAAGACTTTGGCTGAGCTCAGACCCTGGAGTCGGATCAGGTCGCTGTCTTTTCGTACTTTGACGCCTCTGGCGACAGCTTCACCCCAATAGGCGCACAGGCGCCGCTGCGCTGCAGCCAATTCTTCCTCCGCGTTCCTTCGGCTCAGTGCCTTTCCAGCCTCGGCTCGAATTATTTCGTGCTGGATGAGCGACAGGCCACGACCATATTCAATCGATGGCCGCTGCAATTCGACCGCCAACCATTCCTGCGGCTTCGGCAAGAGCACG
>CAIMFT010000187.1 GCA_903840385.1 uncultured Holophagaceae bacterium
CACCACGGGCCGCCTCACCCTCAACCACACCACCGGCCTGCCTCTTGGCGCTGGCCCCCTCTCCCTGGCCCTCGACAGCACGGGCGAGTACCTCTTCACCAAGAGCGAAGGCGCTGCCGGCGGCGGCGCCCAGGAGTGTGTGGTCTATGCCTACGCCTTCAATGTGGAGACCGGTGGCCTCTCGCCCCTGGCCCCCACCGACACCGGCCTGACCCAGGCTGACGCCTACCACGGCGTCTCCGCCAACCCCACGCAGTCCGTCATCTACCTCACCCTGGCCACCACCGCCAGCGACTACGCAGCCTATGCCTTCGACCTGACCACCGGCGTCCTCACGCCCCTGACGGCCAGCCCCTACGACCTCTTCGGGGGCACCGGGTCCGACAGCCTCGTGGTCAGCCGCAACGGCAAGTGGGGCCTCATCACCAACTACAACGGCGCCCAGGTCGCCATCGGCGCCATCGACCCCACCACCGGCGCCCTCCTAACCCCCACCACCTACACCAGCGGCACCTTCCCCGTCTGCGTCACTGTTGTGGGGACCGTGCAGTAGACCGTTCCACCCAGCCACCCGCACCACCCCAGGGCCGTCTGCAAAGGCGGCCCTGGTTGTTGTCAGTGAACTTAAGTGCTCTTTTTCTGGTGGTTTGGGTTCGTCCCAAACCTGTTTCGCCACCGGCAAAATGCTCGCAGTTCCGCATTTTGTATAGGTTGCTACCCCCCAACTCCCAGTCCAAACCACAAAGTACCTCTTGAATATTTGACATCACGTGGCAAATATTCATCATGATTCAGCGACATCAAGCCCCCCTCGTGGCGGAAGCCCTCCAGGACACCCCCGTGGTCCTGCTGCAGGGCGCCAGGCAGGTCGGTAAGAGCACCCTTGCCAAGGAGTTCCTGGCCACCCACCCAGGTGGGCGCTACCTCACCCTGGATGATCCCGCCGTGCGAAGGTCCATTGAGGTGGATCCAGCCGGGTTTCTGGCCCAGGGTGCCGGCCTCACGGTTCTCGATGAAATCCAGCTGGCTCCCCAACTGTTCCGCCATCTCAAAGCCGAAATCGACCGGGACCGCCGGCCCGGGCGCTTCCTCCTGACCGGGTCAGCCAATGTGTTGTTACTGCCGAGGCTTTCTGAGTCACTGGCGGGGCGCATGGAGCTGATCACCCTGGAGGGACTCTCCCAGGGTGAGCGCGCGGGCAACGCCAGGAATGGAGCGGACTGCCTCTTCGCTGAGGGCCCGCTGGTTCCTCTCACGACGACCCTTACGCGGGACCAACTCCTCGCAGCCATCCTCGCCGGGGGCTTTCCAGAGGTCTGTGACCGAGCCCCCGGGCGGAGGCGCAGTCAATGGTTCGTAAGCTACCTCCAGACCCTCCTGCAGAGGGATGTCCGCGAGATCTCCCAGATCGAGGGCATCACCCAGCTGCCCCGCCTGCTGCAGTTGCTCTCCACCCGCTCAGCAGGGCTGCTCAACCTGTCCGAACTCTCCCGGACCCTTGGCCTTCCCCTGAATACCCTGAAGCGTTACCTGGCTCTGATGGAGGCTCTCTTCCTCCTGACCACCCTCCCGGCCTGGAGTAGCAACCTGGGGAAGCGCCTGGTGAAGTCCCCCAAGCTGATGCTCCAAGATCCCGGCCTCACGGCCCACCTCATGGGGGCCGACCAGGGTCGCCTGCAAGCAGAGCCCGACTTGCTCGGAGGGTTGCTGGAGACCTTCGTGGCAGGCGAGGTGCGCAAACAACTAGCCTGGTCCCGGGACCGGATCAGCCTCTTCCACTACCGGACCTTGCCTGGCCAGGAAGTGGACCTCCTACTCGAGAGAGCCGATGGGCGAGTGGTCGGCCTAGAGGTCAAGGCCAGCGCCAGCATTCAGGCCAAGGATTTCAAAGGACTTCAGGGCCTCGCCGCCACCCTGGGCCCCGCCTTCCATCGGGGGGTCGTGCTCTACACTGGCACCGAAGTCCTGCCCTTTGGCCCCGGACTCTGGGCCCTCCCCGTGTCAGGACTGTGGATGCCTTAGCTGGGGGCCCCCCGCCCAAGGAAGCCAGCGGCACCCCTGGAGAGCTTCCAGCAAAGCCGGAAGCCGCCATAGGCGGGCCCACGAACACAGGCAACTTCGGGCAGAACCACCGAATGACATGAAACCCCGCCTTCCCCAAAAGTTACCTTAGAGTAGGAACCAGGCGCCCTCCGGCTGCCCCACCCCCCACCAGGAAGAACCTCCGATGCTGCACCCGGTCTGCCGCAGCTGGTCCCTCGCTTTCCTCCTCCTGGGCGGCTCGGGGCTCCAGGCCCAGGCCCCCCTGGTCTCTGACCGCTCCGAGCGCCTGCAGGCGACCTGGCGCGCCGAAGCCATCCAGCGCCAGGAACCCTCCAAGCCCCAGGATGCCTCAGACCTGTCCGTGGCCCTGCTGTCCATCTCGCGGGACTCGGCCACGCCCTGGATGCCCCTCATCCACGGCATGGGACTGGGCACCGTCACCCTGGGGCAGGGCATGGCCCTCGGCGGCGCCTGGGTCCGGGATGGCTGGACCGTCTCCGCAGAAACCACCTTCCTGAAAGACACCGAAGGGTCCTTGACTCGAGGCCGCCTGCTGGCCTTTTCCGTGGTGAAGCAGACCGCCGGTGGTTGGCGCTGGGGCCTGGAGAAGGCCCCCTTTCAGTGGGGCTATGGGCTCTTCGGGGGCCACCTCATCGGGGATTCCCATGATCCTGTGCCGCGCCTCCTGCTGGAGAGCCCCTCGGCCGACCTGAGCCTCTTCGGGGTGCCCCTAGGCGCCTGGAAGTTCGAGACCTTCCTGGGTCAGCTGGAGTGGGATCGCCAGGTCCCCACTTGGACTTCCACGCCCCAGGCCATGCAGGCACCCTCCCTGGCTGGCGCCGACCTGCGGCGGCCCAACCTCAGCGGACTGCGGCTCAGGGCCGCCTTCGGGGCGGACCTGGACATGAACTTCGGCGTGGTCTCCCGGTGGGGGGGCGTGGACGCCAGCGGGCAGAACATCATGCGGGGCCTCCCCGCCTGGAACTACCCCCTCGGCTTCCTGGGGGGGGAGACCCTCCTGGTGGCCGAGACCACTGGCAACTCCCAGAACCCGGATCCCAACCAGCGGTTCCAGCCCACCAGCAGCTTCCACAACATCTCGAACGCCGTGGCCGATGTGGAGCTGCGCCTGCGCCTCCCTGTGGCGGCCCGCTGGTTCGGTGCAGAGGGCCTCGCCGTCTACCTCTCCAGGGGTGCCAGCAATGTGAACTGGCAGTGGAAGGACTTCCTCCGCAACCCCTTGGCGGCCTGGGAGCACGATCTCCGCATCGTGGGCCAGAAGCTGGGACACCTCCAGCTCGGCGGTTCTCACCCGGACAGCCTCTGGGGCTGGGCCTACGCCCAGGGCACCCCCGGCCTGGTGCACATCAACGACACGGTGGGCGCCCAGTGGGTCTTCTCCGACTGGGACCTGGGCCTGGAGCTGGCCGACCTCCACAACCAGCCCTATCCGGCCTCCACCTACCGGGTCTACAGCAACGGCCGCTTCATCTCAGGCCATTCCAGGTACGGCGACAGCCTGGGGGAACCCCTGGGCGGGGAGGTCTACCACACAGGGCTGAACCTCGGCCTCCGCCTCCCCCACGGAGGCCGGCTCCGGATCCAGTGCCTGGACGCCATCCGCTTCTTCAGGGACTCGCCCCTCACCGTCACCCCCTTCGTGCCGGGGGTGGACGACCACTTCTTCCACCTGCAGGTGGAAGCCCAGTGGACCTTCAGCAGCGGCCGCATCGGCGGCAGCATCGCCACCGAGCGCCACCAGGCCGATCGCTTCATCCCTGGGAACCGGGCCTCAAACTGGATTTTGAGCCTGTCCTACGCCGTTCCTATCTATAGCTGGCGGTAGCGCCGTCAAGGCCAGTGCCAGGATCCAGGCGAGGACGTGATCCTCCCAATCCCCTAAAGGGGATGGGCTTCCATGCGTAAGCCTTCGGCTTGCCCTACCCCTTGCGGGGTCCCAGCAATCTGGGTGGTTGGGCCGTTGGCATACCTGGACAACACGGGGCCACAGGCCCCGAGGCCCGGATCCGGGCGACTACGACGGGCGCTCCGCAGGGGCTGTTTGGTCCCCTGGGTGATACCAGCGCGTCGATACGTGATCTGTGAGGGGAACTCGATCTGCTCTCCGTAGGCCAGAGGGTGCATGTTCACGGCGCCCACCACATCGCGGTGGCCCCGGAACCCACACTTCTTGCAGGCCCACTCCCATCCCTTGGGACGGTGACGATGGCCGCATGAAGGACAGTGGCTGGAGGTTCCCCTCTCCGTTCCACTGCAGCACTCCATGCCTGCCTTCCTGGACTTGTAGTCCAGATACTGCATGTCCTTCCCATACTCCCACTGGCTCATCCGCTGATTGTGCTTGCGGCCGGAGGGCCGCTTGCGCACCCCGTCGGGATCACCGACGTAGATGGATGAGACAGCGTTCTCCACGCAGAAGGCGATAGCCCTCCGGGTGCCCTTGTGCCGGAGATCCCGGACCTGACGGAGCGTCCGGTGCATGCTCCGGCTGATCGCCCAACTCAGGCGCCGGTAGCGCCGAGAGCCCTTTGAGCAGCGGGACCGCAGACGCAGGATCTGGCCCAGGGCGATGTTTCGGTAGCGTTTGACCGACCGGATGCCTCGACCCGAGACCACGAGTGCCTTACCCGTGCTGGTGGCGATGGCAACCTGGTGGATCTCCCCGAGGTCCACCGTGGCGTGGACACCGTCCACGGCCTGAGACTGGGCTTCGTCCGGGGCCTCGATGGCTACGTGGAGGTCATACCCAGCCCCGTTCCAGCAGACCTTGACGCCACCCGGAGCGTCCGGGAAGCCCACAGGCCGAGGGATCACCAGGGACTTCCGGCCCCGGCCCATGGGTAGGACGATGCGGGTCGCCTCGACGTGGACCGCCTGGGCAGGCCACAGCAGCGGGTAGAACCGCTTCTCCTTCCACGGGTAGCGCATCCCCATCTGAGGATGGGTTTTGCGCAACTGCCGGGTCGTGTCGATGTTGGCGAGGAAAGCATGAGCAACCATCTGCACGGATTGGCTGTGAATCCTGAACTCGCCCTTGGTTGCGACCTGGAGGTCGCCACGACTGGGCCACTTCGTCTCGGCTTTGCGTGCTTCCCTGTGGATCTCGCAGCACGTATTCCAGACACGAGCGGCCTCCATCTGTCCCTCGCGGATGGCTCGGGAGGTAGATGGTCGTGTACCGATGACCCAACTTTAGGCGGCGCAAGCCCCTTCCTTCAGGTGGGGGATAGCCGTTGTCCTTTGCGCAATGGACAAAAGTAGTCCAATCCATGCGCCGATAATGAATCTGTAGGGATCTGATGCCCCGAGCCAAAACACCAAGTTTCGTCTGCGAGTTCGAGGTGCAAGCCACCTCGAAGGACCGTTGCGTCCTACGCTCGCGGCTGGAGGCTGGCCGGCAACTCTACAACGCAGTCCTGGGTGAGGCTATCCGGCGCCTGGCGCGGATGCGCCGGGACCCAGCCTTCGAGCAGGCCAAGGCACTGTCTAAGGGCCCCTCCAGGAAGGCTGCTTTCGCTGAACTGCGGGCGAAGCATGGCTTTCGGGAGTTCGACCTCCATGCCCACCCGTCTCTGGCCAAGGACTGCTGGTTGCGGGGGCA
>CAIMFT010000188.1 GCA_903840385.1 uncultured Holophagaceae bacterium
CAGTGCCGGCCTCGATGCGGCGCTGCAGGCTGGTGCGCACGCCCCGGGCGGGCAGGCCCACCGGGGACTTCATGAGGCCGATGTCCTCGGCCTTGGCACGGAGGATGACCTCCTTGAAGATCGGCGAGGCATCGCACTCGAAGGTGCCGATGAAGCGGGTGCCCATCTGTACGCCAGCGGCGCCCAGAGAGAGGAAGCGCTGGATATCCGCATGGTCCCAGACGCCGCCAGCCACGAGGACCGGGATATCACCCCAGTTGTCCCGCTCCGCCAGGATGGAGGGCAGGATGTTCTCGAGGGTGTGGGCCGGGTCCAGGCAGCCATCGTGGCTGAAGCCCTGGTGGCCGCCGCTCTCGGGGCCTTCGACGACCACGGCATCGGGCAGGCGGCTGTACTTGCGCTGCCACTGCTTGCAGATGAGGTTGAGTGCCCGCGCGGAGGAGACGATGGGCACCAGGGCCACGTCCGCATCCCCGACATAGCCGGGGAGGGACAGCGGCAGGCCCGCACCGGAGACGATCATCTGGGCGCCGCCGGCGAGGCTGGCCTTCACGGCGGCCTCGTAGCCTTCGATGGCGCAGAGGATGTTCACGCCCACGGCACCACGGCCCTCGGAGCGCTCCCGGGCAGCCCGGAGGATCCACTCCAGCGCCTTGGGGGGATTCAGCGCGTCGGTGCCGTCAGGACGGCCCATGCGCATCTTGGGGTTGGCCGAGCCGTGATAGCCGGTGCCGATGGCCGAGACCAGGCCCACGCAGCCTGTGCGAGCCACGGCTCCAGCCAGGCCCTCCCAGGAGATGCCGACGCCCATGCCGCCCTGCTGGATGGGGTAGGCCAGGTCCAGGTTGCGGATCTTCAAGCGGGGCAGGGTGCAGGCGCCGGTCCGGATGAAGGACTGGGCCATGGAGTCGAGGCCGGCCATGAGGCGGGTGCGAAAGGCGGCCAGGGGGGAGGCATCCAGCATGGAGGGCGTGCTGGGCTGGAGGCCGGCGGCCCCGGCAGCCATGGCGCGCACGGCCTCGGCTTCGGTGTCGGCGGTGGCCATGATGGGCAGGCCCAGGTACTGCAAGGCGGCCACCAGATCGGCGCGGGCCAGCAGGGCGGTGGCGCCGCCGGCCTTGGCCTGGGCGGCTTCCTCGGCATTCTGGACCGCCACGATGCGGGGCAGGTTGGCATGGCGCAGCATGGCCAGGCTGGGGGGCAGCTCGGCGGTGTGGAGCAGGAAGGCGACGCCGGCCTCCCGGGCGGTGGCCATCACGCTGTCAGCACTGTCCCGGAGACCCCGGAGGTCCAGGCCGATGCGGGCGCCGTCCCGCATGGAGGCCCGAAGCTCCTGGAGGCGTGCCCGCAGGCGCGCCGCATCGGGAAAGGCCTCGGTCCTCGGCAGCGCCCAGCCTCCCGCCCGGAGAAAGGCAGCCTGGAAGTCCAGGGCCCCGGGCGCCTGCCAGCCCTGGAGGGTGGGCAGGGACTGAGAGCTGAAAAAGGAATCGGTCATTCACGCTCCTGCAGGGGGGTGCCCGCAAAGATGTTACCGGGAGTAAGAATAACACCCCCCGGGCGGGCTGTCGCCTGCCCGGGGGGGGAAAAGGGAGTTAAGGGCCCGAAACGGTTCAGGCAGGCTTGGAGGGGGCCGGGGGCTCGGCGGCGTCCAGGAAGGGCATCATCTTCCGCAACTTGCGGCCAACGACCTCCACAGGGTGGTCGTGGTCGGCGGCCCGCTGGGCCTCGAACCACTTGCGGCCAGTGCGGTTCTCTTCCATCCACTCGTTGGCGTAGCGGCCGTCCTGGATCTCCTCCAGGATGCGCTTCATCTCGGCCTTGGTCTCAGCGGTCACCAGGCGGGGGCCGCCGGTGTAGTCGCCGTACTCCGCCGTGTCGCTGATGCTGTAGCGCATGTAGCCGAGGCCGCCGCGGTACATCAGGTCCACGATGAGCTTCAGCTCATGGAGGCACTCGAAGTAGGCGATCTCGGGCTGGTAGCCGGCCTCCACGAGGGTCTCGAAGCCCGCCTTCACCAGGGCGCTGGCGCCACCGCAGAGGACGGCCTTCTCACCGAAGAGGTCCGTCTCCGTCTCCTCGGCGAAGGTGGTCTCCAGCACGCCGGCCCGGGTCAGTCCGAGGCCCGCAGCGTAGGACAGGGCGATGGCCATAGCCTGCCCGCTGGCGTCCTGGTGGATGGCCACCAGGCCCGGGGTCCCGGCGCCTTCCACGAAGACCTCCCGGACGCGGTGGCCGGGGCTCTTGGGGGCCACCAGGCTCACATCGATGCCCGCCGGCACCGTGATCCAGCCGAAGCGGATGTTGAAGCCGTGGGCGAACATCAGGGTCTTGCCCGGGGTGAGGTTGGGCTCGATGGCTTCCTTGTAGAGGGCGCCCTGCCCCGTGTCCGGGGTCAGCACCATGATGACGTCCGCCCAGGCACAGACTTCCGAGGGGGTGCCCACCACCAGGCCCTGGGCCTCGGCCTTGGCCCGGGAGGAGCTGCCGGCACCCAGGCCCACGCGGACATCCACACCGCTGTCCTTGAGGTTGAGGGCGTGGGCGTGACCCTGGGAGCCGTAGCCCAGGATGGCGACCTTGCGGGCGCGGATGAGGCCGAGGTCGGCTTCGTAGTGAATGATGGCCATGGGGGCTCCTGTAAGGATCAGAGAACGAGGGAAGAGCGTTTAGACGGACATGGTGCCAGAGCTGATGGGGGCCACCACAGCCTCCGCAGCCTGGCGGTTGGAGGCTTCGGAGCGCTGGCCGCGGGCCATGGCGACGGCGCCGGTGCGGCCCAGCTCCAGGATCCCGAAGGGGCGCAGGCTGTCCACCAGGGCCTCGATCTTGCCGAGGCTGCCGGTGCACTCGATGACCACGCTGTCGTCGGCGATGTCCACCACGTTGGCCCGGAAGACCTGCACCAGCTGCAGCACCTCGGAGCGCCCCTGGCTGGTGGACACCCGCAGCAGGGCCAGGTCCCGGACCACGTTGCGGGCGTGGCCCAGCTGCTGGACCTCCAGGACGTTCACCAGCTTGCGGAGGTGCTCCACGGCCCGGCGGGCGGTGGCCTCGTCCGTGTCCACCACCACGGTCATCCGCGAGACGTGGACGCGCTCCGTGGG
>CAIMFT010000189.1 GCA_903840385.1 uncultured Holophagaceae bacterium
CAAAAAATTAGTTTCTTTCTTGGCGCCTTGGCGTCTTGGCGGTGATCAGTTTTCATTTGAACAGCTCGATGGCTTTCATGACCGATGCGACCAGGGCGTCGATGTCTTCTTTGGTGTTGAAGTAGGCGAAGGAGGCGCGGGTGGTGGCGGGGACGTTGAAGCGGGCCATGACGGGCTGGGCGCAGTGGTGGCCGGCGCGGATGACGACGCCGTCGCCGTCCAGCAGGCTGCCCAGGTCATGGGGGTGGATGCCCTCCACCACGAAGGAGAGGACGCTGGCCTTGTCTGCTGCGTTGCCCAGGATGCGCAGGCCGGGCAGGGTGCTGAGGCGCTCCGTGGCGTAGACCAGCAGCGCGTGCTCGCGAGCGGCGATGCGGTCCAGGCCCAGGCCCGTCACATAGTCGATGGCAGCGCCCAGGCCGATGGCGGCAGCGATGGGGGGTGTGCCGGCTTCGAACTTCCCGGGGGCCGCCATGTAGGTGGTCTTCTCCCAGGTGACGGAGCGGATCATGTTGCCGCCGCCGTGCCAGGGGGGCATGGCCTCCAGGTGGGCCAGCTTGCCGTAGAGCACGCCGATGCCCGTGGGGCCCGACAGCTTGTGGCCGCTGAAGACATAGAAGTCGGCGTCCAGGTCCTGCACATCCACCTGCAGGTGCGGCACGGCCTGGGCGCCGTCCACCAGCACCGGGATGCCCTTGGCGTGAGCCCGGGCGATGATCTCTTTCACGGGATTGATGGTGCCCAGCACGTTGCTCACCTGGACCAGGCCCACCAGCTTGGTGCGCTCGGTGAGCAGGTCATCCAGGGCGTCGAGGATGAGCTCCCCGGCATCGTTCATGGGGATGACCTTGATGCTGGCGCCCTTCTCCTGGGCCAGCATCTGCCAAGGCACGATGTTGGCGTGGTGCTCCATGCCTGAGAGCAGGATCTCGTCGCCGGCCTGCACCGTCATGCGTCCGAAGGTCTGGGCCACCAGGTTGATGGCCTCGGTGGTGCCGCGGGTCCAGACCAGCTCCCGAATGGAGGCGGCGCCCAGGAAGCGGCGCACCTTCTCCCGGGCGGCCTCGAAGGAGTCCGTGGCCTCCTGGCTGAGGGTGCTCACGCCACGGTGGACGTTGGTGTGTTCCTCGCGCTCGTACCTGGCCATGCGCTCGATGACTGCGAGGGGCATCTGCCCACTCACGGCGCTGTCGAGGTAGATCACGGGCTTGCCATGGAAGACGCGGGAGAGCAGGGGGAAGTCCCGGCGGATGGCGGTGACGTCGAGGGGCTGGGTGCCGGTGCTCATGCCAGGTCCCCCAGGGAGCCGGCCTGGGTGCGGGCCATGACCAGGCGGCGCAGGGCGCGGCGCAGACTGGCCACGGGGATGCGCTGCAGCACATCGGCGGCGAAGCCGTAGGTGAGCAGGTTGCGGGCATCGTCGGCGTCCAGGCCCCGGCTCTGGAGGTAGAACAGCTCCTCGGGATCCAGCTGCCCCACGGTGGCGCCATGGCTGCACTTCACATCGTCGGCGTAGATCTCCAGCTGGGGCTTGGTGTCCACCCGGGCGGCCTCGGAGAGCAGCAGGTTGCGGCTCTGCTGCTTGGCGTCCGTGCCCTGGGCCCCGGGGGCCACGCGGACCTGGCCGTTGAAGATGGCGCGGGCCCGGCCGTCCACGATGCACTTGTGCAGCTGATGGCTGGCGGCATTGGGCTCGGCGTGGTGCATGAAGCTGTGGGTGTCGGCGACCTGCGTGCCTTCCAGCAGGGCCAGGCCATCCAGGGTGCCCTCGGCGCCTTCCGCCAAGTGGACCCAGGGGTGCTGCCTGGAGAAGCGCGCGCCGAAACTGAGGGTGCGGGAGTGGTACTGGGCGTTGCGGCCCACCTCGGCCTTGAGGGTGCCGATGTGGAAGGCCTCGGGGGACTCGCGCTGGACCCGCTCGTGGCGCAGGATGGCACCCTCGGCCAGGCGGATCTCCACCACGGGACAGCTGAGGTAGGTGCCCTGGCCGTGGTGTTCTTCCACCAGCTCCAGCTCGGCACCGGCTTCCAGCACCACCAGCAGGCGGGGGAAGACTGCGCAGGGGGTGTCGGTGCGGGTGACGAAGAGCAGGTGCAGGGGCAGGGCCACCTTGAGGTGCTTGGGCACCAGGATGACGGCACCGTCCTGGAAGCGGGCACTGTTCAGGTCCTCGAAGAGCTCGGGGGTCGCGCCGTTCTTGACGCTGCCCAGGGCATGGCAGGCCTCGCTGGCGGTGCTCATGGGCAGGAAGCGAACCCCGGCGGGGACGGCGGAGGCGCAGCTGGCGTGGGGGGCGTGGTGGCCATTCACGAAGACCTGACGGGTGCCCACCATCTCGGACAGCAGCAGGGGGGCCAGGTCGATGGTGCCCTCGGGGGCCGGGCCGAAGGTTAAGGCGGCGAGGGCCTTCAGATCGGTGTATTTCCAGTCTTCAGCTTGGGTCGTTGGCAGGTCGCGCCCTTCCAGCCGCACCTCTGCGGCTTCGCGGAGGGAGTCCCACTCGGCGGGCCTCGGCCCGCTGAGCAGCTCCACCAGCAGGCTGGAACCAGCGACCATGGAGGTCATCGGGCGCCCCCGGCGGCGGACTCCGCCAGGACCCAGTCGTAGCCGCGGTCCTCGAGCTCGAGGGCCAGCTCCTTGCCGGCGCTCTTGAGGATGCGGCCACCGGACAGCACGTGCACGTAGTCCGGCTGGATGGTCTCCAGGATGCGGGGGAAGTGGGTGATGATCAGCAGGGCCCGGTCGGCGCGCTGCAGCCGGTTGACGGCGTCGCCGAGCACCCGCAGGGCGTCGATGTCGAGGCCGCTGTCCAGCTCATCCAGGATGGCCAGCTTGGGCTCCAGCACGGCCATCTGGAGGATCTCGTTGCGCTTCTTCTCACCGCCGGAGAAGCCCTCGTTGAGGCTGCGGTCCAGGAACTCCTCGCGCATGGCGACGAGCTTGATCTTTTCGTGGATGAAGTCGTCGAACTCCAGGGGATCCAGCTCATCCCGGCCCTCGGCCTCGGCCTTCTTGTTGTAGGCCAGGCGCAGGAAGGAGGCGTTGCTCACTCCCGGCACCTCGATGGGGTGCTGGAAGCCCATGAAGATCCCAGCCCGGGCCCGCTCATCGGCCGCCAGGGTGAAGAGGTCGCGGCCCTCGAAGAGCACCTCGCCGCCAGTGACTTCGTAGGACGGATGGCCCGCCAGCACCTTGCCCAGCGTGGACTTGCCGGAGCCGTTGGGCCCCATGATGGCGTGGATCTCCCCCGCCTTGATCTCCAGATCGATCCCCTTCAGCACCGGCGTGCCGTTGATCGAAGCCGTCAGGTTTTTTATGGAAAGCATTGTTGCTCCAGCGAGGAAAAGCTTCACCGCCAAGACGCCAAGAGCGCCAAGAAGCACAGGCAGTTCTTGGCGGTTCTTGGCATCTTGGCGTCTTGGCGGTGTGTCATTTTTTTATCCCACGGATCCTTCGAGCTTCAGGCTCAGCAGCTTGGTGGCTTCGACGGCGAACTCCATGGGCAGCTCGCGGAAGACGTCTTTGCAGAAGCCGTTGATGATCATGCTGATGGCTTCCTCGGGGGGGATGCCGCGCTGCTGGAAGTAGAAGAGCTGCTCTTCGCCGATCTTGCTGGTGGTGGCTTCGTGCTCCACCCGG
>CAIMFT010000190.1 GCA_903840385.1 uncultured Holophagaceae bacterium
CGGCAGCTTCACGGCGTTGTTCACGGCGGGTGTGATCACGATGAAGATGATCAGCAGCACCAGCACGATGTCCACCAGCGGCGTGACGTTGATGTCGGCCTTCATTCCACCCTTGGAACCACCTGTATCCATGGTGTGTTCTCCTTTGAATGACCCGGGAGCTTGCGCCCCCGGGAGGGGGTGAAATTCGGCTTAGCTCTGGCTTTCGCGGCGGATGAACTCGTCGATCATCTGCGAGGCCGCGTTGTTGATGTTGGTGACGACCACGTCCTGCTTATTGGTCAGCAGGTTGTAGATCCATACCGCGGGAATGGCGACCACGAGGCCGAGGGCGGTGGTGGCCAGGGCCTCACCGATGGAGCCGGCCAGCGCATTGATGTCGCCTGCACCCTTGGTCTTCAGGTCGGAGAACACCTTGATGATGCCGATGACGGTGCCGAGCAGGCCGATGAAGGGGGCCAGCGCGCCGATGGTGGCCAGGCCGCTCATGCCCTTCTTGAGGAGCTCGAGGACCTCGGCGGTGCCGCGCTGGATGGCGCGCTCCACGGGCTGGATGGAGTCGTGGTTGGGGTTCATGGCCTTGAGCTGCTTCTCGTACTGGAAGATGTCCAGGCCGTGCTTGAGCACCAGGGCGATGTGGCTCTTGTTGTGGGTGGTGGCGGCGCGCTTGGCGGCCTCGAAGTCACCGCGGCGGAGGGTGTCCATGAACAGCTTGAGGAACTTGTCGGAGGCCTGCTTGCTCTGGGCGTAGGTGACGAAGCGCTCGACGGCCACGTAGATCTGGTAGCCCAGGAGGAAGAAGAGAATGAAGATGATGCCCTTGTTGGGCAGGGAGGCGGAGCGCCAGATCTCGGCGGCGGAGAAGCTGTCGGTGCCGCCTTCAGCGAGGGCGAACAGGAAGGGGGAAGAGAGAAGGTTCATGGGGTTCCTCGAGGTTGAAAAGGTGGCTGGTTCGGATGGGGGGGCGCTATTTCAGTTTGAAGGGCATCGTGAGCTTGAACCGGGCGTACTGGGGCTGGCCGTTCATCATGGCCGGCTCAAAGCGCCAGGTCTTGGCCCAGTTGGCGGCATAGTCGCGCAGCTGCGGGGGCCCTTCCTTGGCAATGGCATCCGAGGGGACGCCGTCGGGTCCGATGACGATCTCCACCACCACGGTGCCCTGGATCTTGGCAATCTTGGCGAGGGGAGGATAGGGCGGGGCAGGGGGCTGGTACTTGATCTTCACCTGGCTGAAGTCGAAGTCCACCACCTTGCCGGTACCGCCGGGCTGGCCGCCGATGACGCCACCCACCACGCCGCCAATGACACCGCCGGGCACACCACCAGGCACGCCACCGGGCACACCACCCAGGGAGTGATCCTGCTTCGGGAGCTCCTTCGGCGCCTGCTCAGGGACGATCTCCTGGCGCGGGTCGATGGGGGTCGTGTCCGCTTTGGCCGTGGAGGCCATGGGCGGGGGCGGTGGCGGCGGCGGTGGCGGTGGTGGCGGCGGGGGCGGCGGCGGAGCCGCATCCACCTGCTCGGCCAAGTCGATGCCCACGGTCTTCAGCTTGTCCTTCACCACCTGGGACTGCTTGGCCAGCTGGAAGGCCGTCCACCCGAAGAGCAGGTACATGGCCAGCGTGGTGGGGATGGTGACCATCGGGTTGCCCCGCTGGATCGCCTGGTTCCCCGCCACCAAAGACGACCGATAGACGGAGTCCTCCAGGGACTCGGCGGGAAGGGCCGGTTGGGCGGGAACAGGTTTTTTGGGATCTTTGCTCATGCGACTCCCGTGAAAGATCCAGAGGGAAAAAACAGCGAATTGAACCGGCGTGGAGCCCGGTCCGGAACTGCGGGCAGGAACAGGCTCTGATACAAGCCCAGCGGCTAAGATGGCAAAGGGTTGGCGGCAGGTCAAGCGTTGTCACCGGACCCCACCCCTCTGGGTCGCGCTATTCCACGGAATTTTCCTGGAACCGGTAACAATCCCTTGGGCGGCGGTGACTCGGTACCCTGAAAAATGATGAAAAGAGACAGGCAGCCATGATGTTACAGAATGTCAACCAGCCGTTCCGCTTTCGGGCCGAAACCGGGGCCGAGGCCGGACCCGCCCGGGCCGGTCGCTTCGCCACCGCCCGGGGCGAGGTGCTGACTCCGGCCTTCATGCCCGTGGGTACCCAGGGCACGGTGAAGGGCATCAGCCCGGCCCAGCTGCGGGAGATTGCCCCCCAGGTGATCCTGGGGAACACCTACCACCTGGGTCTGCGCCCGGGGGATGAGCTGATGGCGCGCCTGGGGGGTCTCCACCGCTTCATGGGCTGGGAGGGTCCCATCCTCACGGACTCCGGGGGCTTCCAGGTCTTTTCCCTGGCCTCCATGCGGAAGATGAACGAGGAGGGGGTGACCTTCCAGAGCCACATCGACGGCAGCCCTCAGTTCCTGTCCCCGGAGCGCAGCCTGGAGATCCAGCGGAACCTTGGCTCGGACATCTGCATGGCCCTGGACGAGTGCCCCCCCGGCCAGCTGGAGCGGCCCAAGCTGGAGGTCAGCATGGCCCGCACCACCCGCTGGCTGGCCCGGAGCCGGGCCGTGCCCCTCCAGGCCCACCAGGGCCTCTTTGCCATCAACCAGGGGGGCACCCACCTGGACCTGCGGCGACGGCACCTGGCGGAGGCTCTGGAGCTGGACGCCAGCACCCCCTTCCAGGGCTTTGCCGTGGGGGGCCTCAGCGTGGGGGAGCCCAAGGTCGAGATGAACGCCGTCCTGGCCGAGTTCACCCGGGAGCTCCCAGAGGACCGGCCCCGCTACCTCATGGGGGTGGGGACGCCGGAGGACCTGCTCTTTGGGATCGAGCATGGGGTGGACCTCTTCGACTGCGTCCTGCCCAGCCGGGAGGCCCGCCATGGTCGCATCCTCACCAGCCGGGGCCGGCTCAACCTGAAGAATGCCAAGCACCGGGAGGCGGACCTGCCCCTGGACCCGGACTGTGGCTGCTATACCTGCCGCACCTTCAGCCGGGCCTACCTGCACCACCTGCTGCGCTGTGGGGAGCTTCTGGGCTTCACTCTCAACACGATCCACAACCTGAGTTACACTGTGGGGCTCACCCGCGCCGCAAGGCAGGCTCTGCTGGAGAACAGGTTTCCAGCTTTTGCCCAGTCCATGCGTACAGGGTGGTTGACCGAGGAGCCCTAAATGACCTTCGCACTCTTCCAGCAGGCCCCCGCCGCAGGCGGCCCTCCGGGCTGGACCCAGTTCGTGTTCATCGGCGGCATGGCCCTGATGTTCTACTTCCTCCTCATCCGGCCCCAGAGCAAGGCCCGCAAGGAGATGGCGGACCGGCTGTCCAAGCTGAAGGCCGGGGACGAGGTGGTCCTCAGCTCGGGCCTCTATGCCACCATCGACCGCGTCGAGGACAAGCACATCTGGCTCAAGCTCGGCGGTACCGTGGTCAAGGCCCGGCGCGCCGCAGTGGCTTCCCTGGCCTCTGAGCCCGAAACCCAGCAGAGCTGATCTTCCCTACCTCCCGGGCCGGAGTCTCCGGCCCGCTTCCTGTAAGGAGTGCCCCGTGACCAAGCGGAGCCTCTGGCGCCTCAGCATCGTCCTGGCCATTCTTGTTGGCTGTGGCTACTTCTTCACCCCCCTCTCCAAGGTCAAGCTGGGCCTGGATCTCCGGGGTGGCGTCCACTTCGAGCTGGAGGTCCAGGGCCAGGAGGCCCTGGTGGCCGACCTGCGGGACAGCAAAGACCGCATGGTGGCTCGCCTCCGGGAGAAGAACCTCCCGGGTGCCGGCGTCCGCGTGGAGGGCCAGGCCCTGCGGGTGGATGGTGTCGGGGCCGACCAGAAGGCCACCGTCGAGAAGGTCGCCAAGGACTTCTTCCCGGGCTACGCCGTCGCCACCGAGGGCGATGTCTTCCGCCTGACCCAGAAGTCCGACTACCAGAAGCAGCTGAAGGACGACGCCAACAAGCGCGCCCTGGAGGTCATCGAGAAGCGCATCCGCGACATCGACCCCGCCAACGTGCTCGAGCCTGAGATCACCACCAGCGGGGCCGAAGGCAACCGCATCGTGGTGGAGATCCCTGGCATTGAGGAAGGCGACCGCGAGCGCATCAAGTCCCTGCTTTCCACCCCCGGCCGCCTCGAGCAGCGCCTGGTGGCCAAGGTCCCCCAGCCCTACTTCCCCAGCCGGGAAGCGGCCCTCGAAGCCTACAAGGGGGCCATCCCCCAGGAGTTCGAGCTGCTGCCGGAGCTGGAGAGCGACCGCCAGACCCGCCGCGCCGGCCAGCCTGTGGTCAAGGCCAAGCCCGGCGAGGAGAAGATCGCCAAGTGGGTCCTGCTGGAGAGCCGCGTGGCCGTGGATGGGGCCGACATCATCGATGCGCACCGGGCCTCCAACTCCCAGACCGAGGCCAACGAGGTCAACTTCACCCTCAACAAGAAGGGTGATGACGACTTCGCCCGCCTGACCGGGACGGCCTCCGAGGAGAGCCGCTACATCGCCATCGTGCTGGACGGCAAGATCGTCACCGAGCTGACGGCCAAGGAAAAGATCATCGGCGGGGCTGTCCGCATCAGCGGCAGCTTCTCTGCCCAGGAAGCTGACGATCTGGCCAGCCAGCTGCGCAGCGGCGCCCTCCGGGCTCCCATGAAGTTCCTGGAGGAGCGCGTCGTGGGCCCCGGCCTGGGCCGCGACTCCATCCACGCCGGCGTGCGCGCCGCCGTGGTGGGCTTTGTCACGATCATCGCCTTCATGGTGTTCTTCTACCACTGGTCGGGCGCCAACGCGATCATCGCCCTCACGGTGAACATCATCGTGATGATGGGCCTGCTGGGCTCCTTCCGGGCGACCCTGACCCTGCCTGGCATCGCCGGCTTCGTGCTCACCCTGGGCATGGCCGTGGACGCCAACATCCTGATCTTTGAGCGCATCAAGGAGGAGCTGGGGCTGGGCAAGAGCGTCCCCGGGGCCATCGATGCGGGCTTCGACCGGGTGTTCTGGACCATCGTGGACAGCCACGTCACCCAGCTCTTCGCCGCCCTGCTGCTCTTCATCTTCGGCACGGGCCCCGTCAAGGGCTTCGCCGTGACCCTGACCGTGGGCGTCGTGGCCTCGCTGTTCACCAGCATCTACATCAGCCGCTTCATCTACGACTGGATCCTGGAGCGCCACCCCGGCACCAAGGTGCTCTCCGTGGGCACCCATACCTTCTTCAAGGGCTCCACCTACGACTTCATGAAGTACAAGGGCACGGCCCTGGCCGTCACCTGGGGCCTCATCGTCCTGTGCTTCCTCTATGTGCAGCCCTGGAACCTCACCCACAACAAGCGGATCCAGCTGGGTATGCAGTTCGTGGGTGGCAACGACATGACCGTGCGCTTCCGTGGCGCCATGGAGCCCGAGACCATCCGAGCCACCCTGGTCAAGAGCGGGTATCCGGATGCCACCGTGGTGGCCTATGAGAATGCTGACAAGACCGTCCGGGACTTCTCCGTCAAAGTGAAGGCCAAGAAGGATGGGGACCAGAAGGACAGCACCATCCAGGCCAACGCCCTCCGGGCCATGTTCAAGCAGATGGATCCCGAGGCCGCCGGCAGTCTGCTCCCCACCCTCAACCTGGAGGGCTCCAAGAACCTCACGGACCTGCTGGCCAAGGGCAACCCCCTGGGCCTGCCCGGCGATGTGCAGGCCGTCACGACGGCCTATGCACCCCTGGCGGAGAAGGTCATCTCGGGCCGGGACCGTCTGCCTTCGGGCCTCTACCAGACCTTTGAGGACATTCCCAAGGACGTCCCGCCAGCTGTCAAGGAGATGGTGCGCAGCAGCTATCGCCTGGGCGCTGTGGGCATCCTCAAGGACGAGAGCTTCAGCCCCAGCATCTCCGGCGAGTGGACCAGCAAGACCCTCACCGCCGTTGCCTTTGCCATGCTGGCCATCCTGATCTACGTGATCTTCCGCTTCACGGCCAGCTTCGCCGTGGGTGGCATCGTGGCCCTCATCCACGACATCCTCATGGCGCTCGGGCTGTTCGCGGCCTTCGGCTACGAGTTCAACGTGCCCGTGGTCGCCAGCTTCCTCACCCTCATGGGCTACTCCATGGCCGACACCATCGTGGTCTTCGACCGAATCCGTGAGAACAGCCACCGCCCCGAGTACCGCCGGGCGTCCATCACCAAGCTGGTGAACGACTCCATCAACCAGACCCTGGGCCGAACGATCCTCACCTCCCTGTCCGTGCTCTTCGTGTCCGTCTGCCTCTGGCTCTTCGGCGGCCCGGCCCTCAAGGACCTGGCCTTCCCCCTAGTCATCGGCGTCATCACCGGCACCTACTCGTCCATCTACATTGCCAGCCCGGTGGTGGTCTACTGGGATCAGTGGTTCGGCGGCAAGGACAAGTTAAAGCAACATGCCTGATACTCTCCGGGGGTTCCGCGCTGTGCGCACACCCCCGGACCCCCGCGAAGAAGCCCGGCAAAGCCGGGCTTCTTCTTTGCCGATCTGTTTACACGTAAAAATCGTGGCCCTTTTGGGCCACGATTTTTATGGGCGCTGCGCGCAAAAGGAGGTCAGGCCTCCCAGCTCACCCAGCCGGCTCGGCCGGGGATCTCCCGCCGGGTGATGGCTTTGGCGGGGGGCTGTTGGGCCAGCAGCTCGGGGAGCCAGTCCTCGTGGGTGCGAGCCACCACGCCGCGGTCGTTCAGGCCGGCGAGGAAGGCATCGAAGGTCTCGAACAGGGCACCGCCTTCCACCTCGGTGTGGAGGGCATAGACGTTGAGCGCATCCTCCCGCACCAGGTCCCAGACCTCGCGGTTGACCTGCTCGGGCGTGCGGCCATCCAGGCCCAGCAGCTCATCCAGGGTCGGCAGGGTGGTGGGGATCTGGAGGGTCCGCAGGGTCCGCCCCTGCACGATGGGGTAGAAGGGCGCCAGGCCCCGGCAGTCCCCGGCATAGGCGAGGCCGTAGGCTTCCTGCAGCTCCAGAGTGGTGTCGTTGCAGCGCCAGGCTGGGCTCACTGCGCCCAGGGGCTTCGCTCCGAACACGGTGCCGAACGCCTCGTGGGCCCGGGCGTACCAGTCCGCCAGCCACTGGCGGGACTTGCGATCCAGCAGGTCGTGGTACTGCACGTGGTCCCAGCCGTGGATGCCCACCTCGTGGCCCGCCGCCTGGGCGCTGCGCATCTCCGCGGCGGCGCGCTGCCAGATGATGGGGGCTGGCAGCAGCACGCCATACAGCATGGTCTTCAGGCCGTAGAGCTTGACCCCGTTGGTGCGGCGCATCTTGGCCAGGAAGCCCTTGCGGAAGATCCGCCGGATGGCCTTGCCGCTGTTGTCAGGCCCGAAGCTGAAGTAGAAGCTGGCCCGCATGTGGTGCTTGTCCAGGAGACGCAGCAGGGTCGGGATGCCCGCCAGCGAGCCTTCCAGGGTGTCCACATCGACGCGGAGGGAGATGGTCTTCAAAGGGGGGCCTCTCAGGTCTATTCGCAATGAATAGAGGAAAAACAACTCTGCCACCAAGGCACCAAGGCACCAAGAAAAACGGGCGGTGCTTCTTGCTGGCACCTGTGCCGCCGTGGGGGCAAGGCGCCGCTATACTCGGCGGATGTCCAATCCGAAGCCCGCCAGCCTCCTCCGTACCTTCCCCCGGGTGTTCTGGGTGGCCAACGTCATGGAGCTCTTCGAGCGGGCCGCCTACTACGGCCTCAACTCCGTGCTGGCGGTCTACCTCACGGACAAGGTGACCGCCGGGGGCCTGGGGTTCACGGAGCAGTCCGTGGGCTTTCTGCAGAGCCTCATCTACGCCTTCACCTACGTCATCCCCATCGCCGGTGGTGCTCTGGCGGACCGCTACGGCTACCGCCGCATGCTCATCTTCTCTTTCTGCATCCTGTCGGCCGGCTACTTCGTTGCCGGCAACGTCACGGGCTACGGTGCGGTCTTTGCGGCCCTCCTGCTCATGGCCACTGGTGCAGGCCTCTTCAAGCCCATCATCAGCGGCACCCTGGCCCGCACCACCACGGAGGAGAACTCCGGCTTCGGCTTCGGCATCTACTACTGGATGATCAACATCGGCGCCTTCCTGGCCCCGCTGGCGGTGAGCATCCTCAAGGGCTTCTCCTGGCGCTACGTCTTCATTGCGTCGTCGCTCTACTGTGCGGCCATGCTGCTGCCGACCCTGTTTCTCTTCAAAGATCCGCCCAAGCCTGCGAACACCAAGAGCCTCCGGGAAGTGGCCCACAGTGCGGCCATGGTACTGGGGGACGCCCGCTTCATGCTCATGATCGTGGTGTACTCCGGCTTCTGGATCCTCTACTTCCAGAACTTCGGGTCCGTGCTCTGGTACCTGCGGGACTTCGTGGACGCCGCCCCGGTGAACCGCCTCTTTGCGGGCATCGGCATCCCCCTCAAGTTTGACGCCGAGCACGTGACGGTCATCAATGGCGGGACCATCATCCTGCTGCAGGTGCTGGTGAGCCGGTTCGTGAAGAACATCCGGCCCTTGCCCACCATGGTGACGGGCATCGTCATCGGGACCGTGGGCTTCCTGTGCCTCGCCGCCTCGACCAACGTGTGGGTGTTCATCCTGGGCATCTCGGTCTTCTCCATCGGGGAGATGACCGCCCACCCCAAGTACTACAGCTACGTGGGCCTGGTGGCGCCGGCGGACAAGAAGGCCGTCTACATGGGCTACGCCTTCCTCTACGGCGTCATCGGCAGCCTCATCGGCTCCAGCCTGGGCGGCATGCTCTACGGTTCCATGCTCAAGCCCATGGTGGGCCTGCCCGGTGCTGCGGCGGCGGCCCGCAGCTTCTGGCTGATCTTCGTGGCCCTCAACGTGGTGGCCGCCATCGGCCTGGTCTTCTACGACCGGATCTTCTCCGCCGACACCCCGGCAACCAACGAGAAGGCCCGCAAGATCATGCTGGGGATCTACGTGCTGCTGCTGGTGGCTGGGCTCCTCTTCGTACGCTCGGCCCTCTGGGGCGGGGCCGTGGTGTCCTACAAGACCATGGTGCAGGCCGTGATCATGCTGCTCCTGGGCGCCGGGGGCACGACGGTGAGCCTGAAGTCCCGGCAGGGGCAATAACGCCTTCAAGGATCTCCACTAAGGACACGAAGGACTGACCGAAAGGGCACGAAGAACTGCCCGAAAGGACCACGAAGGGACGGCCCGCGCCGACAGGGCCTCCGGGCCAGGGGCCCCCGGTCGCAGCCGCCGCACTCTTGGGGATGCCCGGGGTGGGGCAGGGCGCCTTCGTGTTCTTCGTGGTGAGCCTTTTCAGTGCAGTCCGGCTAATCACTGGTAAAAGTATTGAGAATCAATCTCCATAATAAACGCAAACAATGTTAAATAGGTTAGTTAAGATATGCTATTCGCCAGGAGAGGGCGGCCGAAAAAAGGGTCGGTGTGGGGAGCGTTATTCGTTTTATGATCATCGCCATCCACTTCGTTCCCGTCCCACCCTCAGGAGGCCCCTCATGCAGAAATCCCTCCACCTCGATCCCAACAAGTGCACAGGCTGTCTCCAGTGCGAGATGGCGTGCGC
>CAIMFT010000191.1 GCA_903840385.1 uncultured Holophagaceae bacterium
AAAGCCATCACCGCCATGGAGAAGTCCGTCGGCAACCTCCTGGAAGCGCGGAAGCTGGTCGTCAATTAAGCATTGCTGCATCACTAAAAAGCGGGCCCCGTTCGGGGCCCGCTTTTTAGCTATCCCCGCCGCAAAGCGGCGGGGATGGTCTCTGCGACTGGGTATTACCGGCGGCGTACCGCTGCGGCTGAAGCAGCGCCTTCGGGCTTCGCCTCTGACTCTGCTGGCAGGGTGTCCAGCAGGGCCTTCCAGTCGAACCACTCGGTCCGGCCCTTGAGCCACTTCTCGAACCAGTTGAACTCGCTCACCATCTTGACCAGCTGATAGCGGGGCTCCGTGAGGCCGTGGGGCATTCCGGGGTAGACGATGTACTCCACGGGCACCCCCAGCTTCTTGAGGGCCATGTAGAGCTCATCGCTCTGGGGCTTGGGCACGCGCTGGTCCGCCTCGCCTACGTGGATGAGGGTGGGGGTCTTGGCGTTCTTCACGTACTTCAGCGCGGACTCATTCACGAAGTTGTCCCAGGCGTCGTAGGGCCGGCCGCCCAGGTAGAACTCCCGGACACTCTGCACATCGGACTCGGCGTACATCGAGATCCAGTTCACGGCTCCGGCGCCGGTGCTGATGGCCTTGAAGCGGTCGGTCTGGGTGAGGGTCCAGCTGGACAGGTGACCCCCGGCGCTCCAGCCCATCATGCCGAGGCGGTCGGGATCTGCGAGACCGGTGGCAATCAGGTGGTCCACGCCGCTGATGATGTCGCCATAGGACAGGCGCATGAAGTTGCCGCCGATCTGGCGCGTGAAGGCCTCCCCATAGTTGGAGGAGCCCCGGTAGTTGGGCTGCAGCACTGCATAGCCGGCGGCAGCGTAGATGTGGGGGTAGGTGACGTAGCGGCCCTGGAAGCCCCGCTGGTCGGCCGCTGCGGGGCCCCCATGGAGCTGCACGATGAGGGGGTAGCGCTTGCCCTTCTCATAGCCCACGGGCCGGATGAGCAGGCCCTCCACGGTGACGCCGTCCGGCGCCTTCCAGCGGATGGCCTCGGTTTCACCCAGGGCCAGCTTCGCGATCTGGGGATTGGCGTCCGAGACCTTCACCCACTGGGCGGGAGTCCCCACGGTGGCGGCCTTTGCCACATACAGGTTGGCGGGCGTCTTGGGGTCACTGCAGGTCAGGAGGAAGCTCCGGGTATCGGCGCTGTAGCCCCCGGCGATGACCCCGGGCCGCGCCGTCAATTGCTTCAGGGTGCCGTCCGTGGCCGACACCGAGAAGAGGTGCTGATCGACCCCAACACCCTCTGTGAAGTACAGGGTGGTGGCGTCCTCGGCCCAGCTGGCGCTGGCCACGCTCACGTCTTTCCCGGCCAGCAGGTTCTTGGCCGGTCCGCCGGCGGTGGGCAGCACCCACAGCTTGTCATTGCGGAGCCGCTCGAAGCGCTCCGGTGCGGCATAAACGAGGCGGCTGCTGTCCGGGGAGAAGGCCATGAAGCGGGCGTACTTCTCCAGGACCGGCCGGGCCTTGCCTGTACTCAGGTCCAGGAGGTGGAGGCTGGCTTCTTCCTGGGACACGTCCCCTAGACCGCGCATGGTGGGCAGGGCCCGGTAGGCGGCCCAGTGGCCGTCCCGGGAGACCTGGAAGGCCGCCACCGTGAAGGCCGCGCCTTCGGTCCAGCGCTTGGCCTTCCGCTCCTTGAGATCCACGGACCACAGGTGCACCGGCGGCTGGACTTGATCCGCCAGCCGCACATCAAACTTCTTCTCCCGGCGTTTGAGGTCGTCCTTGTCGACGCGGTCAGGGCTGGTGAACCAGATCTGCTTTCCGTCCTCGGCAAAGGCGAAGTCCCGGATGGGTGTGGTGTGCTTGGGCAGGGCTGTGATGGTGAAGTCGTCGGTGCTCAGGTCAACGAGCGAGAGCTGCCGCTCTTCGGCCTTGCCGGCGCTGAAGGCCAGCCACTTGCCATCCTTGCTGAAGGCGTAGGCGTGGACGCCGTCCTTGGCCTCGGTCAGCTTGCGGGCCTCGCCACCATCCACTGCCAGGAGGTAGACCTGCTGGCCCCCTTCCCGGTCCGCGAGGAAAGCCAGGCGCTGGCCGTCCATGGCCCACTGGAGGGAGCTCTCGTTCTTCTCCCGGGTGAAGGTCATCTGCCGGATCGCCCCGGTCTCAGCGCTGGCCACGAAGAGGTCGGTGTAGCTCTTGCCGGACTTCCAGTGGGGGATCCCCAGGGTGTAGGCCACCCGCTTCCCATCCGGTGAGAGGGTGCCACCACCGAGGCTGCGGAGCTCCATGACATCCATGAAGGTCATGGGCCGGGTCTCCTGAGCCTGGGTGGGCCCGAAGGACACCAGGGCTGCCAGGGCCACCTGCCATCCGATTGCGCGCATGCCGCCTCCTGCCTCGTGAGTTGAGGCTCCATGATCACCCACGCCTGGGGATCAGTCCATCCGCAGGCTGAGGTCCGCCGCCGGGGCGCTGTGGGTGAGGGCGCCCACGCTGAGGAAGTCCACGCCGGTCTCGGCCACGGCCCTGGCCCGGTCCAGGGTCAGGTTGCCGCTGGCCTCCAGGAAGAGCCGCCGCCCGCTGCGGTTGCGCAGGGCGACGGCTTCACGCAGCTGCTCGAGGCTCATGTTGTCCAGGAGCACGCCGTCCACCTCGGGCAGACCCAGGCACTGGCCCAGCTGCTCCAGGGTCTCCGCCTCCACCTCGATGCGGATGAGGTTGGGCGACCCCGCCCGGGCCGAGGCCACCGCCGCAGCGATGCCCCCGGCGGCAGCCAGGTGGTTCTCCTTGAGCAGCACGCCGTCCCCCAGGGTGAGGCGATGGTTCAGGCCTCCGCCGCAGCGCACGGCGTATTTCTCCAGCAGCTTGAGGCCCGGCGTGGTCTTGCGCGTGTCCAGGATGCGGGCCCCGGTACCGGCCACGGCTTCCACAAAAGCACGGGTGAGGGTGGCGGTGCCACTGAGGCGCTGGAGCAGGTTGAGCATGACCCGCTCGGCCAGCAGGATGCCGTGGCTGGCCCCCTCGATGCGGAGCACCTCCGTACCCCGGGTGATCCCCTGCCCGTCCTCGCAGAGGGCGGTCAGGCGCAGGGCCGGATCCGCCAGGCGGAGGACCTCCATGGCCACGGGCAGGCCCGCCAGCACCAGGTCCGCCTTGGCGGCCACCCGAGCCAGCATGGGCCGGTCCGGCACCGCCGCGGTGCTCCAGTCCTGGGTGCCCCAGTCCTCGCGGAGAAAGGCCCTCAGGGAGTCACGGTAACTTTCAGGATGCGGGGGATGGTACATCATTCGCCTCGAGCCCAGCGTACAATGAACCTGTTCCCAGGAGCCCTTATGTCCTTCGTTGTCGTTGAGAAAACCGATCGCATCGCCTGGGTGACCCTCAATCGCCCCGAGAAGCTGAACGCCCTGAACAACCAGGTGCTGCAGGACCTGGAGCAGACCTTTGCCACCCTCGAAGAAGACCCCGAGGTCGGCGTCATCATCGTCACCGGAGCCGGCGAGAAGGCGTTTGTGGCCGGTGCCGACATCTCCGAGCTGAAGTCCCTGGACACCGCCGGTGCCCGCACCCAGGCCCTCCGCGGCCAGGCTGTGTTGCAGCGCATCGAGTCCATGCCCAAGCCCGTGATCGCTGCGGTGAACGGCTTCGCCCTGGGCGGCGGCTGCGAGCTGGCCCTGGCCTGTCACATCCGCATCGCCTCCGAGAACGCCCGCTTCGGCCTGCCCGAGGTGAGCCTCGGCATCATCCCTGGCTACGGTGGCACCCAGCGCCTGCCCCGCCTCGTGGGCAAGGGCGTGGCCCTGGACATGATCCTCAGCGGTGACATGGTCCCCGCCGCCGATGCCCTCCGCATGGGCCTGGTGAGCCGCGTGGTGGCCCTGGCTGACCTCAAGGCCGCTGCTGAGAAGCTGGCCCGCACCATCCTGTCCCGAGGCCCCCTGGCCCTGCGCCACGCCATCGCCGCCGTGAACGAGGGCATCGAGATGCCCCAGGACCGAGGCCTCCAGTACGAGGCGGCCCTCTTCGGCCTGCTCGCCGCCAGCCAGGACATGCAGGAGGGCATGGGTGCCTTCCTGGAGAAGCGTCCAGCGGCGTTCAAGGGGCTCTAGGCCGTTGCTTTGCTCCAAAACAGAGGCGGGCCCGAGGGCCCGCCTCTGTTTTGGAGATGGGAAAAGCTAGGGCGGGTCAAGGTGCGTCGCCGGGGGGCCGATGGGTGGGGGGGAGGTCTTCCATGACCCGCTTTCTTGTTGGCCAGGCGCTGCTGCTTTTGGCGGTGCTCCTGGGGATCACGCTGATCGGCGGTCGGCTGGTGACCTGGCTGCATCCCGCGGTCATGGCGGCGCTCTTCGTGGTGGCTGTCCCGCTGCTGGCCACGCTCTCGGCCTTTCCCTTCCGGGCTGTCCGCCAGGCCCTTGCCGATGCCCTGCACCCTGAGGGAGACACGCCGACGAAAGCCACCTCCCTGCGCATCTGGCACCTCCTGGAATACAGCGTGGTGGCCGGCGGCCTTCTGGCCTTCTGCACCGGCCTGATCATCACTTTTACCTTCCTGGACACTGCCAACCCCTTCCTGGGTTTCAAGCTCGCCGCCACCCTGGTGGCGCCCTTCTACAGCGTTCTCCTGACCATGGCCTGCCGGGTTCTCCGCACCAAGGTCGAAGGGGACGCTGACCCCCACTAGGGCCTGTTTTCAAAGTGGGTCAATTATGAGCTATCAGGTTGTACTTATAATTTAAAAGATGTGCCCAAAGATCTTGAGCTTCGGTGCGCGATGACCGGAGCGCTCTCAATAGAGCCGATGTGGACGCTACTCCAGCCACTTCTGCCGCCGGAGCAGGGTGGTATGGGGCGTCCTCGACTGCCGAATCGCCCACTCGTAGAGGGCATGCTTTGGAAACTCAGGGCTGGTGGGCCTTGGCGTGATCTGCCTGAAGAGTTCGGTCCCTGGACGACTGTCTTCATTCGCTTGAATCGCTGGAACAAAGCCGGCGTGTGGCAGGCTGTGCTCGAAACCCTACGCGGTGAAACGGTTTCTCTTCGAAGCGCTCAATGACCATCCCCGCGGGAATCGCCATTCCGCTATGCACCCGACAGGTAGGTGTGGCATCCTGCTCGAAATTTCCAATACCTCTGCCAAAGCGACTGGTTCAAGGTCCAACTCCCTGACCAAAGCCATCGCCTCAGCGTCGGGTCTTTTCTGGTCGTTTCCAGGTATTCCGTTGTGTGCAGTTCCTGCGCCGTTTCCTGAATTCAGCGATTTGAACCCAACCCATTTCCGAGGAGGTCGGTTGAACATGAGGCCCTTGAAAGTCCCATCCCCCGTCCAGCAGCTGTTTCCCCAGGCAACCCATCCTGACGAAATCAATGGTTGTCGTTGCCAGGACACACCCGCCAGATCTCTTCCCATGAAAGCAAAAGGAGTCTTGCGGAACCTCCTTGCAGCTTCACTCCTCTGCGGCCTGGTCGGTTTGGGCGCATCCACGAACACACAGATTCAATCGACGGAGGTTCAGGGCATGCCCTGCCAGGGGCCCGTCGAATTGCGCTCGGATGGTCGCATCAAGTCCTGCACCCTGGCGCGTGACCACACCATCGCGGGCTATCTCCTGCCAGCCGGCACCAGCGTCCACTTCGACGAGGCCGGCAAGGTCACGTCCTGCGTCCTGGGGAAACGGGCGACCCTTGACGGGTTCGACCTCCCCCCCGGGAGCAACGTCAAGTTCCTCAAGAACCGGGCGGACACTTACAAGCTCATCGAAGCCGCCGTGATTCGCGGCGTTGAGCTGCCGGCGGGTGCGACGGTCTTCTTCTGGACCCCGAAGGGTTGGGAAAGCGAGGTTCCCGGTTGCTGGTTTTGCTGGCTGCCCAAGCCGGTCCTGATCCAGGGGATCCTCTGTCAAAGCCTCAATGATGGATGCGGCCACATCTTCTATCCCAGCGGAAGGATCCGGGC
>CAIMFT010000192.1 GCA_903840385.1 uncultured Holophagaceae bacterium
CCGGTGAGCATCAGGCGCGTGTCCGCGGCGGCGTTACTTCGCGGCCGCCAGCAGCTCCTGGACGAACAAGTCCCCGTCCAGGCGCTGGGGGAGCTCCCGGTGATAGCCGCGGACCCAGCGCCCCCCATTCACCAGCACAAAGGGGATGGCCCGCTTGCCGGTTTCGGCCTCCAGCTTCTCGGCGGCCCCCGGCACATGCTCGATGTCCACCTTGGTGTGGGGGACGCCGTGCTGCTCCAGCCAGGCCTCCAGGCGGCGGCAGTCCGGACACCAGGTGGCGCTGTAGACCGCCAGATCCAGGCCTGTCAGGGCGTCAATTGGGCTCATGGGATGCTCCAGGTTCTGTCATTCTGGATCCTTTGATGCCTTTAGGGGAGACACCATGCCCAAGCTGACCCGCGCCGCCGCCCTTGTTGCTGCCTCGGTCCTGTTCCTGACCTTCGCCTGCAAGCCCGAAAAGGCTGACGCCAGTCGGGTGATCGCCAACGTCGGGGGCGAGAAGATCACTGAAGCCGACTTCCAGGAGCTGGTGCGCACCCTCACCCAGGATCCCAAGGAGGCCCAGGACTTCCTGACCAACCCCGCCGCCCGGGACTCCCGGGCCCAGCTGGCCAACCAGGTCGCCATGTCCAAGGCCATCGTGGCCTACGCCAAGCAGACGGGCCTGGACCAGGACCCCTCCGTCCGCCGCCAGATGGAGCAGCAGCAGGCCGTCCTCTACTTCCAGACCCTGGCCAAGAAGCGCGCCCAGACCACGGAGCCCACCGAGGCCCAGCTGCTGGCCTTCTACAACGAGCAGGTGGCGGTACTGAAGGCCCAGGGCCAGTCCCAGGGCATCCCCCCCTTCCAGGCCGTCAAGGGTCAGCTGGTGGAAGGCTACAAGCGGTCTCGCATCCAGGCCGTGTCCTCCGAGATCGAGAAAGAGGTCAAGGCCAAGATCCCCGTCACCCTGGCGGACGACTACCGGCCCGCTTCCGAGTAAGGCGCCCGCTCTGAAGCATAAGGACCCCCGGTTGGGGGTCCTTCGCGTGTGGGTGGGGTCCTGGCTCAGGGCTTCTCGAAGACATCCACCAGGGCCAGCAGGTCCTTCAGGGCCTTCTTGGCGGCGGGGGCCTGCTTCTTGGTGACGGCGACCTGGAAGCGCTGGAGAGCCTCCCCGGCCGAGGCGACGGCGAGGGCATGCCGGCCCTTGTCCTGGTCCAGCACGGGCTTGAAGGCCTCGGCCACCCGGGGGATCGCCTGCCACAGGCCCGCATCCACGGAGCACCAAGCCAGCATGGCCGTGCGGTCCGCCGCCTGCAGGTCCTGCTTGGGGGACCGGGGCTGGTAGCGGCTCAGGGTGGCGGAGATCCCCAGGGCGCCAGCGGCCTTCTCCCGGGGGGACATCTTCTCCATGGCCTTGAGCTGCCGGTCGATGAAGGTCTGCTCGGCCTCCGGGATGACCTTGCGCAGCTCCGGCTTGGCCTTGTCCCAGCCCGTCCGGGCCTGGGCCAGCAGGCCCTTCAGGTTGCCGGTCTTGCCGTCGATGACGGCCTCGGGGATGGCCTCCAGCAGGTCCTGGAGGCGGTCCAGGGCGGTGGGGGCTGAGGACACCTGGGCCACCAGGGCGGGCAGGAGAAGGAGGATCGAAGGCATGGGGACTCCGGAAGGGCGAACCCCCAGGTTACCCTGGCGGCAGGGGGGGATGGGGCCGCTCCCTGGGGCTTCGGGGGTCCACCGAACCGGGAGAAACTAAGTAATCAAGCGTATGGTGCGAACACTTGGGGCGAACCATGCTTTCCTGGCAGAGCCTCCAGCCCTTCAGGGTTTGGGGGGCCCCCCGGGGTGCAGTCCTGCAACTACCGGCCTGCGACCAGGTCCGGGGAGGAACGATGACCCTGACCACCCAGCCGGAACACCATGCCGGCGACCCCAGCGCCCTGCCTTTCCCTCGGGAGGCCCAGGCTGCCCTCCGCCTGGTGGTCTGCGAGGACGACCCGGACCTGCTGGCCATCCTGCTGGCGGGCCTGCCCCACTTCGGCATCGATGCCCGGGGCGTGACGAACGGCGAAGCCCTGGACCGGGCCCTGGTGCAGCACCGGCCCACGGTGGTGGTGCTGGACATCGGCCTGCCCGGTGAAGATGGCCTCTCCATCGCCCGGCGCCTGCGGGCGGCGGGGGGTGCCCCCATCGGCATCATCCTGCTCACGGCCCGCGGGGCCCTGGATGATCGCCTCGAGGGCCTGCGGGATGGGGCCGATGTCTACTTTGTGAAGCCCGTGGACCTCCGGGAGCTGGCCTTTGCGGTGCGGAACCTCCACCGGCGGGTGAGCCCGCCCTCCCAGGAGGAGGCCGGGGTCGGCGTCTACACCCTGGACCCGCTGCACTCGCAGCTGGGCCTGCCCACCGGCGAGCAGGTCCCCCTCACGGCCACGGAGCTGCGCATCCTCCAGGCCCTGGCCCAGAACCCCGGCGAGGTGGTGGAGCGCGTGGACCTCCTCCGGAACCTCCAGCTGCCCATGGACCTGCCGGGGATGCAGCGCCTGGAGACCCAGATCAGCCGCCTCCGCAGCAAGGTACGCAAGCACTCCGGGGCCGAGTCCCTGCCGCTCCATGCCCGCCACGGCGTGGGCTATGCGTTCCTGGCCCACCTGCGGCTGCACGCGTGACCTGCCGCCCCCGGCGGGGGGTCCTGGCCCTGCTGCTCCTGCTTGTACCCCTCCTGGCTGGGGCTGCAGAGCCGCTGCGCGTCCAGGGGGAGCGCCAGCTCCTGGGAGCCCATGCGGTGGCGCAGGTGGATGCCACCCGCAGCCTGGGGGTGGAGGCGGTCCACGCGGCCCCGGCCACGGCCTTCCAAGCGCTCCCGGACACTGGCGCCTACGGCTTCCAGAGCGGGGCCGTGTGGGTGCGCCTCCAACTGGACTGGACGGGTGCCACGGGTGAGCGCTGGCTGGAGGTGCCCACGGCGCTCCTGGACCATGCCGACCTGTACCGCCGAAACCCGGAGGGACACTGGACCGTCCTGACCAACGGCCGCACCGTGCCCTACTCCCGGCGCTCTGTGCCCGTGCGGTTTCCGACCTTCCTGCTGGAGCCGGCCAGCGGGGTGGAGACCCTGTACCTGCGGGTGCTCTCGCCGAGCACCGTGGAGCTGGAGCCAGTCCTGTGGGAGCCCACGGCCTATGCCGGGCGGGCGGTCCGGGAGCAGTTCTGGTTCGGCCTGGGGGTGGGCCTCATGGGCCTGCTGGCCCTGGTCCACCTCGCCATCGGCATCAGTCTGAAGGAGCGCGTCAGCCTCATCTACGCCGCCTACGCGGGGGCCACCACTGTCTTCATGCTCTCCTTCGAGG
>CAIMFT010000193.1 GCA_903840385.1 uncultured Holophagaceae bacterium
GATCTCCGCCATCCTCTTCCTCTTCCGGAAGCGCTGGCGCAACGCCATCGCCCGCTTCGCCGAGGCCATGACCATCTTCGCGGTCATGTGCGCCGTGATCTTCCCGCTGATCCACGTAGGTCGGCCCTGGGTGGCCTTCTGGCTCTTCCCATATCCCAATCAGCGGGCCCTGTGGACCAACTTCCGCTCACCCCTGCTGTGGGACGTCTTTGCGGTAAACACCTACTTCTCCGTGTCCCTGATGTTCTGGTACCTGGGCCTCATCCCTGACATCGCCTCCATGCGGGACCGCACCACCAGCAAGCTCCGCCGGGCCATCTACACCGCCCTGGCCATGGGCTGGCGGGGCGCGGCCTCCCACTGGCAGCACTACGAGAAGGCCTACCTGCTCCTGGCGGGCCTGGCCACCGGCCTGGTGCTGTCGGTGCACTCGGTGGTGAGCTTCGACTTCGCCACCTCCGTGGTGCCTGGCTGGCACATGACCATCTTCCCGCCCTACTTCGTGGCCGGCGCCATCTTCGCCGGGTTCTCCATGGTGGTGATCGTGCTGGTGGTGGTCCGCGAGACCATGCAGCTCAAGAACCTGATCACCATGCGCCACCTGGACGTGATGAACAAGGTCATCCTCGCCATGAGCTGCATCATGGGCTACAGCTACATGATGGAGGGCTTCACGGCCTGGTACTCCATGAACGAGTACCTCCACCATGGATTTATGAACATCATCACCGGGACCTATGGGTGGGCTGGCTGGATCACCATCAGCTGCAACATCTTCATCCCCCAATTGCTGTGGTTCAAGAAGTGCCGCTCCAGCTACTTCTGGATGATCTTTGTGGCCATCGGCGTGACCATCGGCATGTGGTTCGAGCGCTTCGTGATCATCGTGATCTCGCTGCACCAGGACTACCTGCCCTCGGCCTGGCGCATCTACAAGCCCACCATGACCGACTTCGGGATCCTGCTCGGCACCTTCGGCCTCTTCTTCACCCTGGTGCTGATCTTCGCCCGGGTGCTGCCGGTCATCGCCACCACCGAGGTCAAGGCCATCCTGCCGGACGCACAGCCCTCTCACCATGGAGATGACCACCATGTCTGAGACTTCCTATTCCGTCCTGGGGCTGTTCGATACTCCCGACGCCCTGATGCAGGCCATCCCCAAGGTGCGCGCCGCCAAGGCTGGCACCGTGGAAGCCTACACGCCTTACCCCATCCACGGCATCGATGACGCCCTGGGCCTGCGCCGCTCGCCCCTAGGTGGCATGGTGCTGGTCATGGGTGTCCTAGGTGCGATCACGGCTTTCGGCTTTGAGTACTGGATCAGCGCCATCGACTACCCCATCATCACTGGCGGCAAGTCCCCCTCATCTTGGGAAGCCTTCATTCCCATCATGTTCGAAGTGACGGTGCTCTTCGCCACCTTCACCGCGGGCCTGGGCATGCTGCTCCTGCTGAACCGCCTGCCCTTCTTTGGGCACCCGGTGCTGTCCTCGAAGTCCATCAAGGGCATCACCCGGGACCGCTTTGCCCTGGCCATTGAAGCGGAAGACGAGAGCTTCGATGCCGCCGCCGCCGCCCGTATCCTCCAGGATGCCGGTGCCGTCGAGGTCGAGGTGCTCCCCGCCCCTGACCGCAGCCCCTTCCTCACCAGCACCTACATCCTCCGCACCTTGGGCGGCATCTTCGTGGCCTGCGTCGTGGCTGGGACCGGGATCTACACCCTCACCAAGTGGTTCCCCCTGCTCCGGCCCATGGTCAACATGCAGGACCAGCCCCGCCTCAACGCCCAGAAGGCCTCCACCTTCTTCAAGGACGGCCGGGGCATGCAGGCACCCGTGAAGGGCACCGTGGCCCGGGGCTACCTCCCCACCGCCACCGGCACCCAGGACGCCTCCGCCTCGCTGGTGAACCCTCTGCCCCGCACCAAGGAAGTCTTTGCGGTGGGCCGGAAGGCCTACCTCAACCGCTGCGAGGTCTGCCATGGGGCCCTAGGTAATGGGGTCGGCAGCCTGACCGCTGCCTATGGGGCCAAGCCCGCGAACCTCCAGTCCCAGCAGTTCCAGGACTACCCGGACGGCAAGATGTACTGGGCCATCGTGAACGGCAAGAACGCCATGCCCTCCCACGCCGCAGACCTCAATGACTCCCAGCGCTGGGCGGTGATCCACTACGTGCGCGCCCTGCAGCGCGCCCAGAACGCCAAGGACGAAGACCTGAAGGTGGTCGCCCCATGAGCCAGCCCAAAGCCTCCCCCCTGATCTACGGCGCCGTGGCCCTGGGCGCTGTGGGCGTCATCGCCACCTACCTCGCCGCCGGGCCCCAGCGCTTCTGGGCCAACTGGGTGATGTGGTTTGTCCTGATCTTCACCATGGCTCTGGGCGCCCTCTTCATCGTGGCCCTCGAGCACCTGGTGAACGCCAAGTGGAGCGTGCCCATTCGGCGCATCCCCGAGCGCATCGCCACCCTGCTGCTGCCTGCCATCCCCATCGGCCTCATCGCCCTGGGCGCGCTCCCCGTGCTCTACCCGGGCACGCGACCGGAAGCGGCCCACCACCCCATCCTGGCGGGCAAGGCCTTCTGGCTGAGCATCCCGTTTTTCTCCGTGCGGACCCTCATCGCCTTCGCCCTCGTGCTGGTTGGCCTGACGGTGCTCGTGGGCGGGTCCCTCAAGCAAGACACCACCCGGGACCCCGCCTTCAACATCCGGGCCCGGAAGTTCGCCCCGGCCTTCATGGCCATCTTCGCCCTGGTCATCACCGTGGTGGCCTTCGACTGGGTCTCGGGCCTGACGCCCGAGTGGTACAGCGACATCTTCGGCGTCTACATCTTCGCCGGGGCCTTCCTCAGCGGCCTGGCCGCCACGGCCCTCTCGGTCCTCTACCTCCAGGGCCAGGACCGCCTCAGCGGTGTGCGCGGCGACCACCTCTACAACCTGGGTGGGTTCCTCTTTGCCTTCACTGTGTTCTGGTCCTAC
>CAIMFT010000194.1 GCA_903840385.1 uncultured Holophagaceae bacterium
AATAAAGCCCTGTTGCCAGCCAACCGTCCTCCGCGCCCCTCTGCTCTCTCGTCTTTTCTCTGCGAGAGTGGTTTCCTTTTCTCCTGAATCCCGAACCAGGCTGTAGCCCGGGTTCGTTTAGGCAGTGGTATTTCTCCCCTTCATCCCCTTCATCCCTGTTTTATAAAAAAGACATTTGGACGGGGATAAATGGGATGAAGGGGATAACGGAAAAAGGCTAAATAAAGCCCTGTTGCCAGCCAACCGTCCTCTGCGCCCCTCTGCTCTCTCATCTTTTCTCTGCGAGAGTTTTTTTCTTCAGAGCTCAGTCCCGCGCCGGCTGCTGGTTGAGGACGCCGCAGGTGCCCGGCAGCCGGAGGTAGAACATCTCCAGGCCCTCGGCGGCCACGGCATCGAGCATGCGGTCGGAGTCTTCCTCCGGGGCCATGAAGGTCACCTGCACGGGCAGGTCACCTGCCAGCTCGATGAAGTGGTCCGCATGGATGAGGCCATGGCGGCCGAACCCGGCGATGGCCCGCACGGCGGATCCGCCGGGCAGGCCCAGCCTGCGCCCCAGCTTGAGGAGCCACTCGTAGATCAGGATCCCGTGATGGGTCCGATCCTCCTGCACGAAGAAAATCAGGTAGGTGCCGTCCATGACGCCCCCCCGGGACGCTCAGCCTTGGGTCAAGGCCTTGAAGGTCCACACCCCAAGCATGGTCATTGCGAGGGATCCCGCCAGATGCAATCCCATATGACCGAAGGCCCAGGCAATCTGGCCTCGGCTGAGGAGGTGCACCGCCTCCGCCGAGAAGGTCGAGAAGGTCGTGAGGCCCCCCAGGAAGCCCGTGATGATGAATAGCCGAGCCTCAGGAGCCAGGCCGGGGTGCTGGGAGAAGAGGGCCACCGCCAGGCCCACCAGGTAGCCCCCCAGCAGGTTCGCCGCCAGGGTGCCCATGGGCAGCTCCGGCAGCAGGGGATTCATCAGGGTCCCTAGGCCCCAGCGCAGCCAGGCGCCCAAGGCCGCGCCGATGCCCACCGCTGCGAATGCTGGAAGCCCCATGGCGCTGTGCCCCTCCTCATGCTGGCAAGGCTATCACCGGACCAGCTGCCCCGCCGTCACGAAGCGCACCTGCCCCTTGGTGCGGGGCACCAGCTTTTCCAGGGCCGCCACGGTCTCGGGGTAGATGTGGCCGATGATGAGCACCGAGCCATCCTTCTCCGCCAGCTTGAGGGCCCGCTCCCACTGCTTCTCCATCTCGGGGAAGGCCTTGTCGTCGTCCAGGAAGACCCGCCGCTGGGCGGAGGGGATGCCCTGCTGCACGGCCACCTCGTAGGCCACGCTCTCCTTCTCCGTGCGGCTGTCCACGAAGAACAGCTTCCTGGCCTTGAGCTCCTGCAGGATCCAGCCCATGCGCTCGCGGTCCGGCGTCAGGCGGCTGCCCATGTGGTTGTTCACGCCCACCCGATGGGGGATCTCGTCCATGGCCAGCCGCACCCGGCGACGGATCTCGGACTCGGACAGGTTGTAGAGGATCGCGTTCGGGCCGGGGTCCCGGCCGGGGCCAGGGAAGCCCACGGGCTCCATGGGGAGGTGCAGCATGATCTCCTTGCCCAGCTTGTGGGCAATGTCGGCGCTGGTCTTGGTGTGCTCCAGGTAGGGCAGCACGGCCACGCTGAAGGGCACAGGCAGGCTGCAGAGGCGCGTCACCAGCTCCGGTGCAGCGTAGCCCAGGTCGTCGATGACCACGGCCATCCGGGGCAGCTCAGGCACGGGCTCGGGAGCCTTGGGTCGGGGCGGCTCCTGGGGGGCCTTGGCCTTGGGCTCCGGGGCCTTATTGGGCTTGGGGGCGGGCTCCTCCCGGGGGGCCGGCGAGCTACGGCGGCCACAGCCCTGCTGGCCCAGCAGCAGGCCCGTGAGCAGGCCCAGGCCCAGCACCAGAACCCCCCAGCCAAGGAGGGCCAGGGTGGAAGTATGCTTCCCCCGACCCTTCGCCATCAGGGGTTCGGCTTCTTGGGCAGACCCAGGGGCCCAGCCGGAGTGGCTGTGGGGGCATCATCGTGAGCGGCAACCTTGGCCGGCGCCGGAGCCGGGGCCTGGAGGGCCACCAGCACCTTGGCGAGGGCGTCATCGGTCTCAGCGAGGCGCAGCACCTGGTCGGGGATCACGCCCTGGCGATCAAGCTTTTCGCCACCCAGGCCCAGCCAGCGGCGGGAGACCAGCTCCACGGCTCCGCCCTGCTTCAGCAGGAACCGGGCGCGCTCGACGCCAAGCCCCGGAGAGCGCTCACCCAGCACCCGGGTCCCGCCCTTCTTGAGGCAGGCGGCGAGGACTTCGGGGGCGCCCAGGGTTGTGCGACCCAGGAGGACGGCCAGCTTGGCGAAGGGGGTGCCGGTGCCGGAGACCTCCACGATGCGATCGGACTTCCCGGCCTCCTGGAGGGTGCCGAGGGGGCCCTTGGTGCCCAGGAGTCCCGCCAGAGCGGCAGCTTCCTCCATGCTGCCCCGGGCGCAGGTACGCAGATCCAGCACCAGGGTCTGCTTGCGATCGGCGGCGGCCAGGAGCCGACCCACCTCTTCCGCCCGGCCCTTGTTCAGGTCAGGCAGGCTGAGCAGCAGGGCACCCTCGCCCTGCTTCAGGGCCGCCGGTGCGGCCACGGGACGCTGGCGCTGCACCGTGGTCTTGGTCAGGTCGCCGGTGGCGTTGTAGCGGTACAAATCGAGAGAGGACCCTTCTGGCCCACGCAGGCTGCGCTCCAGAGACCAGGCGCTGAGGCGGCCCACGGAGTCGCCGTCCACCTTGCGGATCACGTCCCCGGCCTGGATACCGGCCTTGGCGGCGGGCCCACCGGGGGTCACAGCCAAGACGGAGGCATAGATGCCGCGCTTCATCACCACCAGACCGACCTCGGCAGGCCCGGGCTCCGGCAGCCGGAGGTCCTCGGGGGGCAGGTAGGCATTGAGGGGGTGGGAGCGCTCCAGCACAGCCTGAACGCCACCGGAAACCACCTTGCTCATGTCCGGCTGATCCACGTAGTTCTGCTGGACCAGGGAGAGCACGTCCTGGATGTCCGAGAGCCCCGCCAGGGGATCCTGGGGAGCCGCTTTGGCGCCGGCCTTGGGCTGCGGCTTGGCGACGCTCCCCTGCTGGAGCACCGGCAGCGTGAAGGCGGCCACCAGGGGCAGCGAGAGAACCGAGAGCCAGGTGCGGGCATGCATGGGTCCAGTGTAATGGGAAAGAAGCTGTCAGCTGTCAGCTATCAGCTGTCGGCTAGAGCCCCGGCCCGGGCAGTGTGCCCAAACCATCACGGCCAAGGTTTGGCTGATAGCTGACAGCTGATAGCCGACAGCTAGGCCTTCAGCTCCAGCGTCGCCTTCGCCAGCTCATCCTGGGTCTGCAGCACCTTCAGGTTGGCTTGGTACATGAAGGCATAGCCCAGGCCGGACACGGCCTCTGTGGCGGGATCGACGTTGGAGGCACCGGGGCCGGCGGATGTCGGGTCTGTGCTGACCCCCGACACCCGCACCCCCCCCGAGGCTTCAGCCACCAGCTCGGCCCGCTTGGCCTTGAATCCGGCCGTCTGCTGGTTGGCCACGTTATCGGCCTGCAGAGCCAGTCCCGCGCTGGCAGCGCGAAGACCAGAAACCGCCATGCCGAAACCGTCCATGCGCGGTCTATCGGCAGGGAATCATGCCGACTTTAACCTTTTCTGAACCAGTCGCTGCCTGACTGAAAGCCCTTTTGCTTGGCGGCCATCTGGGCGTGGCGGGCCAGGGCCAGGTCGATGAGGCGGGTCAGCAGCTCGGCGTAGGGCACCCCGCTGGCGGCCATCATCTTGGGATACATCGAGATGCTGGTGAAGCCGGGGATGAAGTTCAGCTCATTGAGAAACACCCGGCCTGTGCCGCGCTCCAGGAACAGGTCCACCCGGGCCATGCCGTAGCCGTCCGAGGCGGCAAAAGCCTCCGCCGCCAGGCGCCGCATCCGGTCCGCGAGGGCCGCCGGCAGGTCGGCGGGAATCTCCGTGCGACTGCGGCCGTGGAGGTACTTGTCTTCGAAGGTGTAGAACTCGTCAGCCACGATCACTTCACCCGCCACGGACACCAGAGGCTCGTCGCCGCCCAGCACCGCCACTTCGATCTCGCGCACCGTGAGGCCCTGCTCCACCAGCACCCGGCGGTCGAAGGTGAAGGCCCGATCCAGGGCGTCCGGCAGGTCCTCAGCGCGCTTGACCTTCTCCACGCCGATGCTGCTGCCCAGGTTGGCGGGCTTCACGAAGAGGGGCAGGCCCAGGCGGGCGCAGGCGGCCAGACAGTTGGCCCGCTCCCGCTGCCAGCGCTCCTCGGTGAGACCCTCGTAGGGCACCACCGGCAGACCGTGCGACTCCCACAGGCGCTTGGTGATCCACTTGTCCATGCCCGCCGCCATGGCCAGCAGGCCCGCACCGGTGTAGGGGCGGTGGAGCAGCTCCAGGTAGCCCTGGATCTGGCCGTCCTCGCCGCCGGCCCCGTGCAGGGCGTTGAAGAACAGGTCCGGCAGGGGCGCATCCTCGGCACCCCGCTCCAGGGGCAGGAAGGGATGGGCGCTACGCTCCGGCAGCTCACCCGCCTCGAGGCGGGCGAAGGGATCCCCCAGCACGGCCCACACACCGTTGCGGGCGATGCCCATGGGGCGCACCAGGAAGCGGGCAGGGTCCAGGTGCTCCGCGATGGCCCGGGCTGTGACGATGGAGACTTCGTGCTCGGGGGATTCCCCGCCGAAGAGAAGGCCGACGCTCCGGGTCTGGTTCATGCGATCACTGTATCCCAACCAGCCCCACTGGCACACTCTGCCCCCGCCCCCTGGGCCGATGCGCTAGGCTAGGCTCAACCCATCGGAGCATCCGTGCGCTCGGCCATCTACCCAGGCTCTTTCGATCCCGTGACCCTCGGCCACTGGGATCTCATCAAGCGGGCCGCCAAGCTCGTGGACCGCCTGGTGGTGGCCGTGCTCCACAATCCGTCCAAGTCCGCAGCGTTCACGGTGGAGGAGCGGGTGGCCATGCTGGGGGAACTCACCGCCACCCTGCCCCGGGTGGAGGTCACCTCCTTTGACGGCCTGCTGGTGGACTTCGCCAAGGTCCAGGAGGCCCAGGTCATCGTGCGGGGGGTGCGGGCCTTCAGTGACT
>CAIMFT010000195.1 GCA_903840385.1 uncultured Holophagaceae bacterium
CCGAGGGCCCCTGGTCCAGCAGTTCAATGCCGCGACCAAGATCGGCTCCACGAGCACGATTCTCATGTCGATTGTGGCTGCGATGGTCTTTATCTATGCGGTGGTGGTCTCCGTCTTCGCCTTCCGCAAGCCCCACAAGGATTGACGCCGTGGATAACGCCAGCTGGCAGTACAGGGTTCCCGACGACTCGCAGTACTGGGTCGAGATGGTCAAGTGCCAGCACGCCTGCCCGGTCCACACGGACGCGTGCGGGTACGTGACGGCCATTGCCGAGGGGCGCTATGAGGATGCCTATGGCATCGCCCGCTCCACCAACCCCTTCGCCTCCATCTGCGGACGGGTCTGTGGCGCGCCCTGCGAAGCCAACTGCCGCCGCGGCTCCCTGGATGAGCCGGTGGCGATCCGCGCCCTCAAGCGCTTTGTTACCGACCAGTACGGTCCCGAGACCGGTGACTACGCCAGCTACCGGGCCGGCAGCAACCAGCGCATGCTGCCGCCCAACCGGGGCGACTATGAGAAGGTGGCGGTCATCGGCGCTGGCGTCAGCGGCATGACTGTGGCCCACGACCTGGTCCAGATCGGCTACAAGGTCACCGTGTTCGAAGCCAATGCCGAGCCCGGTGGAATGCTAACGGCCGGCGTCCCGGTCTTCCGCCTGCCCCGGGACCTGGTGCGCCACGAGATCCAGGCCATCCTGTCCATGGGTGTCGAGCTGAAGTGCAACATGAAGCTGGGCCGCGACTTCACCCTCGCCGACCTGCGAGCCCAGGGCTACAAGTCCATCTTCCTCGGGGTTGGCCTGCCCAATGGCCGCAAGCTGTCCCTCCCGGGCGGCGAGACCGAGGGTGTCTTCGATGGCATGGAGTTCCTCAAGGCCTTCAATGAGGGCAAGCCCCTGCCCATGGGCCGCCGCGTGGTGGTCGTCGGCGGTGGCAACGTGGCCTATGACGTGGCGCGCTCCGCTCTGCGTCCCTTCGAGGCCCTGAACAAGGAAGACGCCCTGCTGGAGATGGGCCATGGCGAGAAGGTGGCCTACGACGTGGCGCGCTCGGCCCTGCGCATGAGCGGGGACAAGGAAATCCACGTGGTCTGCCTGGAGTCCCGGGACGAGATGCCCGCCGACGATGTGGAAGTCGAGGAAGGCGCCGAAGAAGGCATCCACCTCCACAACCGCGTCGGGCCCAAGGAGATCATCGTCGAGAACGGCAAACTCAAGGGCCTGCGGGTCGTGAAGTGTCTCTCGGTGTTCAACGAGGAGCGCCGCTTCGATCCCAAGTTCGATGAGGCCGACCTCACGGACATCCACGCCGATACGGTGATCTTTGCCATCGGCCAGACGTCGGACCTTTCGTTCCTTAAGCCCGAGGATGGCGTGGAGATCAGCCGCGGCCTGGTCAAGGTGGACCCGGCCACCTACCAGACCACTGCCCCGGATGTCTTTGCCTGCGGCGATGTGGCCCACGGCGCGCGCCTCTTCATCGACGCCATTGCCTCGGCCCACACGGCCGCCCGGTCCATGCATGACTTCCTGCGAGGCACCCGCACCGATGTGGTGGTCCGCAAGCGCTGGCTGCCTGCGGTCTACACCATGGCGGAGGGCTGGCACCGCGAGGAGCGCCGCAACGCCCCGGTGCTGGAGAGCGAGCTGCGCGCCGCCTCCGTGGACAACGTCGAGCTGAGCTACCCCGAGGCCACGGCCCGGCAGCAGGGCTCCCGCTGCTTGCGCTGTAACATCAACACCGTCTTTGACACCGACCACTGCATCGCCTGCAACGGCTGCGTGGACGTCTGCCCCGAGGATCTCATCAAGCTGGTGGGGATCAGCACCCTGCCGGACGAGGACGCCCACGCCCGCCTGGTCGGAGCCGGAGCGGACTTCAGTCTGGCCGACTACCAGGCCCTCTCCAGGACGGAGCGGGACGAGCTGGGCGGCATCATGCTCAAGGATGAGAGCACCTGCATCCGCTGCGCCATGTGCGCCTCCCGGTGCCCGACCCACGCCATCCTGATGAAGCGGTTCGAACACTACACAGAGTGTGTTTCCATCCCCTCTCCGAACCCGAAGGTATTGTATAATTCGTGAATGAGCATACAGTCAAGCGCCGCCTCCAAACCCAAGGTCGAGCGGTTGCCCCCATTGCCTCCCCAGGACACGGTCTACCGCCGGATCCGGAAGCGGGTCCATGTGGCCTGTGTGCTGGCTTTCGTGGCAGCGCCGTTCTCCAACCTGATGCGCTTCGATGTCCCCCGTCAGCGGTTCTATTTCGCTGGGGTTGAGCTGTGGATCAGTGAGTTCGCGATCATCTTCTTCGCGATCATGCTGCTCATGTTCATCATCGCCGCCTCGGCCATCATTCATGGGCGGATCTACTGCAGCTATGCCTGCCCGCAGATGATCTTCAGCGAGTGGAGCCAGTCCGTGGAGGCCTGGGCCAAGCGGATGGCGCAGAAGGCCCTGAAGACCGCCAGCCCTGGCGCCCGGAAGGCCGTTGCCACCACGGTGTTCTATGGGGTCCTGCTGTTGGCCTCGGTGTTTCTGTCCTTCGTCTTCACGGCCTACTTCATCGAGCCCCGGGACCTGCTGGGCCGGCTCCTCCGACTCGACCTGGTGACGGTCGGTGGCATTACTGGCGCTACGGTCACGGTGATCACCTTCCTGGACTTCACCTTCGTGCGGCAGAAGTTCTGCACCACGGTCTGCCCCTACGGCTACATCCAGGGCATGCTCCAGGACCAGCACACCCTGCTGGTGAGCTACCAGGACGGCAAGGGCGAGGACCGGGACTGCATCGACTGCAAGAAGTGCGTCCGGGTCTGCGAGATGGGCATCGACATCCGGGACTCGGCGTTCCAGATTGAGTGCGTCCACTGCGGCGACTGTATTGACGCCTGCGAAGACATCCTGCGGAAGGTCGGCAAGCCGGGCCTCATCCACTACACCTGGGGCGACCAGCCCAAGGCTGTCGTCCGCGAGCCCTGGCACATGCGCTGGGGCTTCCGCGATGCCAAGCGGGTGGGTGTCCTCCTCATCCTGGCCTTCTACCTTGGGGGCCTGGGCCTGGCCCTGTCCCTGCGCCGGCCGGTCCTGGTGGAGATCAACCCGGATCGCTCCATCATGTTCCGGGTGCTCGAGGATGGCCGCATCGCCAACCTCATCCGCCTGAAGCTGGCCAACCGGACCGGCAAGGCCGTGCAGGTCCGCCTCTGGGTGGAGGGCCTGCCTGGCGCAGACCTGGCGCTGCCCGCCAACCCCGTGGCCCTGCAGCCCGGGGAGACCTTTGAGCAGACGGTGGAACTCCGGGCGCCCATGGGGGATGATGGACAGGACGTCCACCACATCCGCATCCTGGCCCAGTCCAATGCGGCCCGCGCCTCGGATGCCGAGGAGCTCACCTTCATCACGCCCCTGAAGAGGAACTGACCATGACCGAACCGAAGCGCATGGGCAAAGGGTTCCTGGCGCTCTTTGGTCTCATCGGCCTGCTCTTCATCGCCATCCTCATCGTGGTGTTCCAGATCTCCAGGAAGGCCAATCCCGTGATGCTGGACGACCAGGGCCACCCCCAGCACACCCGACAGTCATGACCGTTGGCGCAGCCTGCGACCTCTGCGGCGCAGCGGCCACCCGGAACCCCCAGGTCCAGACCTTCCGGGGTCATGAGCAGCGCTTCTGTTGCACGGGGTGCTTGAACGTCTACGGGATCCTCCTGGAGAGCGGCGCCATCGAGGCCGGCGTGGACCTCCGGACCACCACCCTCTACCAGGAGAGCCTGCGCCTGGGCCTGCTGGGACGAGGGGAGGTGGCGGCCGTGCCGGTGCCCGAAGGCCTCGAGCAGCGGGAGGCCCTGTATCAGCTCGGCGGAATGTGGTGCGCAGCCTGCGGCTGGGTCATCGAGCACGCCCTGCACCGGGAGCCGGGCATCGTCTCGGCCGAAGTTCTGTTCACCTCCGACCTGCTCAAGATCACCTACTGCCCGCAGCTGGTCCCGCCGGGCACCGTGCCAGACCGGGTGCAGGCTCTGGGCTACCGGGCCGCCGAGTTCGGCACGGAGCCTGAGGGCGACCGCCGCCAGTGGCAGGACATGCTGCTGCGCCTGGGCATCGCCGGGGGCATGTGGATGAACGTGATGCTCTTCAGCCTGGTGATCTATGCCAGCTACTGGGAGAGCATCTCCGGCTGGGCCCAGCGCTTCGTGCCCTTCATTCTGATGGGCCTCTCCCTGCCGGCGGTGCTCTACTCGGCCTGGCCCATCCACCGCATCGCCTGGTTCGGCCTGCGCTCGGGGCACCTCCGCATGGAGGCCCTCATCTCCACGGGGGTGCTGGCGGCCTTCGTCTACAGCAGCGTGCAGGCCTTCGTGGGTGGCCGGCACTTCTACTTCGACACGGCCTGCGCCATCGTCACCCTGGTGCTCACAGGCAAGGCCCTGGAGCGGGGGGCCAAGGACCGCAGCGCCAAGGCCATCGCCATGCTCCATCGCCTGCTGCCTCGCAAGGCCCGCCTGCGCGTCGAGGGCCAGGAGCACTTCGTGGCCATCGAGGCCCTGGAGCCAGGTGCGGTGTTCCTGGTGAAGCCGGGCGAGCGCATCCCCGCGGACGGCATTGTGGTGGACGGTGTGTCGGCAGTGGACGAGTCCGTGGTGACGGGCGAGTCGGATCCCCGCGCCAAGGCCCCGGGCCAGGCCGTGATCTGCGGCAGCCTCAACACCACGGGGGTGCTGGCCGTGCGGGTCACCCGCTGCGGGGAGGACTCCACCCTCGCCCAGATCGTGAAGTCCGTGCAGGGGGCCCTGGCCAGCAAGAGCCCCCTGGAGCGGACCGTGGACCGGGTCTCCCGGATCTTCATCCCCGTGGTGCTGGGACTGGCGGTCCTCACCCTGGCGGTCTGTCTCCTGCGGGGCCTGCCGGCCACCGAGGCCCTCCTCCGGGCCATCGCCGTGCTGGTGATCGCTTGCCCCTGTGCCCTGGGCATTGCCACGCCCCTGGCCACCACGGCCGCCATCGGCGCCGCCTCTCGCCAGGGCATCATCATCCGGGATGTGCGGGTGCTGGAGACCTTCCGCCGGGTGGACCTGCTGGTGCTCGACAAGACCGGCACCCTCACCGAGGGCGACTTCAAGGTGCGCCATGCGGCCCTGGAGCACCTGGACTGGGTGGCCGGGCTGGAGTCCTACTCCGAGCACCCCCTGGCCCACGCCCTGGTGCGCCACGCAGTCGACCAGGGCCTGGCCCCGGTGGATGCCACCGACATCGAGGTCCGGGCCGGGAGCGGCCTCCTGGGGACCGTGGCGGGCCATCGGGTGGCCGTGGGGAACCGGCGTCTCCTGGCTGCAGAAGGCGTGACCCTGGCAGCGGGCCTCGAGGCCATGGCGGCGGCCTGGGAGGCCGAGGGCCTCACCGTGGCCTTCGCTGCGGTGGGTGGCGTCTCGGCAGGGGCCATGGCCTTCGGGGATCAGCCCCGGGCCGAGGCTGCCGCGGTGGTCGCTGAGCTCCGGGCCCGGGGGGTCCGCACCCTCCTGCTGTCCGGGGACGCCCCCGCCACCACCGAACGCATCGCCCGCCTGGTGGGCGTGGATGAGTGGGTGGGCGGGGTGTCGCCGGCGGAGAAGGCCGGGACCGTGGGGCGCCTCCAGGCCGAGGGCAAGGTGGTGGCCATGGTGGGCGATGGGGTGAACGATGCCCCGGCCCTGGCGGCCGCAGACCTCGGCATTGCCATGGGCTCTGGCGCGGACCTGGCGACCCATGCGGCCCCCGTGGTCCTCATGCGGGACTCCCTGGAGCGCATCATCCGGGTCTTCCGCCTGGCCAACCTCACCCTCCGCATCCTCAAGCAGAACCTGTTCTGGGCCTTCTTCTACAACGTCCTGGGCATCTCCCTGGCCATGACCGGCGTGCTCAATCCCATCCTCGCCGCCGGGGCCATGGTGCTTTCCAGCCTCTCCGTCATCGGCAACTCCATGCGGTTGGGGCGGGAGAAGGCCTAGACCCGGACCAGCAGCTGCCGGGCCAGCCAGCCCTGGAAGCGGCCCAGGGCCACGCCCAGGTGCAGGGTCAGGGGCAGCAGGAGGGCGCCCACCAGGCCGCAGACCAGCAGGATCGCCATGGGATGGCTGCTGGCCCAGGCGAAACCCGTGATGGAGACCTCTGGAAGGCCCCGCAACAGGCCCAGGAAGGGCGCTGCCAGCAGGCCGAGGGTCAGGGCCAGGGAGGTGACCACGAGGACGCTGTAGGCCACTCCCGGGGGCAGGGCCAGGACGGCGAAGTAGCCAGGGCGGGGGGCGGCAAGGTCGGACATGGAACCTCCTGAGGTCTGCCCAGGCTATGGGGCCACCTCCGGCGGGTTGGTCGAGGATCGGCCAGTGGACGGTCCCTGCCGGTTAACCAGCCGCCTGGAGCCGCAGCAGGGTCACGGCCTGCCAGAGGATGTAGCCCCCCATGGCGGCCACCAGGAGGCCCCCCAGGCGCAGCAGGACGGCCTTCCAGGCCTGGCTCAGGCGGGTGCTGGCGAAGCCCAGGCCCAGGAGCAGGGGGGCGTTGCCCAGGCCAAAGGCCGCCATGCCGGCGGCGCCCATGCGCCAGTCCCCGGCGTCCAGGGTGCGCAACAGCATCATGTAGACCAGACCGCAGGGGATGAGCCCCCAGAGCATCCCAAGGGCGAAGGGCAGGTGGCCCAGGGCGAGGCCCCGGCCCAGGAGGCGCTGCAGGGGCGCAGGCAGGCGGAACTCCATGAGGCCATCCGCCCGGCTGCCCAGCAGCATGACCAGGCCCATGAGCAGCATGAGCAGGCCCACGCCCAGCTTCACCCAGAGCTGCCAGGGCCAAGCCTGGGCAGCGATGAGGGCGGCGCCATCGGGTCGGCAGCAGGCGTGCATGTCCTGGACGGTCTGCAGGCGGGCAAAGCCCCCCAGGAAGCCGATGGCCGCGCCCAGGAGGGTGTACGTGACGATGCGGCCCGCCTGGAAGCGCAGGTGCCGGCCCCAGGGGGCACTGCCCTGCCGCGCCTGGGACAGCCCGAAGGCCGCCACGATGGGCCCGCACATGCCCGCACAGTGTCCCAGTGAGCCCAGCAGGCCTGCGATCCACATGACCACCAGCCAGGGGGCCGCATGGGGATGGTTAAGCCACTGTTCAAGCATGCCTCATGGTCCCCCGCGGGACCTGTGGGCCGCAAGGGACAGGCATCACGGATCCCCGGAGCCGTTGCCGACGCCGGGGTCAGTCCGGGTCTGCTGCTTTAGAACCTGATTCCGGCGTAGACGCCGAACTGGCTCTTGGCGGCGAGGGACTTAAGGCCTTCCGCATTAGAGGCGTTCAGGGTGAGCTTCGTGGTGGTCAGCGGGAAGGCCGCCTCGATCCCGAAGAAGGGCTTAAAGAGGGGGGACGGGATGGCGTAGCCCGCATTGGCCCGGACCCAGGCGCGACTGTAGGTGGTGCTGTCGGGGGTTCCTCCGAGGGTCCCGGAAAGCTTCTCCGAGCGGAGCTCCACGCCCACGCCCACGGCCACCACGGCCTTGAAGGTGGCCATTGCGCCCACGGACCAGTGCTGCTGCTTGAAGTCGCCCACCACTACGGCAGCGGAGCCGCCCAGGGAGCCCTTCAGGTCGGACTTGGCCTCTGGCTGGAAGCCGGCAGTGAGCTGCAGCAGGGCCGGGCCCAGGTCAAAAACGGCAGCGCCGAAGCGAAGCCCCCAGACCGTCTTGCTGTCTGCTTCCATCTGGAGGGTGGACCCTGGCGCCACGTCCACATGGGGGGAGGGGTACTGCTGCTGGCCCAGGAAGAGGCCCACCTCGTAGGACTGGGCCAGGAGGGGCGTACCCCCTGCGATGAGAAGAAAGATGATTGTTTTTTTCATTTGCTTCTCCTTATGTCAAAAAGAAAACACAGACCAACGTCGTCCCCCAGAGAGGGCCGGTCAAGTGGGCAACAATTATAGCGACCCAGGCCTTGGCCCGAGCTTCGGGGTGCCAGCGGAGCTCGTTCGAACCTACTGGCCCCGCTTGAGGGCCAGGGCGCCGAAGTGGGAGACGCGGTAGCGACCGGGCTCCCGCTCGCGCAGCAGGTCGTGCTGCTCCAGGTAGGCCAGGTCCGCCGCCGCCGTGGGGCCTCCCACCGCCAGGAGCTTCGCCCGCTCCAGGCCCGGGTGCTTCGCGACAAGGGCGAGGAGGGTCAGCTGGCGGGGGGTGATGACATCGACCATGGGGGCTCCAGGCTGTGGGGATCTAGCGGCGGACATCCGGCCTGCGCGGGGTGCCCTTCTTCCTGTCCCAGTAGCCACCGGGGTCCACAAAGCAGATGTTGTCCAGGTCGGAGACCCGCTCCTGCATGCAGGCCTGGGCATCGGCGATGGCCTGGTGGTAGATGGCAGGGCCGAGCTCCTTCAGGCAGAAGGTCAGGAAGGTGCCGGCTCCCACCTCGCCCAGGCTCTCGCCATATTCCTCGGCCACGAACTTCTGGATGGAGCCCCGCAGGGCCTTCTCGGTGTCAGGGGTGAGCTTGATGTCCATGGGGGCCTCCTTGAGTGGGGACTGCCGGGTCCGTAGGGAGCGTCCGCATCAGCCTGCGGGGGGACCCTGAGGCGGCTCCTGGGGCGGCTCGGTGGCGGGGCTCCCCTTGGCAAAGCGCTGGGCCTTCAGGTGGAAGTCGTCCGTAAAGGTCCGGCGCACCGGGGGCGGGGGCTCGGCCTCGGCCACCTGGCGGGCGCGGCGGACCCGCCACAGGCCCAGGGCCGCGGGCAGGAGCAGCACCGAGGGATACTCCAGCAGGATCCGGAGCAGGCTGAAGCGGAAGTGGGTGGGTCGCAGGCCGTCCTCGTACCAGGCCCCCATGATCCAGGCCTCATCCTCATGGCGCAGGTCATAGGCCTCGCTCTTCGCCATGTTCAGGACCTCCTCGTCTTCGCCTCGTCGCACCGTGACGTAGTCGGTGATCTGGCTGTCGGGGTTGGGCTCCACCTTCGTGATGGCCAGGTGGCTCACGCCGGGGCGCTGCAGGTGGCAGAAGGGGTTGAGGGCCACCAGGAAGGCTTGCACGGCCGTGAGCCAGAGCACGGTAGCCACCAGGGCCCAGAGCAGCGTCAGGGCGGTCCAGCGGAGGGCAGGGCGGGCGAGGGCAGACATGAGGGCAGTATCACAGAGGAGGGACCCCCGCTGGCGAAGCCTGTGACGCAGGCGGCCTCCTGGCATCATGGCTCCGATGGCAGAACCACCTCCCGCCCCGCTTGGCTCCGATGGCCGCCTGCTGTTCACGGCGCGCATCATCCGCATGTTCTCCTACGGCTTCCTGTCCGTGGTGCTGGCGCTCTACCTGGCGGGCCTGGGCTTCAGCGAGGGGCGCATCGGCCTCCTGCTGACGCTCACCCTGGCGGGCGACACGCTGGTGTCCCTGGCCATCACGCTGCATGCCGACCGTCTGGGCCGGAAGCGCATGCTCGTGCTGGGCGCCGCGCTCATGGCCGCTGCCGGCGTCCCCTTCGCCCTCAGCGGTGACTTCACGGTGCTGTTGGTCGCCGCCACCCTGGGGGTCATCAGCCCCTCGGGCAATGAGGTCGGGCCCTTCCTGGCCATCGAGCAGGCGGCCCTCGCGCAGGTGCTGCCCGAGGACCGGCGCACCGGGGTGTTCGCCTGGTACCACCTGGCGGGGGCCTTCGCCACCGCCGCCGGGGCCCTGGCCGGGGGCTGGACCGCCCAGGCCCTGCAGGCGGGCGGCATGGCTCCGGTGGCCAGCTACCGGGTGCTGGTCTCGGCCTATGCCGTGGCCGGCCTCCTGCTGGCTGGGCTGTTTCTGGGCCTCTCCCCGGCGGCTGAAGCACCGCTGGCCTCCAGCCGGGCGGGGCGCCTCGGCCTCCACGGCTCCCAGCGAGTGGTGCTGCGCCTCTCCGCCCTCTTCTCGCTGGACGCCTTCGCCGGGGGCTTCGTGGTGCAGAGCCTCGTGGCCTACTGGTTCCACCAGCGCTACGGTGTGGCCCCGGGGGTGCTGGGCTCGATCTTCTTCGCGGCCAATGTGCTGGCGGGCCTCTCGGCCCTCTATGCGGTGCGTCTGGCCCGGCGCATCGGCCTGCTCCGCACCATGGTGTTCACCCACGTGCCGTCCAACCTGCTGCTGATCCTGGTGCCCCTCATGCCTTCGCTGCCCCTGGCCGTGGCCATGCTGCTGCTGCGCTTCAGCATCTCCCAGATGGATGTCCCGGCCCGCCAGGCCTACACCATGGCCATGGTGGCCCCGGATGAGCGCTCCGCCGCAGCGGGCCTCACCGGCATCGCCCGCACCACCGGCGCAGCGCTGTCGCCGGTGCTGGCCGGGCCCCTCCTGGCGGTGCCCGCCCTGGCTGGCACGATCTTCCTGGTCGCCGGTGGGCTGAAGCTCATCTACGATCTGCTGCTCTACCGCGGCTTCAAGGCCTCCGAAGGGGCCGAATCCGGGCGCTGAGGCTGGCCGAGACGGAGGCTGAATTTGCCGACCTGCTACCCGCAGGCCCAGTGGGGCTTTGGGTCTCCCATTGTTTTCAATATTTGTATAAATTCGACCAGGCACAATTGTCTCAACAGTTATTTCACTGGTATTGAGTCCGCCACGCGACTACCTTCAGGGCCGCCCCCCGGAGGTGGGCCGCCATGAAGAATCCATTCCTTCCCCCATTGCTTTCAGGTCTCGCGCTCCTGGTGTCCACCGCCCTCCTGGGCCAGGGCACCATGCCGCCGCCGCCCCTCATCCAGCTCGTCCGCGAGGAGGTGAAGCCGGGCCATGGCGCCGCCCACGCAGCCACGGAGTCCGCCTGGACCCAGATCATGGCCAAGGGCAAGTCCACCGACCACTACATCGGCATGACGGCCATGACCGGGTCCTCGGAGGCGCTCTTCTTCATGGGCTACGCTTCCTATGCGGACTACGAGGCCAAGCAGAACGAGTTCGACGCCAACCCCGCAGCCAAGGCTGAGGTGGAGAAGATCTCCCGGGAGGATGGCGAGCACCTCACGAGCATCCGCACCTGGCTGGGCTCCTACCGCAAGGACCTGAGCTACGGCCCGGATGTGGTGATCGCCCGCATGCGCTACTTCCGCGTCCGCACCTTCCGCGTCAAGCAGGGGCAGGACAAGGCCTTCGAGGCGGGCGTGAAGACCGCGCTGGCGGCCTATGAGAAGAGCCGCTACCCCGCCTCTTTCGCCTTCTACCAGATCACCGCCGGCACGGGCGGGCCCACCTACATGGTATTCCGGCCCATGCAGTCGCTGGCGGAGATGGACGCTGCAGAGGCGTCGGACAAGGCCTTCCAGGCGGCCCTGGGCGAGGCCGGCCAACAGGCCATGACCAAGACCTTCGCCGACACGGTGAACTCAGTCGAGAATCAGCTCTATTCCTTCAGCCCCAAGCTCAGCTACCCCGGCCCCAAGACCGTCGCCGGCGACCCCGCCTTCTGGACCGTCAAGCCGAATTAGTCGCCAGCAGGTCTGAAAAGAACCTGATCACCGCCAAGGCGCCAAGACGCCAAGAAAAGCACTGTTGGATGACAGGGAACACCCCTTGGCGCACTTGGCGTCTTGGCGGTGTTCCTTTGTCTTTCTATGGGGTCACCACCTCAGCCGCCACTGCGCTTGAGGAAGTCCTTGATGGCCTGAATGGCAGCTTCGGGGCGGGTCTGCAGGAGCCAGTGAGGGCCCTTCAGGGTGGTGATGTCCAGGCAGTCCAGGTGCTCCCGGACGGTGCGGGTGGCGGACCGCGGGATGAGGCGGTCGCTGCGGCCGCAGAGGGCCAGGATGGGCACCTCGATCCGGGGCAGCAGGGGCGTGTGATCCACCGCCACCACCGCCAGGAGGCGGGCCTTCAGCGTGGGGGGTGGCACCTGGGCGAGGGTCTTGCGCACCAGGGCCAGGAGGGGCTCCGTGGCCCACCGCCCCAGCAGCAGGCGCCGCAGGATGGGAAGGGGCAGAGTCAGCGGGGGCAGGGCGTGGAGGATGCGTGCAGCCCAGGCCAGGCCCGGGCGGGGGTTCTTGGCGAAGGTGACACAGAGCACCAGGCCCACCAGACCGGCCGGGTGTTCCGCCGCCAAGGCAATGGCCACGGGCCCCGAGAAGGACTCGCCCAGCAGCAGGAAGGGGCGGTCCGTGGGCAGGGCCTCGCGGGCGAAGTTGATGCAGTCGGCGTAGGCGGTCATGCTCACCGGGTAGCGCACCACCTTGGCTTCGAAGTCCCCCAGGGCCGGCAGAAACGGATCGAACATGAGCCCGGTGCCGTCCATGCCCGGGAGCAGGACCAGCAGCGGGAGCGGGGCGGCAGTCACCGGGCGAGTATCCCAGGATTCCTGGGGATTGAACAAGCCAACCCCCAGGCCCTGCTTCGTCTTCCTCGGCTTTTATCAGCCTTTGTCGGTGTTCATCGGTGTTCCGCTTTTTACTGAACGGCTTGCGGCAGCGAGCTGTTCTTCGGTGAGACCGAAGAGCGGGGCCACGGTCCTGCCGCGGAGGCTGGCCATGAGGTAGAGCTGCCCGCGATGGTGGGCCTCATGCTCGATCATGGCCCGCAGCCACTTCCAGGTGGCCATCTCTGAGCCGGAGGGGTTTCGGCAGGGACCCAGCAGGTCGGCATCACTGAGGCTGCTGAACGCGGCCAAGGCTTCCCGGTGGCACTGGTCCAGGTAGGCCCGCAGGCCTTCCACACCCGAGGCCAGCTCCGGGCCATGGCCGGGGTAGCTGCTGGGACGGCCCTGCACGTTCTCCGCCCACATGAAGCGCTCCAGCCCCGCCAGGTGCCGGAAGAGGTCGCCAAAGGTGAAGGCCCCCGGAGCGGGCGCCCACTCCAGGTCCTCAGCCGTGAGGGCCTCCAGCACCCGCACCGTGCGCTGGCGGGCATTGCGCCAGTAGGAGAGGAAGGATGGCGTGTCCTGGAACATGCGGCGAGTATCCCAGGATCATCGAGCAATGGACAGGTTTTGGCGAACCGGCGACGCCACACTAGAAGCACCCCACCGACAGCCTGGATGGAAGACCGCTGGGGACATACCCTGTGAGGGCCCCGGGCCCCGCATCCCTTCTCACGGAGACGTCATGACTGCGATCATCCTGGACTACTTCGGTGACTGGAAGACCCGCCTGCTGACCTGCCCAACCTGTGGCTGGACAGGCACGTTCCGGGAGGGCTTGACCGAGATCTATGATTCGCTGGAGGACTGCGAGTGCCCCGGGGAACATGGCTCCCTGGCCCGGCCCATGTTGGCGATCCTGCCTTTTCCTACATTGGAGGATTCCCGGCGGAACTGGGCCAGCCTGCCTGAAGCGGAGAAGGCCCACGTGGAGGCCATCGAGGTGTCACTGAACGCATTCGAGCGCCTGAAGCTGAGGTCCGCAGCCGCCCTTCCTGACCTGCCCGACCCGGTGCTGGACCTGCTCTGGGACCAGGAGGGCGACGAGGTCGTGCTCCGCCTGGGGGACCGGGAGGTCTGGCGGGAGCCTGTGCGCTACGAGGCCGTCTGGCGCTTCGACGAGGTCCTGGCCTTGCTCCGGGAGAAGTATGGTGCCCGGCTGCGCGATCTGCTGCCCACTCCGGCCAGCGAGTACCACCTCTACGGCGACAAGCTCTGGTCTCCGGGCGCCGTCCAGCGCACGCGCGAAGGGCTGCGGCTGGCGTGGGAAGCGGCCAAGCAGACGCCCTGAGGCAGGGCCCCTGGCGCGGGTATCCTGGCCCATGCGCCGCCCCAAGCTGATCCTCTTCGACCTGGATGGGACCCTGCTGGACAGTGCGCCAGACCTGGCCCACTGCGTGAATGTGATGCTTGGGCACTTCGGCCATCCGCCTTGTCCGGAGGAGGCTGTCCGCACCTGGGTGGGCAACGGCACGGCGCGGCTGGTGGGCCGGGCGCTGACGGGCAGCTTGAATGGCGACCCGGGCGCAGCGGCGGTGGCCGAAGCCCTGCCTGTGTTCATGGCGGCCTACGCCGAGCACACGCTGGTGGACTCGGTGCTCTATCCCGGTGCGCGGGAGTGCCTTGCCGCCCTGGCGGACGCAGGCCATGCCCTGGGCTGCGTCACCAACAAGGCCGCGCGCTTCACAGAGCCGGTGCTGCGGCAGCTGGGCCTGCTGAACGCCTTCGGGCTCGTGCTCAGCGGCGACTCCCTGCCGGAGATGAAGCCCCACCCCGCACCCCTGCTGCACGCGGCAGCCCACTTCGGCGTTCCGCCTGCTGACAGCCTGCTGGTGGGGGACTCCGTGACCGATGTGCAGGCGGCCCGGGCCGCAGGCTTTGGCATCATCTGCATGAGCTACGGCTACAACCACGGCCGCGACATCCGGGAGGCCAAGCCCGATGCCGTCCTCGACAGCCTGGCAGCGCTGCCGGTTCTGCTGGCGGCGGCGCCCCTGAACGACTAGGTCACAGGTCTACCGTGCACCAGCGTGGTCCTTGGAATGGCCCCGACTCTAGGCAGGTCGATGGGCCTTCAGCCACTCCTTGAGGGCCTGGTCGATGCGGGTCTGCCAGCCCTCACCTGAGGCCCGGAAAGTCTCAACCACATCCCTGGAGAGGCGAATGGAGACCAGCTCTTTGGTCGGCGCTTTCTGGGGGCCACGCACCCCGAGCTTTTGGGCCAGAGACGGGGGCAGGGCCTCACTGGCAGGTCGGGCCTTATTGAAGTCAGCGGCGGTCCATTCGGGGTTCTCAGAGTCGATGAAATCAGGGGTGGGTTTTCGCAAGGAAACATCCATGGCTTAAATGTATATACAAAAAGATAGGCGTCAAGGGCCGAAACCTGCCTATCTCTATACCCAGAGGCGTTCGCCAGAACGCCTCACCCCATGGGCTCTTCGTGCTGGCACTTGGGGCAGATGAGCACCTGGATGGGCTCCTTGCCGCGGGGCTTGCGGGTCTTCTCGCCCATGCTGGGGTTCTTGCAGGCTGGGCAGGTGACAGGCACGGGCTTGTCCCAGGCGGTGTGGTCGCACTTGGGATAGTTGGTGCAGCCGTAGAAGACCTTGCCGAAGCGGGTCTTCCGGGGGCTGAGGCCGCCGCCGCACTTGGGACAGGGCACCGCCAGGATGTCCTTCTTCACGGTCTTGCAGGTGGGGTAGTCGATGCAGCAGACGAACTCGCCATAGCGGCCGTGGCGCTTCACGAAGGGCTTGCCGCAGGTGCCGCAGGGCTCGCCGGTGGGCTCGTCCGCTGGCACAGGGATGCCCTTGGGATCGGCCTTCACGATGCCCTTGCACTTGGGGTAGCTGGGGCAGGCCCAGAAGGGGCCCCACTGGCCCTTGCGCAGGTTCATGGGGGTGGTGCCGCAGAGGGGGCACTCGGGTGCGTCCTCCGGCTCCTCCATCTTTTCCACTTCCTCGGTGTGGCTGCACTCCGGGTACTTGGAGCAGCCGAAGAAGAGCCCGTTCTTGCCGATGCGCTTGAGGATCGCGCCCGCACACTTGGGACAGGTCTTGTCCGTGGCGACGCCGGCCTTGAGGTTTTGCATGTCGGCCCCGGCGGCCTTCAGGGAGGCCTCGAAGGGACCGTAGAAGTCCGTCATGGCCTTCTTGAAAGTGAGGCCACCCTCCTCGATGCGGTCCAGGCTGGCCTCCATGCTGGAGGTGTAGCTGGGGTCCAGCAGGTCCTTGAAGCCCTGAATCAGCAGGTCCGTTACCACCATGCCCAGCTCGGTTGGCTTGAAGCGGGCCTCGTGCTTCTTTACGTAGTCCCGGTCCTGGATGGTGGAGATGATGCTGGCGTAGGTGCTGGGGCGGCCGATGCCATCCTCTTCCAGCTCCTTCACCAGGGTGGCTTCGTTGAAGCGGGCGGGCGGCTTGGTGTGCTGCTGGTCGGCATCCAGCTGTTCCAGGCGCAGGGGCTCGCCCTGCTTCATGGCTGGCAGGGCCGTGCCGTCGTCTTCTTCTTCGCCATCCGGAGAGGTGGCGTCCGCGATGGCCTCGGCCTCGGCTTCGGTCTTGTCGGCGCGGTACACCGCCAGCCAGCCGGCGAAGCGCTCGATCTCGCCCTTGGCCTCGAACACGGCTGTGTCGGCGCCCACCGGGGCCTCGGTCTGGACCACGGTCTCGTCGAAGCGGGCGGCCTCCATCTGGGAGGCCATGGTGCGGCGCCAGATGAGGGCGTAGAGGCGGAACTGGTCCGGCTCCAGGTGGCCGCGCAGGCTCTCCGGCGTGCGCGTGATGTCCGTGGGACGGATGGCTTCGTGAGCGTCCTGGGCGCCGGCCTTGCCTGTGTAGACGCGGGCCTTGGCGGGCAGGTACTCCTTGCCGTATTTCTTGGCGATGAAGTCGCGGGTGGCCTCGATGGCCTCGGGGGCCATGCGGGGCGAGTCGGTGCGCATGTAGGTGATGAGGCCCACCGGGCCCTCGCCGAAGTCCGCGCCTTCATAAAGGCGCTGGGCGTTCTGCATGGTGCGGCTGACGCTCATCTTGAGCTTCTGGGCGGACTCCTGCTGCAGCTTGGCCGTGGTGAAGGGGGCGGCCGGGTTGCGGCGCTTCTCCTTGGTCTCCAGGCTGGTGACTTTATAGGTGGCCTTTTCCAAGGAGGCCTTCAGGGTCTTGGCCTGGGCGGCATCCCCCACCCGGCGCTGGGTGGCGCGGTTGCCGGTCTGCAGGGCCTGGCCCCCCAGCTTCACCAGCTTCATCCAGAAGGAGGGCGGCAGCGGGGCGGCGAAGCGGGCCTTGAGCACCCAGTATTCAACGGGGTTGAAGGCCAGGATCTCCCGCTCCCGGTCCACGATGATGCGCACAGCGACGCTCTGCACCCGGCCGGCGCTGAGGCCCCGGCGGACCTTCTCCCAGAGCACCTGGCTGACCTTGTAGCCCACCAGTCGGTCGAGCACGCGGCGGGCCCGCTGGGCGTCCACCAGCTTGCGGTTGATGACGGTGGGGGCGGCCATGGCCTTCTGGATGCCGGCAGGGGTAATCTCATTAAAGAGGACGCGGTGCACCGGCAGGGCCTTGGGGGGCTTGATGGCCTCCAGCAGGTGCCAGCTGATGGCCTCTCCCTCGCGGTCAGGGTCCGTTGCGAGGATCAGTTCGTCGGCGGTCTTGGCGGCGGCCCGTAGCTCCCGGACCACCTTTTCTTTGGCCGGACTGATCTCGTACTCCTCCTGGAAGCCGTTCTCCACGTCCACGCCCAGCTTCCGGGGCAGGTCGCGGATATGGCCCACAGAAGCCATGACCTTGTACCCCTTGCCAAGGTACTTGGTGATGGTCTTCGCCTTGGATGGGCTTTCCACGATCACGAGTTTGGTCACTGAGAACTCCCTTGGGGGCTAAGGATGGGACCTGGAACCGGAGGGTTGTCAAGGGGCGGGACCTAGGCCTAGGTCCTCCAGGAGCCCTTCCGGGGATAGGCAAATCCTTGCAGCACCTTCTCTTAATAAAAAGTTTGGACCTTCTGCAGAAGGATCCTCTGGGGAGCCCGGACAGACCCACAGGTCTTTCCCCAGGTCCAGGGCCAGGCGGGCGGTGACCAGGGAACCGGACCGGAGCCTGGCCTCGGTGACCAGGACGCCATCGGTCCAGGCCGCCAGCAGCCAGTTGCGCCGGGGGAAGTGCCACTTGAGGGGCCGGGCCTCCGGGGGAAACAGGGTGATCACCCCACCCCCGGCCGCCACCATGCGGTCCATCAGGGGGCGGTGCTCCGGCGGGTAGGGATGGTTCAGGCCCGAGCCCAGGATGCCCCAGGTGCCCCCGGCCCGCAGGGCGCCCTCGTGGGCGGCGGCATCGATGCCCCGGGCCAGACCCGAGACCACCGCAACCCCGGCTCGGGTGAGGGCTTCGGCCCAGTCCCGGGTGCGGGTCCGGCCCCGGAGGCTGGCTTGGCGACTGCCCACCACCGCCAGGCGGGTCCCTTGTGGGGGCAGGGTGCCCCGCACCCACAGGGCCACCGGGTAGGGCAGGGGCGCCAGCAGGGCGTCCACCCCGGGGTCGCCGGGTAGCAGCAGCTGCGCCCCCCGGTGGATGGCTTCCTGCCTGCGCCGGGGCAGGCTGGTGGCCACCCCGGCCAGGTCTGCGGCCAGGGCCGGGGGCAGGCTCGGGGCCTCGCCCTGCTCGAGGGTGGCCCAGAGGTCCGCCTTCTGGCGTTCGGGCCAGTCCAGGACAGCGAAGGCAAGGGCCCAGACACGGAGGTCCATGGGGAATCCAGGGGGGTGGGAGCCTATCCTGGGTCGGGCAGGAGGGCCACGCAAGGCCTTTCCCCTTGCGCTTCGGGCCTGGACGGATAAACTAATTGTCTTGGCCGTTTGCCGCTTCCGATCGTGAGGTTCCCATGTCCCGTCAGTGCGAAATCTGTGGCAAGAAGCCCCAGTTCGGGAACAATGTGTCCCACTCCAACAATGTCACCAAGCGTCGGTGGAACCCCAACATCCAGCGCGTCCGCGCCCTGGTTGGCGGCGCCCCCAAGCGTCTGCGCGTCTGCACCTCCTGCATCCAGGCGGGCAAGGTCCTCAAGGCCTGCTAGGAACTCCCCAAACGCAGAGCGGCGGCCCTCG
>CAIMFT010000196.1 GCA_903840385.1 uncultured Holophagaceae bacterium
CAGCAGGAGCTGCTGCGGGCCATCTCCGGCGAAGAGGCGGTGCGCGACCACCATGCGGTGCGGGTCTGTGGCCAGGATGTGGGCCACCTCAACCCGGCCCGCCGACGGACCCTGGGCATGTGCTTCGTGCCCGAGGAGCGCCTGGGGCGCGGGGCCGTCCCCCGCCTGACCCTCACGGAGAATGCCCTCCTCACGGCCCACCGCAAGGGCATGCTCAGCGGCGGCCTCATCCGCTTCAAGGTGGCCCAGCGCTTCGCCGAGGACTGCATCGCCCGCTTCGACGTCAAGTGCGGCGGGGCGGCCTCCGAGGCCAAGTCCCTCTCCGGGGGTAACCTCCAGAAGTTCATCGTGGGCCGCGAGATCATGCAGGACCCCAAGCTGCTGGTGCTGGCCCAACCCACCTGGGGCGTGGACGTGGGTGCCGCCTCCTTCATCCGCCGCTCCCTGCTGGAGCTGCGGAGCTCAGGTACAGCGATCCTGGTGATCTCCGAGGAGCTGGAAGAGCTGTTCGAGATCTGCGATCGCATGGTGGTGATTGCCAAGGGCACCCTGTCCCCCAGCACGGCCACATCGGAAACCGATGTGGAGGAGATCGGCATGTGGATGAGCGGCATGTGGCCCGGCGCAGCCGAGCAGGACGGGGCTCCCCATGTGGCTTAAGTTCGAACCCCGGGCCGAGCCGTCCCGGCTCATGACCTACCTGTCGCCCTTGCTGGCGGTGGGCCTGATGTTCCTGAGCGGCCTGCTGCTCTTCTGGGTGCTGGGCAAGGACCCCATCGAGGGCTTCCGGGTCTTCTTCCTCTATCCCATGCGGGACGCCTACAGCATCGCCGAGCTGTTCCTCAAGGCCACGCCCCTCATGCTCTGCGCGGTGGGCCTGTCGGTGGGCTTCAAGGCCAATGTCTGGAACATCGGCGCCGAGGGTCAGCTGCTCATCGGGGCTCTGGCTGGCGGCTGGGTGGCCCTGCGCTTCGAGCACAGCACCAGCCCCTTCCTGCTGCCCGCCATGATCCTGGCCGGTGCGGTGGGGGGCATGCTCTGGGCCGCCATCCCGGCCTTCCTGCGCACCCGCTTCAATGCCAACGAGATCCTCACCAGCCTGATGCTGGTGTACGTGGCTGAGCTGGTCGTGTCCTGGCTGGTGCACGGCCCCTGGAAGGATCCGGACGGCTTCAACTTCCCCCAGACCAAGGTCTTCAGTGCCGCCGCAACGCTTCCCCTGATGCTGGCGGGCACCCGGGTGAACATCGCCCTGCTCTTCGCCCTGGGCGCGCTGGTGGCGGGGTGGGTCTTCATGAACCGCAGCTTCCTGGGCTATCAGATGAAGGTGGCCGGGCAGGCCGAGAACGCGGGCCGCTATGCCGGCTTCTCCGCCCGGCGCTCCGTGTGGTTTGGCATGCTGGCGGGTGGCGCCATGGCGGGCATCGCCGGCATCGCCGAGGTGTCAGGACCCGTGGGCCAGATCACCGAGCACATCAGCCCCGGCTACGGTTTTGCCGCCATGATCGTGGCCTTCGTGGGCCGCCTGAGCCCCATTGGGATCCTGTTCAGCAGCCTCCTCATGGCCGTCCTCTACGTGGGGGGCGAGCAGGCCCAGCAGTACCTCAGCCTGCCCTCGTCCATCTCCAAGGTCTTCCAGGGCATGCTGCTGTTCTTCCTGCTGGGCTCTGACGTGTTCATCAATTTCCGGCCCCGGTTCGTCCGGCGCAGGAAGTAGGGGCGGCCATGGGACTGGACTTTCTCAGCTCGATCCTCTTCGCCACCGTGGTGGCGGGCACACCCCTGATCATCGTTGCCGTCGGGGAGCTGGTCACCGAAAAGGCCGGCGTCCTGAACCTGGGGGCCGAAGGCATCATGTGCGTGGGTGCGGTGGCGGCCTTCGCCGTGGCCCACCACACCCACAACCCCCTCCTGGGCATCCTGGCGGGCATGGTGGCCGGCATGGCCATGTCCCTGCTCTTCGGGATCTCGGCCCTCACGCTCATGGCCAACCAGGTGGCTTCGGGCCTGGCCCTCTCCATCTTCGGCGTGGGCTTCTCGGCCTTCGTGGGCAAGCCCTACGAGTCCGTGGCCCTGGCCAGCGTGCCCCTGGTCCCCATCCCCCTCCTGCACAAGATCCCGGTCCTCGGGCCGGCCCTCTTCAATCAGCAGGGCCTGGTCTATTTCTCCTGGGTGCTGCTCGGGGCGGTGGCCTGGTTCCTCTACCGCACCAAGGCGGGCCTCATCCTTCGGGCCGTGGGTGAGTCGCCGGTTTCGGCCCACTCTATCGGCTATGGGGTGGTCAGAATCCGATACCAGGCGGTCCTCTTTGGGGGTGCCATGGCGGGCATTGGCGGGGCCTTCATGTCGGTCTTCTACACCCCCATGTGGGTGGAAGGCATGGTGGCGGGCCGCGGTTGGATCGCTCTTTCTCTTGTGGTATTTGCCACATGGCGCCCACTGCGGGTCATGATAGGGGCATACCTTTTTGGCGGGTGCATGATCATGCAGATGTTCGTACAGGGGTCTGGGGCCAAGGTCAGCATCCCTGCCCAGTTCCTGTCGGCACTCCCCTACCTGGCCACGATCCTGGTGCTGGTGCTCATCTCCAGGAACCGGGGCACCATCCGTCTCAACTCTCCAGCTTCCCTCGGGCAGACGTTCCTGCCTGATGCCTGAACCCCCCCCCAACCCACTGCCCCTCTGGGGCGGATCCCCCCCAACCATGGAGGAACACCGCATGAAGACCTGTAACCTCGCACTGGCCGGCGCCCTGCTCGCCACCGCCGCCCTCAACGCCGCCCCGCCGGCCGCCCCCGTGAAGATCGGCTTCATCTATGTCAGCCCCGTTGGGGACGCTGGCTGGACCTACCAGCACGACCTGGGCCGCAAGCAGATGGAGGCCGCCTTCAAGGGTCAGGTCACCACCAAGTTCATCGAGAACGTGCCCGAGGGTGCGGATGCCGAGCGCATCATCCGCCAGATGGCCCAGGATGGGAACTCCATCATCTTCACCACCTCCTTCGGCTACATGAACCCCACCGAGAAGGTGGCCAAGACCCTGCCCAACGTGACCTTCTTCCACGCCACTGGCTACAAGTCCGGCGCGAACATGGGCATCTACAACGCCCGCTTCTACGAAGGCCGCTACCTGAACGGCGTCATCGCCGGGAAGATGAGCAAGACCAACGTGGCCGGCTACGTCGCCGCCTTCCCCATCCCCGAAGTGGTCATGGGCATCAACGCCTTCGCCCGCGGCATGCGCAGTGTCAACCCCAAGGCTGAAGTGCGCGTCATCTGGGTGAACAGCTGGTTCGATCCGGGCAAGGAGCGCGAGGCTGCCATGACCCTCATCGCCCAGGGCGCTGACATGATCACCCACCACACCGACTCCACCGCCGTGGTGCAGGCCGCCGAAGAGAAGCACAAGGAAAAGGGCACCTGGGCCTTCTCCTACCACTCCGACATGGCCAAGTACGGACCCACCGCCCAGCTGTCTGGCACCACCCACGTCTGGGGCGACTTCTACACCAAGACCGTCAAGGAAGTGCTCGACAAGAAGTGGAAGGGCACCAACGTCTGGGGTGGCATCAAGGACGGCATGATCCAGCTCGCGCCCATGAGCAAGTCGGTTCCCGCCGACGTGCAGAAGCAGGTCAAGGGCTTGGAGGCTTCCATCAAGGCCGGCAAGTTCCATCCCTTCGCTGGTCCCGTGGTCGACCAGGACGGCAAGGAGCGCGTCGCCAAGGGCAAGGACATGTCCGACAGCGACATGAACGCCATGAACTACTACGTCCAGGGCGTGGCTTCCGCGTTCCCCAAGAACTAAGGCTTTGACTGTGGCTGGTGGGAGGGGGCTTTGGTCCCTTCCCACCCCACCACGGTGTTCTTTGCAAGCGTGAAAGGCATTGAAAATGGCCATGCTTCAGATCAACGGCCAGGAATTTGTTACGTCGAAGGAAGGAAACCTCCTGGAGCTTCTTCGGGACGAACTGAACCTCACCTCGGTGAAGAACGGTTGCTCGGAAGGAGCCTGTGGCGCCTGCATGGTGCTGGTGGACGGCAAGGCCTCCCGGGCCTGCCTGTTCAACACGGCCAAGCTGGAGGGCAAGCGCATCGTCACCCTGGAAGGGCTCTCGCCGCGAGAGAAGGATGTCTACGCCTGGTCCTTTGCTCAGGCCGGCGCGGTCCAGTGTGGCTTCTGCATCCCGGGCATGGTGATCAGTGCCAAGGGTCTGCTGGATGCCAATCCAGATCCCCGCCCCGAGGACGTGACCCAGGCCCTGGCCCAGAACATGTGCCGCTGCACGGGCTACGTGAAGATCGAGCAGGCGGTGCTGGCGTCCGCACGGCTCCTGCGGGAGAACCTCCCGGTCCCCGAGGAATCCGCCACCCCACTCAGTGTGGGCGCCCGCATCTGCCGCACCGACGCCCGGGAGAAGGTCCTGGGCACAGGCCTCTACGTGGATGACATGAAGCGTCCGGGCATGCTGCACGGCGCCGTGCTGCGCGCCCCCAAGCCCCGGGTGAAGGTGCTCGGCATCGACACCACCGAGGCCCTGGCCCTGCCGGGTGTGAAGCTCATCCTCACCGCCGCGGATGTTCCGGGCGAGCGGCACCAGGGCCACATCGTCCATGACTGGCCCGCCCTCATCGCCGTGGGGGAAGAGACCCGCTACGTCGGCGACGCCCTGGCCCTGGTGGCCGCCACAACCCGCGCCCAGGCCAAGACAGCCCTGGCCAAGATCAAGCTCGACTACGAGGTGCTGCCGCCCCAGGTGGACCCTCGGCGCGCCCAGGACGAAGGCGCACCCCGACTGCATCCCAGGGGCAACCTGCTGGCCCGGACCGTCCTCAAGCGCGGCGATGTGGAGGCGGCCTTTGCTACGGCCGCGCACATCATCCGCCAGACCTTCAACACCCCCGAGACTGAGCACGCCTTCATGGAGCCTGAGAGTGCCCTGGCGGTGCCCGAGGCGGATGGCACGCTGACGGTCTACACCGGCAGCCAGAGCATCTACGACGACCACAAGGGAATCACGGGCGTGCTGGGCGTGGCCCCCGAGCAGGTCAAGGTGGTCAGCGCCTACGTGGGCGGCGGCTTCGGCGGCAAGGAGGACCTCGTCGTCCAGCACCATGCCGCACTGCTTGCCAACGCCGCCGGCGTGCCCGTGAAGGTCACCCTGGGCCGGCAGGAGAGTCTGCGGGTGCATCCCAAGCGGCATGCCTTCGAGATGGCCTACGAAGTCGCTGCCGACGCGACAGGTCGCATCACCGCCATGAAGGCCTACCTGCTGGAAGACACCGGCGCCTACGCCTCCCTGGGCGGCCCCGTGCTGCAGCGGGCCTGCACCCATGCCGCCGGTCCCTACAAGATCCCGAACGTGGACATCGTCGGCGAGGCGGTCTATACCAACAACCCGCCCGGCGGTGCCTACCGGGGCTTCGGTGTGACCCAGTCCTGCTTCGCCATGGAGTCCTGCCTGACCCTGCTCGCCAAGGAGGTGGGCCTCACGCCCTGGCAGATTCGCTACCTCAATGCGGTGGAGCCCGGGGACGTGCTGCCCAACGGCCAGATCACCGATGCCGGCACGGCCCTCAAGGAGACGCTGCTGGCTGTGAAGGAGCTCTGCGAGGCGCGGCCCGACGCGGGTGTCGCCTGCGCCATGAAGAACGCTGGCATCGGCGTGGGCCTCTCGGACGTCGGCCGGGTGCGCATCCGCATCCAGGGCGGCAAGGCCGTGATCTACACCAGCGCCGCCTGCATTGGTCAGGGCCTGGCCTCGGTGCTCCTGCAGTTCGTGGCCAAGGCCTCGGGGCTGGCCTGGGGCCAGCTCGAAGTGGCTGTGCCCGACACCTCCACCTCGCCCAATGGCGGGACCACCACAGCCTCCCGCCAGACGGTGTTCAACGGCGAGGCCGCCCGCCTGGCCGCCCTGGACCTGGGCAAGGACCTGACGACCCAGAGCCTGGCGGAGCTGGAAGGTCGCGAGTACTACCGCGAGTACTCCGGCGTCACGGATCCCATGGGCTCCGACAAGCCCAACCCCGTGAGCCACGTGTCCTACTCCTATGCCACCCAGGTGGTCCTGCTGAATGCCGACGGACGACTGGAGCGGGTCGTGGCCGCCCACGACGTGGGTAGGGCCGTGAATCCCAACCAAGTTGAGGCGCAGATCGAAGGCGGCGTGGTCATGGCGCTGGGGTACGCCCTCACGGAGGACTTCCCGCTCCGGGACGGAGAGCCTCTCGCGAAGTACGGCACCCTCGGCCTCTTCAAGTCCACCCAGGTGCCGCCCATCGAGCCCCTCATCATCGAGAAGAACTCGGATCCCCTGGCCTATGGGGCCAAGGGCATCGGGGAGATCGTCAGCATCCCTACGGCCCCGGCCGTCGCGGGCGCCTACTTCCAGCGGGACGGCCAGTTCCGCACCAGCCTGCCCCTGGTGGGGACGCCCTACAGCCGGAAGAAGGCATGAACCTCGAGCTCCTCAGGGCCATCGTGGCCCATCCGCAAGACCTTGTGCTGTGCACGGTCCTCCGGGTCCGGGGCTCAGCCCCCCGCCACGCGGGCTCCAAGATGCTCGTGGGCCGCGAGGGCCGTCTGCTGGGCTCGGTGGGGGGCGGCCGTGGCGAAGCCCTGGCCCTGGCAGAGGCAGCCGCCCGGCTCGGTGGTGCGCAGCCCGCCATCCTGGAGATCGACATGCAGGGCATGGATGCGGAGGGTCCCGCCATGGTCTGCGGCGGCACCAGCCGCCTCTTGGTGGAACCCCTGGGGGAGCGGACGTCCTACCGGGTGGCCCTCGGGCTGCTGGAGCAGGGTCTCCCCGCCCTGCTGGTGAAGCGGCTGGACACAGGGCTGGTGGCCTTGCTGGATGCGGAGGGCGCCTGGGTGGAGGGCACCCTGCCGGGCACCAACGCCAGCCATGCGAGCCAGGCCCTGGAGCATGGCCTCCCCGTGTTGGACGAGGCAGGGCAGCTCCTCTACGACCCCCTGCTGCCGAAAGAGAAGCTCCTGATCCTGGGCGCGGGTCATGTGGGTACGGCCCTGGCCGCCCTGGTCCCGAGCCTGGGCTTCGAGGTCACCGTGGGCGACGACCGGTCCTCCTTCCTGGAGCCCCGCCGGTTCCCGGGAGGGGTCTACACCCTGGGCGGGTCCTACGCTGACATCGTGGGGGCCTTTCCCTTTGATCCGTCCACTTCGGTGGTCATCGTCACCCGAGGGCACCTGAGTGACCTGGAGTGCGTCCGCTTGATCCTGCCCAAGCCCTATCGCTACGCCGGCTTCATGGGTAGCCTGCGCAAGACCCGGCTGGTGCTGGACCAGGTGGCCACCGAGGGCTTTGACCCCGCCAGGGTGGCGGCCCTGCGGGCTCCCATCGGCCTGCAGATCGGCGCCGAGACCCCCGAGGAGCTGGCCGTGGCCCTGGCCGCCGAGCTCATCGCCGCCCGCCGCAAGAGTCCCGCCTACGAAGTTGCCCACGCGGCCCGCAAGGCCCGGCGTCTGGCCCCATGACCCTGGCTGCCGCGCTGCTGCCCCTGCTGCCCGGGGGCGCGGGCGTGATCGCCTTGGTCGGTGCGGGCGGGAAGACCAGCGCCCTCCTCCACCTGGGGGCAGGGCTGGCCGCCGAAGGGCGCCGGGTGCTGCTCACCAGCACCACGCACCTGCTGGACCCTCAGCTGGAACCCGCCCGGCACCCACTGACCCTGGTGCTCTGCCCCGAGCTAGAGGCGCCGTCGGGGGCCTGTGCGTTGCCCCAGGCTTCGCCGGGGCTCACGGTGCTGATGGCCCGCCCCGCCGCAGAGCCCGGCAAGCTGAAGGGCATCCATCCGGCCTGGATCCCGGCCCTGCGAGCCACCTGGGACATCATCCTGGTGGAAGCGGATGGCTCCCGGAGGCTGCCCCTCAAGGCGCCCGCCGACCACGAGCCGGCCCTGCCCCCCGGCACAGACCTGGTGGTGGGGGTCGTGGGCCTGAGCGGCCTGGGCCGGCCCCTGGATGATCGGACCGTCCACCGGCCCGAGCGCTTTCGCGACCTCACCGGCTGCGCTCTGGGCCAACCCATCACGTGGGACCATGTGGTGGCCCTGGCCCGCCATCCCCAGGGCCTCTTCAAGAACGCCCCGGGACCCCGCGCCATGCTGCTCAACCAAGCCGACCAGGCCGCCACCCTGCCCACCCCGAGTGAGCTGGCAGTGCTGCCTGCAGAGCGGGTGCTGCTCACCACGCTGCTGCCAACGCCCCACATCCTCGTCTGTTGCGAGGGGCGGCGACCATGAGCCTGCTGCACGGAGAGCTCGTCGTGGTGCGGGGCGCCGGAGACCTGGCCACGGGCTGCATCCTGCGGCTGGTCCGCGCCGGGTTCCGCGTGGTGGCCCTGGAGGTGGCGGCGCCCAGCGCCATCCGCCGCACGGTCAGTCTGTCCGAGGCCATGTACGAAGGCAGCGCCTGCGTGGAGGGCCTGGCAGCCCGGCGCTGCGACACGCTGCCTGCGACCTGGGCGAGCGGAGATCCCGTGCCGATCCTGCTGGATCCGGACGGCCAGAGCCTCAGCCGGCTGCGCCCCGTGGCCCTGGTGGACGCCATTCTCGCCAAGCGCAACCTGGGCACCCGCCTGGACATGGCCCCCGTGGTGGTGGCCCTGGGGCCGGGCTTTGAAGCGGGCCGGGATGCCCATGCGGTGGTGGAGACCAACCGCGGGCATGACCTGGGTCGGGTGCTGCTGAGCGGTTGCGCCGAGCCCAACACCGGCGTGCCCGGCCTCATTGCGGGACGCGGCGGGGAGCGCGTGCTCCACGCGCCAGTCGCAGGTCCGGTAGAGCCCTGCTGTGCCATCGGCGACCGGGTGCGGGCGGGCGACCCCATCCTGATCATCCAGGGCGTGACGGTCTGCTCGGCCATCGATGGCGTGGTGCGGGGCCTCATCCGTCCCGGCTATGTGGCCAAGGCGGGCCTCAAGGTGGCCGATGTGGATCCCCGGGGTCTGCGGGAGCACTGCTTCACCGTGTCCGACAAGGCCCGGGCCATCGCCGGCGGGGTCCTGGAGGCCATCCTGATGCTGGGGGCCGGGGCGCCCCGATGATCTATCTGGACAACGCGGCCACCAGCCATCCCAAGGCCCCCAGCGTCCCGGCGGCGGTGGCCCGCTGCCTCGAGAATGGGGCCGGCAGCCCAGGCCGGGGCAGCCATCCCCTGGCCCTCGCGGCGAGTCGTCTGCTCTTTGAGGCCCGCGAGGCCTGTGCGGGGTTCCTGGGCGCCCCCCACTCTGATCGGCTGATCTTCACCCCAAACGCGACCGCCGCCCTGAACCTGGCCCTCCTGGGCAGCGTGCGGCCTGGGGGCCTGGTGGCCCTCAGCAGCCTGGAGCACAACTCGGTGCTGCGGCCCCTCCGCCACCTGGAGGCCACCCGGGGGGTCCGGCTCCGGGTGATTCCCTTCGATGACCGGGGCTGCCCTGAGCCCGCGAGCCTCCGGGAGGCCCTGGACCAGAGGCCAGATCTCTTCGTCCTGACCACGGCCAGCAATGTGACCGGCGCCCTCACCCCGGTGGAGGACATCGCGGAGCAGTGCCGCTGGCGCGGCATCCCGCTCTGCCTCGATGCCAGCCAGTCCGTGGGGCACCAGCCCCTGCCGGCCCTGGGCGAGCTCCTCTGCTTCTCGGGCCACAAGGGCCTGCTGGGCCCTGCGGGCACCGGCGGCCTGCTGCTGGGACCGGGGGCCTGGCCGGAACCCCTCCTGTTTGGTGGCACGGGCAGCGCCTCCGACAGCGAGCAGCCGTCCGAGGCCCTCCCGGATCGCTTTGAGCCGGGCACCCCCAACCTGCCAGGACTTGCTGGCCTCCAGGCGGCGCTGCAGTTCCTCGCCGCCACGGGTCTTCCGGCCATCCAGGCGCAGGAGGCCGCCCTCGGCGAAGAGCTCCTGCGGGGTCTGCTGGCCTTGCCGGGGGTGGTGGTCCACGGGCCAGGCCCCGGCCAGCCCCGGGTGCCGGTCTTCTCCGTCACGCTGCCTGGCTGGGACCTGGGCGAGGTCGCCCTGGAGCTGGACCGGCGCGGCATCTGCGCCCGGGTTGGACTCCACTGTGCGCCCGCCGCCCACCGGAGCCTCGGAACCTTCGCCGGGGGTGGCACCCTGCGCTTCTCGCCGGGATTCTTCACCACGCCCCAGGAGATCCACGACACCCTGGAAGCCATGGAGGCCATCCTCACGTGAAGCTCACGGCCCACACGCGGTTCTCGGGGTGCGGCGCCAAGCTGGGCCCCGGCGTGCTCGAGCAGGCCCTCTGCGGGCTGGTGCAGCCTGCCTATCCCGAGCTGCTGGCGGACTTCTCGGGCAGCGAGGACGCGGGCCTGTTCCGCCTGGGACCCCACCAGGCCCTGGTGCAGACCGTGGACTTCTTCCCCCCCATCGTGGATGACCCCCATCTCTTTGGCCGCATCGCCGCGGCCAACGCCCTGTCGGACCTCTATGCCATGGGCGCCCGGCCCATTACAGCCCTGGCCCTGGTCTGCCACCCCCTCAAGGCCCTGGGCCTGGAGCCCCTCAAGGCCATGCTGGCAGGCGGGCTGGCGGCCCTCACTGAGGCCGGCTGCGCCCTGCTGGGCGGGCACAGCATCGAGGATCCGGAGCCCAAACTGGGCTATGCGGTCACGGGTCTGGTGGATCCGGACCGGGCCTGGCGGAACAACACCCTGGAGCCGGGTGGGAGGTTGATCCTCACCAAGCCCATCGGCACCGGACTCGTGAACATGGCGCTCCGGGCCGAGTGCGCATCGCCCGCAGCCCGGGCCGCCGCCGAGACCACCATGGCCACCCTGAACAAGGTCGCCGCCGAGGTGCTGGCGGGCTTCCCGGTCCAGGCCTGCACGGATGTCACAGGCTTCGGTCTCGCGGGCCACGCCGCGGAGATGGCCATGGGTGACCGCTGCGGCCTGAGCCTCTGCATGGCCCAGGTGCCCCTGCTGCCGGAAGTCCAGGACTATGCCGCCATGGGGCTCATCCCCGAAGGCACCTACCGGAACCGCGAGGGCCGCCTGCGCTTCCTGCGCGGCGACCTCTCCGCGGCAAACCTGGACCTGCTCTTCGACCCCCAGACCTCAGGCGGCCTGCTGGCAGCCCTCCCCGCCGCCGAGGCCGAAGCCGCCCTGGCCGCCCTCCAGGCGGCGGGCGTGCCAGCCTGGATCGTGGGTGAGACCGGCGGCGCCCCGGGCTTCGTGCAGATCGTCTAGCCATGCTCCTGCTCGCCACCTATGCCTCCAGCCACGCGGCCCTGCAGGCGGAACAGACCCTCAAGGCTGAGGGGGTTGCGGTCGAGCTGATTCCGGTGCCCCGCCAGGTCCAGAGCCTCTGTGGCTTCGGCCTGCTGGCCGAGGTCCCGGACGGCGCCTTATTTCAAAAGAGCGGTGCCGAGAATCTATGGCAAGTTAGAGAGCCCGAAGCGGGACACTGGCGGAGGACCTATGAGCCCTACCTGTAGAAGACTCGACGCCCGTGGTCTGCCCTGCCCCCAGCCCGTGATCCTGGCGCGCAAAGCCTTGGCCGAGGGGGGCTTCGACACCCTGGAGATCACCGTGGACGAGGCGGCCTCCCGGGAGAACCTGCTGAAGTTCGGTGCCTATGCGAAGTGCCTGGTCGAGGCTGTGGACGAGGGCGGGGGCCTGGCCCGCATCTGCCTGACCCCCCAGGGCTCCGCCCCGGCCCCGGCGCTGGCCGAGGTCTGCCCGCTGCCGGAGGGGGTCCCTGGGGTCGGCCCGGCCGAGGTGGTCCTCCTGTCCGCCGATGGCATTGGCCAGGGGGACCCGGAGCTGGCCCGCCTGCTGATGCGCGGGTTCATCTATACCCTCACGGAAGCCGAGCTGGTGCCCCGGCGGCTCCTCCTCATGAACAGCGGCGTGCGGCTGGCCGTGGAGGGCTCCGAGTCTCTGGCCAACCTCCAGAAGCTCGAGACCCGGGGCGTGGAGGTGCTGGCTTGCGGCACCTGCCTCGAGTTCTTCGGTCTGACCAGCCGCCTCGCCGTGGGAGGAATGACGAACATGTATGAGATCGCCGGGCATCTCATGGAAGGACCCACCCTGAGCCTGGGCTAGGGGTGAGGTAAAATGAAAAATTGTGACCGCGAGCTGAAAATTTTTAACTGTTCTCTGTGTCCCATTCCATACTTGTAGGACCAGGCCAATCCTGGTTTTTCACTTCCCCTCCCGAGGTGCCACATGGACCACAAGATCGTGGGGAAAAGTACCCAGAGGCTCGATGCCGTTGCCAAGGTCACCGGTCGAGCCATGTATACAGATGACTTCTTTGAGCGGGACATGCTGGTGGGGAAGGTCCTCCGCAGCCCCCATGCCCACGCCCGGGTCCTGCGCATCGACGCCGCCAAGGCCAAGGCCCTGCCTGGCGTGGTGGCGGTCCTCACCCCGGCGGACCTCCCGAAGATCAAGTTCGCCACGGCGGGGCACCCCTGGTCCCTGGACCCCGGGCACCGGGATGTCGAGGACCGGCTGATCCTCACGGAGAAGGCCCGCTTCGTCGGGGACGCCATCGCGGCAGTGGTCGCCGAAGACCTCCTCATCGCCGAGAAGGCCCTGCACCTGATCGAGGTCGAGTACGAGGTGCTGCCCCACGTGCTCACCGCCGAGGACGCCATGCAGGAGGGCGCTCCCCTCCTCCACGAGAACCGGCCCGGCAACATCGTGAGCTCCTTCGGGGTGCAGTTCGGGGATGTGGAAGCCGAGTTCCAGGCTGCGGACCTCGTCTTCGAGGGCGACTACGAGACCAGCATCGTCCAGCACTGCCACATCGAGTCCATGAGTGCCTACGCCTTCGTGGACTCCGATGGGCGGGTGGTGGTGAACTCCTCCACCCAGATCCCCCACATCGTCCGGCGCATCGTGGCCCAGGCCCTGGGCCTGTCCTGGGGCCGGGTGAAGGTCATCAAGCCTTACATTGGTGGCGGCTTTGGCAACAAGCAGGACGTGGTGGTGGAGCCCCTGGCGGCGGCCATGAGTCTGGCGGCGGGCGGGCGGCCCGTGCGCTACTGCATGACCCGCGAGGAGGTCTTCATCGACACCCGCACCCGGCACGGCATGAAGCTCCACCTCAAGACCGCCCTCACCCAGGACGGCACCCTGAAGGGCATCCACATGCAGGTGCTCAGCAACACCGGCGCCTACGCCTCCCACGGCCACTCCATTGCCATGTCGGCCGGCGGGAAGTTCCGGCCTCTGTATGACTTCCGGGCCATCAAGTACGAGCCCAAGACGGTCTACACCAACCTGCCCGTGGCGGGCGCCATGCGGGGCTATGGCACGCCCCAGATCTTCTTCGCCCTCGAGAGCCACCTGGACGACATCGCCCGGAAGCTGGAGCTGGATCCCATCGAGCTGCGCCGAAAGAACCTCATCAAGCTGGGTCACCAGGACCCCCTCACCAAGAACGTGGTCCGCTCCTTCGGCATTCCCGAGTGCATCGAGAAGGGCAAGGAGCTCATCCACTGGGAGGAGAAGAAGCAGGCGCACAAGGGCCAGACCGGCCACCTGCGCCGCGGGTTGGGCATGGCCCTCTTCGCCTACGCCTCGGGCACCCATCCGGTGGCCCTGGAACTCGCAGGGGCCCGCATCGTCATGAATCAGGACGGGTCCGTCACCCTGCAGGTGGGCGCCACGGAGATCGGCCAGGGCAGCGATACGGTCTTCGCCCAGATCACCGCCGAGACCCTGGGACTGCCCGTGGACATGGTCCATGTGGTCACCACCCAGGACACGGACATCACGCCCTTCGACTCCGGCGCCTACGCGTCGCGGCAGACTTTCGTGACGGGCATCGCCGTGCGCAAGGCGGCCCTGGAGGTCCGGCAGAAGGTGCTGGAGGTGGCCACCCGCCGCACGGGTCTGGCCGTGGCTGAAATGGATATCCGGGACCGGATGATTGTCGAGACTAGCCTGGGCCGCACCGTCTGCAGCCTGGAAGACGTAGCCATGGATTCCTACTACGACCGGCTTCTCGCCGCCCCCATCACCAGCGACACCTCGGCCAACGTGCGCATCAACGCCATGTCCTACGGGGCCACCTTCGTCGAAGTGGAAGTGGACACCCAGACGGGTCGGGTGGAGGTGACAGAGCTCTGGAACATCCACGACTCGGGCACCATCATCAATCCCAAGCTGGCCGAGGGCCAGGTCCATGGCGGCGTCAGCATGTCCCTGGGGGCCGCGCTGCTGGAGCAGATGCTCTTCGATCCCCTGACTGGCAAGCCCCTGAACCCCAACCTGCTCGACTACAAGCTGCCCACGGTCCTGGACACGCCCAAGATCAACGCGGCCTTCGTGGAGACCTTCGACGCGGCCGGGACCTTCGGCTCCAAGTCCCTGGGTGAGTGCCCGACGATCTCCCCCGCCCCGGCGGTGCGCAACGCCGTCCTGGATGCCACGGGCGTGGCCTTCCACAAGATCCCCCTCTACCCGCAGGTGGTGTTCGAGAAGTTCCGGGAAGCCGGGCTCCTGGCCGAAAGGAGCGTGCAGCATGTTTGACATCTGCGAACTCTGCGAACCCGAGACCCTCGCCGAGGCCATGGCGATCTATGCCGCCAACCCCGAGCTGAAGGTCATCGCCGGAGGCACGGACGTGCTGATCCGGATGCAGCACGGGAGCCTGGCCGGAGCGGGCCTGCTCAGTCTGCGGAACATCCCGGGCCTGGACGAGATCCAGATGCTGGCGGATGGCACGATCTCCGTCGGCGCCATGGCGCCCTTCACCCGGATCTTCGAGCACGAGCTCATCCGCAAGCTCGTGCCTGTGCTGGGCGAGGCCTCGGTATCCATGGGCGGCCCCCAGGTGCGCAACGTGGCCACCATCGGCGGCAACCTCTGCAACGGGGCCGTGTCCGCGGATAGCGCCTCGACGCTGTTTGCGCTGGATGCGCTGCTGAAGCTGGAGACCGCCGAGGGCGAGCGCATCATTCCCATGCGCGACTTCTACGCAGGGCCCGGCAAGGTGAACCTGCTGCCAGGTGAGCTCCTGGTCGCCATCCTCATCCCCCGCGAGGGCTACGAGGGCATGGGTGGCCACTACATCAAGTTCGCCCCCCGGAAGGCCATGGACATCGCCACCCTGGGGGTCGCCGTGGTCTGCAAGATCCGGGAGAACCGCTTCGTGGAGCTGCG
>CAIMFT010000197.1 GCA_903840385.1 uncultured Holophagaceae bacterium
GCCTGCGACCTCAGCTGCCCAAGAGCCCTGTTCGGGGTGCGCCTCAGCGGCCCCAACGCCAGCCAGGGCCAGACCTTCTACCCCTGGCTGGCGGATGGACCTACGGCCGAGGCCTTCCTGAAGGACATCCTGAGCTACCTGAGTGTGAGCCGAATGGCGGCGACAGGCTCCTAGACGGTCACCGTATCGGCGACCTCGCGGAAGTCGGCGATCTGGTCAAAGTTCATGTAGCGGTAGATATCGGCGGACTTCTGGGCGATGACCCCGACCAGCTCCGTGTATTCGGCCACCGTGGGGATCTTCCCGAGGAGGGCGCAGATGGAGGCCAGCTCGGCAGAGCCCAGGTAGACCCGGGTGTCGAGGCCCAGGCGGTTGGGGAAGTTGCGGGTGGAGGTGGACATGGCCGTGCTGCCCTTGCGAACTTGGGCCTGGTTGCCCATGCACAGGGAACAGCCGGGCATCTCCATGCGGGCGCCGGTGCGGCCCAGGATGCCGTAGTAGCCTTCCTGGGTGAGCACGTAGGCATCCATCTTGGTGGGCGGGGCGATCCAGAGGCGCGTGGCCAGATCGGTCTTGCCATCCAGCAGCTTCCCGGCGGCGCGGAAGTGGCCGATGTTGGTCATACAGGAGCCGATGAAGACCTCGTCGATGGTGTCGCCAGCCACCGTGGAGAGCAGCTTGACGTCGTCCGGATCGTTGGGGCAGGCCACGATGGGCTCCTTCACGTCCGCCAGATTGATCTCGATGACCGCAGCGTAGTCGGCATCGGCATCCGGGGCCAGCAGCTCGGGGTTGGCAATCCAGGCCCGCATCGCCTTGATGCGGCTCTCCAGGGTCTCCCGGTGCTCGTAGCCGTTGGCAATCATCCACTTCATGAGCGTGATGTTGGACGTCATGTATTCGATGATCGGTTCCTTGTCCAGGTGCACGGTGCAGCCGGCGGCGGAGCGCTCGGCGGAGGCATCGGACAGCTCAAAGGCCTGTTCCACCTTCAGCTTGGGCAGGCCCTCGATCTCCAGGATGCGACCGCTGAAGAGGTTCTTCTTGCCCTTCTTCTCCACCGTGAGGAGGCCCTGCTGGATGGCGTAGTAGGGGATGGCGTTCACCAGGTCCCGCAGGGTGATGCCGGGCTGCATCTCACCCTTGAAGCGCACCAGCACAGACTCGGGCATGTCCAGGGGCATGACGCCCGTGGCAGCGGCGAAGGCCACCAGGCCTGAGCCGGCGGGGAAGGAGATGCCGATGGGGAAGCGGGTGTGGGAGTCACCGCCGGTACCGACGGTGTCAGGCAGCAGCAGGCGGTTCAGCCAGGAGTGGATGACGCCATCGCCGGGGTTGAGGGACACGCCGCCCCGGTTGGTGATGAAGGGGGGCAGCTCCCGGTGGGTCTTCACGTCCACAGGCTTGGGATAGGGCGCGGTGTGACAGAAGGACTGCATCACCATGTCGGCGGAGAACTGCAGGCAGGCCAGATCCTTGAGCTCGTCCCGGGTCATGGGGCCCGTGGTGTCCTGGGACCCCACGGTGGTCATGCGGGGCTCGCAGTAGGTGCCGGGCCGGATGCCTGCCACGCCGCAGGCCTTGCCCACCATCTTCTGGGCCAGGGAGTAGCCCTTGCCGGTATCGGTGGGGATGGCGGGGAAGCGGAAGATGGTGGAGGCGGGCAGCCCCAGGGCCGTACGGGCCTTGGCGGTGAGGCCGCGACCCACGATCAGGGGGATGCGGCCGCCGGCGCGGACCTCGTCGAAGATGACCTCAGACTTGACCTTGAACTCGGCGATGACCTGGCCGTTCTTCAGGGCCTTGCCCTCGTAGGGGCGCAGCTCAATGACGTCGCCCATGTCCATGCCGTTCACGTCCAGCTCGATGGGCAGGGCGCCAGCATCCTCCATGGTGTTGTAGAAGATGGGGGCAATCTTGGAGCCCAGGCAGACCCCACCAAAGCGCTTGTTGGGCACGAAGGGGATGTCTTCGCCCGTGAACCAGAGCACCGAGTTGGTGGCGGACTTGCGGGAGGAACCGGTGCCGACCACATCGCCCACGTAGGCGATGAGATGCCCCTTGGCCTTGAGGGCTTCGAGCTGCTTGGTGGGACCCACCTTGGCCGGTTCGTCGGGCTCGATGCCCGGCCTGGCGTTCTTGAGCATGGCCAGGGCGTGGAGCGGGATGTCGGGGCGGCTCCAGGCGTCCGGGGCCGGGGAGAGGTCATCGGTGTTCGTCTCGCCGGTGACCTTGAAGACGGTCAGGGTGAGGCTCTGGGGCACCTCGGGTCGGCTGGTGAACCACTCGGCGTCGGCCCAGGACTGCAGCACGGACTTGGCATTCGCATTGCCAGCGTCGGCCTTGGCCTTCACCTCGGCGAAGGCGTCGAACACCAGGAGGGTCTTCTTCAGGCCAGCAGCAGCCAGGGCGCCCACCTGGGCATCGTCCAGCAGGTCCACCAGGGGCTTGACGTTGAAGCCGCCCAGCATGGTCCCCAGCAGCTCGGTGGCCTGCTCCCGGCTCACGAGGGGGACGGTCTCGAGGCCCTTGGCCACGCTGGCCAGGAAGGCCGCCTTCACCCGGGCGGCATCATCCACCCCGGCGGGAACCCGGTGGGTGAGCAGCTCCAGGAGGGCCTGCTCCTCGCCGGCCGGGGGGGTGCTCAGCAGGTCGGTCAGGGCACTGGTCTGGGCTTCCGTGAGGGGGAGGGGCGGAATCCCCTGGGCAGCGCGTTCAGCAACATGGTGGCGGTAGGCTTGAAGCACGGTCGTCTCCCCAAAAAGCCGCTGCGCGGGCTGGAATCTTCATTTTACATCCCTGGGCGGTCCTGGACAGTCGAGGATCCTGCCGGGGCTGGGCACCCATCAATTCTAGACAATTCGAACCACGGCTTACCTTCCTCCTCCCGAGCACCGATCCAGAAGTGGGAGCAAGGGGTGGGAATGGCCATCAAGCGCATACGAGTCGACGAGCTGAAAACCGGGATGTACGTCCACGACCTGGACTGCGGCTGGCTTCAGCACGGCTTCCTGCTCCAGCGCTTTCCTGTGCGGAACTCAAGCCAGATCGAGAAGCTCCAGGGCTACGGCCTGAAGGAGCTCTACATCGATACCGAGCGCGGCCATGACGTGGCTGGCGCCCCCACCGAGGCCCAGATCAAGGCCACCCTGCAGGAGCAGCTCAAGGCCACGGCCAATGAGGGGGCAGCCCTGGCCCCACCTCGGATCTCCCAGCGGGAGGAGGCGACGGCCGCCCGGCACATCCTGGGGGAGGCCTCGGAGGTGGTGGACGACCTCCTGCACGATGTCCGCCTGGGTCGGCAGGTGAACCCGGCCAAGGCCGGCCCCCTGGTGAGGGAGATCAGCGACTCGGTGCTGCGGAACCCCGGTGCCCTGCTGAGCCTCTGCCGCATCAAGGAGGCCGACACCTACACCTTCAAGCACTGCGTGAGCATCTGCGCCCTGATGGTGTCCTTCAGCAATGCCATGGGGATGGACTCGTCCACCGTGCAGGAAGCCGGTCTCGGGGGTCTGCTCCATGACATTGGCAAGATGAAGATTCCAAGCAAGATCCTCAACAAGCCCGGAAAACTGACCGAGGATGAATTCACCATCATGAAGACCCACGCCCCCGAGGGCGTGGACCTGCTCTTGAACACCCCGGGCCTGTCCAGCCTGACCATCCAGATCGTGGCGGAGCACCATGAGCGCATGGGCGGCGGCGGCTATCCCCGGGGCCTGGTGGGTGAGCAAATCTCCGAGATGGGCCGCATGGCCGCCATCGTGGACGTCTACGACGCCCTCACGTCGAACCGGTGCTACCACAAGGGGCAGGAACCCACGGAGGTGCTCCGGAAGCTGCTGGAGTGGAGCCACACCCACCTGGATGGGGATCTGGTCCAGCACTTCATCCGGGTGCTGGGGATCTATCCGGTGGGGACTCTGGTGCGGCTGTCAAGCGACCGGCTGGCGGTGGTGGTGGAGCAGGGAGAGGATCTGCTGCGCCCGACGGTGCGGCTGGTCTACAACATCCTGCACCGGCTCCCGATCCGGCCCCGGGACCTGCACCTGCAGCACTCCCACGACCACATTGTGGACTTCGAGGACCCGGAGGTCTGGGGCATTCACCCCGGAACCTTCCTCTAAGGGCTAGTAGCCCCCCGCCTGGCCGTCCTTGCGGGACTCCGAGGCCCCGAAGAACACCTTCTGCTTGGGGTCCCAGCGGATGCCCTGGTAGCCGCCGTAGCCGCCGAGCAGCCACGCCACGCCGTGCCCCCGGTTCATGAGCTCCCGGACGGTCTCGTAGGGGAACCCGCTCTCCAGCTGGATGGTGCCTGGCAGCTTCCCTTTCTCGCCGGTGGGCTCTGGCGAGCCGTCGTGGCTCATGCGCGGGGCATCCCCGGCCTCCTGGGCATTCATGCCGAAGTCCACCATGTTCATGACGATCTGCGCATGGCCGAGGGGCTGGAACTCACCCCCCATGACGCCGTAGCTGAGGAAGGGCTCGCCGCCCTTGGTGATGAAGCCCGGGATGATGGTGTGGAAGGGGCGCTTGCCGGGGGCGTAGGTGTTGGCGTTGCCCTCTTCCAGGTTGAAGAGCTCACCCCGGTCCTGGAGGCAGAAGCCCAGGTCGCC
>CAIMFT010000198.1 GCA_903840385.1 uncultured Holophagaceae bacterium
GGGCACGGGGCCCGAGTTGGCCACGAGGCAGACCAGGGCCGCCATCATCGGGTTGTAGCCCAGGCCGATGAGGATGCTGGCGGTGATGGCCACCGGCGCAACAAAGCCGCAGATGCCCTCCACGAAGGCCCCGAAACCGAAGGCGATGAGCAGGGCCAGCGCGCGGCGGTCAACGGTGAGGCTGGCCATGGCGCCCTGCATCTTGTCCATCCAGCCCGTCACCTTGAGCACGTTGTAGACCACCAGTGCGCCGAAGGGGATGTACATGATCGGGAAGAGGCCCGTGAGGCCGCCCTGGAGGGCTGCCAGCAGCGTCACCTTGGTCGGGAAGTGGAAGACGAAGATGGCCGTGAGGACCGTCACCAGCCAGGCCACCGGGGCGACTTTCGCGGCCGGTTTCATCAGGATGGGGATCCCGATGAGTAGGACGATCAGGGGAAGGGTTGCCGCCAGGGCTCCGAAATGCATTGTCTACCTCCGAGTCAACGAAGGAGACCGTAGCAGGCTCAGCGATTAGGCACAGCAACAAAATGCATCAATTCACGATGGTTTTTGATGACCCATCGATAATCTATGCATTTCATTGCCCTGGCTGGTAGTTTACCGTCCGATTTATTTGGTCTTCACCGGGTCGGCGGGACGCTTGGGCAGGGCCATGGGCGTCTCGGCCAGGCGCTTAAGGACCTCCTGGACCCCACGCTCGAGCTGCAGATCCCGCCCCGCGAGCAGGGAGATCGGGTCGTCCTCAACCTCGATGTCGGGGTCCACGCCGTGGCCTTCGATGATCCACTCGCCGGTGGGACTGTTGGTGCCGGACTGAGGCACGAAGACGCTGCCACCGTCGATGAGGGGGGAGTTGCCGCCGCCCACCACGCCGCCCCAGGTGCGCTTGCCGATGAGGGGACCAAGGCCCGCAGACCGGAAGTGGTAGGGGAAGATGTCGCCATCACTGGCGCTGGTCTCGCTGGTGAGCGCCACCATGTGGCCGTGGAAGACCGTGGAGGGGTAGGTGGAGGGCTGGTCGCCCGTGTGCCCGAAGCGGGTGCCCAGCAGCTTCTTCCCGAGGCGCTCCAGGATCATCTGGCTGATGTTGCCCCCGCCGTTGGCGCGGACATCCACGATGAGGCCCTCCTTGCGGATCTGCGGGTAGTACCACTTGATGAACTCGTAGAGGCCAGGAGCGCCCATGTCGGGCACGTGGAGGTAGCCCACCTTCCCGCCGCTGAGGCGGTCCACGGTTTCCTTGGAGCGCAGGACGAAGTCCAGGTAGCGCAGGCTGGCATCGCTGTCGATGGGCCGGTAGGTGGCCTGCCGCGCGCCCTCGGTCGTGGGCTTGTCATTGAGGGTGAGGGTCACGGCGTAGGACTTGCTGCGGAGCCGCTCGTAGGGGTTGTCCGTGGCCTTCAGGTCCACGCCATCGATGGCCAGGAGGTAGTCCCCTTCCCGGGCATCCACCCCCACTTCCGTGAGGGGGCTGCGGTACTTCGCCTCCTCGTTGTGGCCACGGTAGATCTTGGCCAAACGGTAGCGCCCGGCGGTGGCATCCAGCTCGATGCGGGCCCCGGGCAGGGCCACCTTCGCCCGCTCCGGCAGGTAGGCGTCGCCGCCCTCGGTGTAGGTGTGGCCGATGTTCAGCTCGGAGATGAGCTCCGTCAGCACGTAGGTCAGGTCGGAGCGGTGGGTGACGTGCTGGAGCCAGGGGCGGTACTGCTCCCGCAGGGCCTTCCAGTCGTAGCCGTGCATGTTCTTCACGTAGAAGAAGTCGCGGAAGCGCCGCCAGGCCTCGTCATAGACCTCGCGCCACTCCTCGGCGGGGATGCGGTCCACGTAGAGGTCCTTGGTGGACACGGTCTTCTTGTCGGCGCCCTTGGGTTTGGCCTCGATCAGCTGATAGCCCCCAGCGGGGCCCTGCCCGGCCCGGGCCAGGATCTTCGTGCCGTCCTGGCTGAGGGTCCAGCCCTGGACCTCTGCCAGCACCTCGGACTCCTGGCGCTTCTTCAGGTCGAACATCCAGAGTCCGTTGCCTCCGCCTCTTCGGCCCGTGGCCTCGCCGTTCACGCTGGGTGCGCTCTTGGTGTAGATGAGGAAGCCCTTGATGGCCTCCAGGGAGCTGAGGTTGTCGGCGGGCACGGGCACGCGGGTGCCCCGCTGCTCGAAGCCGTCATAGTCGATGCGCACCGCCACGGGGCCGCGGGCCTCGGGCTTCTTCTCGCCATCGTCCTTTTTCTCGGCGGCCTGACCCGCTTCGTCACTCTCCTGGGGGAAGGGATGGGGCACATCCTTCCGCAGGGCGTAGGCGATGATGTCGAGGTTACGGTTCCCGGCGTAGTCGAACTCCAGGTTGCTCATCTGCGGGGCGTAGTCGCGGCGAGAGAGGGCGTAGAGGTACTTCCCGTCGGGATCCCAGGCGGGATCCATGACCGGGAAGAGGTCCCCCGTGAGTCGGTTCAGCTTCAGGTCCGCCAGGCCCCACACATGGAGGCTGCGCATGCCGTTGGGGTTGCTCAGGGAGAAGGCCAGGTGCTGGCCATCCGGGGACCAGGCCAGGTCCGAGACGCGGCCGTTGGTGTCCCGCACCGCCTTCACCAGGGTGCGATCCGCCACGGTGAGCACATAGATCTGGCCGTTCTTGTCGGTGAAGGCCAGGTGCTTGCCACCGGGCGCCCACAGAGGGGCGTTCAGCTGCACCGCCAACCCAGAGGTGAGGGCCTCGGGTCGGCCCTTGCCGTCCTGGGCCACGAGATAGAGCTGATCCTCGCCCGACAGGTCCGAGATGAAAGCGATCTTCTTGCCGTCCGGAGACCAGCGGGCGTGCTTGTCATGGGCGCCGGAGCTGTTGGTGAGGTTGCGCACGGGGCCCTTCTCGACGGGCACCGTGAACACATCGCCCCGGGCCACGAAGAGGGCCCGCTCACCCTTGGGGGACAGGGCGAAGCCTTCGATGTTGCGCTCCGCACTGATGCGCGAGGGCCGCGAGGCCCCGCCGTCCGTGGGCACCGTGATGGACAGGCCCTGATCGCCGCCGTCCTTCACGTTGAAAATGCGCAGCTCGCCGTTGAGCTCATAGACGATGCGGGAGGCATGGTCGCTGGAGGGCCAGCGCACGTCCCAGGTCTTCTGGAAGGTCAGCTGCTTGACCGCGTCCGTCGCCGGATCCACGGTGTACAGGTTGAGGGTGCCATCCCGGTCCGAGGCGAAGCACACCTGGTCGCCGATCCACATGGGATCCCGCTCCGTGCGGGGGCTGGAAGCAATCTTTTTCTGGGCGTTGGTGGCGAGGTCAAAGA
>CAIMFT010000199.1 GCA_903840385.1 uncultured Holophagaceae bacterium
ATCCACCACCAGGATGGCCCCCTCGCAGGCGGCCAGGCTGCGGCTCACCTCGTAGGTGAAGTCCACATGGCCCGGGGTGTCGATGAGGTTGAGGGTGTAGATCTGGCCGTCCCGGGCGGGGTACTTCAGCGTGACGGCGTGGGCCTTGATGGTGATGCCACGCTCCCGCTCCAGATCCATGTCGTCCAGAATCTGAGCTTGCATGTCCCGATGGGCCACGGTTTTTGTCAGCTCGAGCAGGCGGTCCGCCAAGGTGGACTTGCCATGGTCGATGTGGGCGACGATGCTGAAGTTGCGTATGAGGGCTGGATCCGGCACTGAGTAACCTCGAACCCCCCATTCTACCTGGGGAAAGCCTCTGCGTCTGCGGCTTTTCCCCCACTGGGCGGACTCATCCCCCAGTTGCCCGAAGCCGATAGGCCCACTACCCTTGATCTCTGCGAGGAGTCCGATTGAGCAAAGCACCGTCCCCCATGGTCATCCTGATGGTGGAGGACAATGCCCTGCAGCGCCGGGAAATCGAGGCCCAGCTGGTCCCCCTGGGTCACCGGATCATCTCGGCCCACAATGGGCACGAAGCCATCGAGCGCATGCGCACCGACCTGCCTGACCTGATCGTCATGGATGCGGTGATGCCCACCATGGATGGCTTCAAGGCCTGCGCCATGATCAAGGCCGACCTGAAGACCGCCAGCGTGCCCATCCTGGTGCTGACGGCCCTGAGCCGGGATGCCAAGGAACGCAGCTACGCCGCGGGTGCCGACGACTTCATCCGCAAGCCCGCCAGCACCGTGCTGCTGCAGGTGCGGGTGCAGACCCACCTGCGCATCCGAGCCCTCTCCGGCCAGGTGGGCACCGTTCCTGAGGTGCGCCCCAAGGTGCTGGTGGCCTCCGCCAGCCCCCTGGTCCGGTCCCAGGTCCAGAACCACTGCGGCAAAGAGTCCGCCCACTTCCTCGAGGCCCAGGGGGAGACCCAGGCCCGCGCCATGATCCTGTCCGAGCGGCCCGATGTGCTGGTCCTGGATACGGAGCTCCTGGAGGGCAACGCCCAGATCCTGGCGGTGGCCATCCACCAGAACGAGGAACTGCGGGATATGCCCATCCTGCTGCTGCACGGCCCCGGCGAGCTGGACCACTGGTCCCGCCTCAAGGAGCCCATGGCGGATGCGCTGGAAAAGCCCCTGATCGCCCAGGAGACCCGCCGTCGGGTGACCCTCCTCGCCCACCTGGCCCACTTGCAGAAGCTCAGCCACGCGTGAGGGCCTGGACCGGCCTCCGCCTGGGCCTGGCGGGCCTGCTGGCCGTGGCCCTCGCCGGCGGAGACCTGGCGGGCAGAGTCACGGACGGCACCCGGGGTCTGCCCGGGGTCCGGGTCTATCCCGACCGCCTGCCCCGGGTGGGAACCACCCCGCCCCCGCCCATGGCCCTCACGGATGCCGAGGGGCGCTTTCGCCTCAGCCTGGGACCAGAAGACACCGTCCTGGCGGTGGAGAAGGAGGGCTGGACCCGGGATCTGGTCCCCGCCACGGAGTGGGGCCAGGACCGCGTCCTCCAGCCCCGGCCGGCCCACCGCACGGAGGCCGTCCTGGTGGTGCGCCTGGATCTGCCGGGTGTGCCCGCCCACCTGTCCGATGCCGACCTGCGGAGCCTGCTCTTCTCCCGGCATCCGGGCGCCGCCAGCGCCGCCAACTACCTCTACGAAGTGAGCAAGGGGGGCCTGTCCCTGGTGGAGGGGCGCTTCCTGCACCTCCCGGGCCCGCCCGGACCGCCGCGAGATAGCCAGGGGCCAGCCCTGGCCCGCTGGGTGCTGGAGCGGCTGCGGGACCTGCCCCTGGGGGACTGCGACCGCCTGGACAACCGCACCGGCCGTCCTCGCCCGGATGGCAAGCCCGACCACCTGTGGGTCTTCCTGCCGGGCCCGCCCCAGTCCGTCACGGCGGATGAGCGCGACTTCAAGCCCATCAGCCGGCTCACGCCCCTGCCCTGGGACGCCTCCCGCCGCTGGCCCCTGCTCCTGCTCCCGGAGGAGTTGCCCCTGGGCAACCTGGTGCACGAGGCCTTCCACGCCATGGGCGAGCACCGGGTGGACGACCTCTACCTGGAGGCCGGCAAGGCCCTCACAGCGGGGATCTGGGATCTCATGGATGGGGGCCAGTACCGGGGCTGGGACCGCTCCCACCCCGAGGCCGGCCCCTGGTCCCTGGACACGGGCTACAGCCCCTCCCATCCCACCGCCTGGGTGCGCTCAGACCTCTGGTACCGGGGCTTCTTCCGGGACACCGTGACCCGCCTGGCGGTCCAGGGCCGCTCCTGGGAGGGCTGGCTCGCGCCGGTCGCCGGGGCGCCTGGCGCCGACCCCCAGTGGCTGACCCTGCCCGACCCCCGCAAGCAGGGTCGCTTCTTCAGCCTGGAGGTGCGGCGCCCCTGGGGCTTCGAGCGCGGCCGCATCGGTCACCGCTTCGGGCCCGGCCACGAGGGCCTGGTGGTGGCCCTCATCGATCCCAGCCTGCTCACCCAAGGCGAGCCCCGGGGCCCGGTCCGCGTGGTGGACGCCCACCCTGGCACCCCGGAACCCCCCAAGCCCCGCCTGCCCCTGGGCCTCTGGCAGCTGGACGACGCCGCCTTCAACGTGGGTCCCGGCGAGCATGCCAGAGGCCGCAGTGGTCCTTTGGCATGGGAGGTCCTGGAAACCGATGCCGCCGGCCGGATGAAGGTACGGGTGCGGTTGGCGCGCCGCTGACGCGAAACCCAAAGCGGTCCTTCAAAGATCTCCACTAAGGACACGAAGAACTGCCGAAAAGGGCACGAAGGCAAGCTGTCGCGCCGCCCCACCGTGCATGGGCCCGCCGAAGGCGGCTTCCGGCGTCGCCGGAAGTCATCCCGGGGTGCCACGGCCGCGCCCCCCAAGAGGCGCGGCAGCGGCGCCCCGAGATGGAGCCCATGCGC
>CAIMFT010000200.1 GCA_903840385.1 uncultured Holophagaceae bacterium
AGGTTCGAATCCTCTCGCCCCGACCATCAAAAAGGGGTGCCTCGGCACCCCTTTTTGATGGTCGAAGCGGGCGAGAGGATTTGAACCTCCGAGTGGGACCGCCCGAGGCGCCACTAGATGTGGCGCCGAAGCGGGACCGGCGACTGGCACAGCCAGGCGCGTTCGAATCGAATGCCCTGGTGGGTCAGCGCCAAATACGGGGCACGCGAGAGGATTCGAACCTCCGAGTGGACTGCCAAAGGCGTGCCTCGATGGCACGCCGACGCAGGCCGGCGATTGGCGTAGCCAAGCGCGGTTCGAATCGACTGCCCTGGTGGGTCGCTGTCACTAACGGGGCACCAGCGAGAGGATTCGAACCTCCGAGTGGACTTGCCGAGGCGCCACTAGATGTGGCGCCGAACAAGGCCGGCACACAGCGCAGCCGGGTGCGTTCGAATCCGACGCCCTGGTGGGTCGGCGCCAAATACGGAGCACGCGAGAGGATTTGAACCTTCATCCTCTGCGTCTCTGCCCTCGCTCTAGACCGAACACCGAATCGGTTTTTTTCATCCCTGGTCTGACCACCACAGAGTCAGAACTCCTGCAAATGGTCCTTTTTCGTGATCCGCACCGCATCCTTCCCCAAGTTACTATGAAGGGTTCCGCCTGCCCGGCGGGGAGCCCCTCGATGAGCGACGCCTGCACCATCCTCACGACCTGCGGTAGCGAGGAGACAGCCCTGACCATTGCGGCCGCCCTGGTGGACCAGGCCTACGCAGCCTGCGTCAACATCATTCCCGGCATCAAGAGCTACTACTACTTCAAGGGCGAGACGCACCTCGACGAGGAGGTCATGCTGGTCATCAAGACCACCTCGGACCTCTTCCCGAAGGTCTCGGAAGTCATCACCGACCTGCACACCTATGAAGTTCCCGAGATCCTGATGTTCCAGGTCGAGGCCGGTTCCGAGCCCTTCATGGACTGGATTCGGCAGAGCGTCCACCGCATGGCCTGACCCCTTCGACACCCTCTTCCGGAGCCCACCATGGAACACACCCTTTCGCTCGAATTCCTGCGGGTGGTCGAAGACGCTGCCATCGCCTGCGCCACCTCCATCGGTCACGGCCGGCGCAAGCACAGCGATAAGCTTGCGGTCGAGGCCATGCGCAAGGCCATGGAGAGCGTCCGCATGGCGGGCACCATCGTCATCGGCGAAGGCGAGCGGGACGAAGCCCCCATGCTGTACATCGGTGAGAACGTGGGCATGGGCCCCTCCCCGGATGGGGACCACCCTGCGGTGGACATCGCAGTGGATCCCCTCGAGGGCACCAACCTCTGCGCCACCGGCGCCCCCAATGCCATCGCCGTGCTGGCTGCCACCGAGGGCGGCGGCCTCCTCCACGCCCCTGACCTCTACATGGAGAAGCTCGTGGTAGGCCCCGCCGCCAAGGGCAAGGTCAACCTCGATGCGCCCGTGCATGAGACCCTCGAGATCATTGCCCGCTCCCTGAACCGGAAGGTCTCCGAGATCACCGTCAGTGTCCTGGATCGAGAGCGCCATGCCGACCTCATCGCCGACATCCGCAAGGCTGGCGCCCGCATCCAGCTCATCGGGGATGGCGACCTCAGCGCCGCCATCAGCGCCGCCGTCAGCGGCACGGGCATCCATGCGGTGATGGGCACGGGCGGAGCGCCCGAGGGCGTCATCTCCGCCGCCGCCCTCAAGTGCCTCAATGGCGAGATCCAGGGCCGCCTCAAGGTGGACAGCAACACCGCCAGCCGGGAAAAGGCCGAGGCCATGGGTGTGGACTTCGACCGCATCTACTTCACGGACGACCTCTGCCCCGGCAACCAGATCGTCTTTGCGGCCTGCGGCGTCACCCACGGCAACCTGCTCCAGGGCGTGCGCCACTTCGGCCATGGGGTGCGCACCTCCAGCCTGATCCTCACTTACGGCACCCGCCTCGTGCGCTTCATCGACACCGTCCACATGGAAGAAGGCGAGACCGTCACCGTCCGCTTCTAGCCCATGACGGCACGGCACGAGGCCATTACCCCCCGCCCGGAGCAACCCCTCCTGGCGGGGGGTAACCCATGGTTCCACCCCGGGGCCTGCCCTGCTAGGCTCATACCCTCATCATACGAGGCTTGAAGTGACGCCGCTCACCAGCGCCGCCACTTGCCTAAGTCCCCAGCACGCTTGAAAGGAACCCCGTGGATATCCGCCCTGCCCTGCTCGCCCTGACCGTCCTGGCGGCCCTCCCGGCCCAGGTGGCCTACCGGGGCTTCAATCCGGCCTACATGGACCCCACCGTGAAGCCCACCCAGGACTTCTTCCAGCACGCCCTGGGGACCTGGCTCAAGCGCACCGCCATCCCCGCCGAGTACGAGCGCTATGGGGTGGACCAGGATGTGGATGCCCAGACCCACCAGACCCTGAAGGAGATCCTGGAAGCCGCCGCCGCCAAGCCGGCCCCCCGGGGCAGTGAGCTGCGCAAGGTCGGCGACTTCTTCGCCAGTGGCATGGACGAGAAGGCCATCGAGGCTGCCGGCGCCAAGCCCCTCGCACCCCTCCTGGCCAGTATTCAGAAGGTGCAGGACCCCGCCTCCCTGGCCCCGCTCCTGGCGGCCCTCCACCGTCTGGGCGTCCCGGCCGCCTTCTCCTTCAGCGTGGAGCAGGACGACAAGGAGAGCGTCCGCTACTCCGTCATGGTGGCCCAGGGCGGCCTTGGCCTGCCGGACCGGGACTACTACACCAAGGAGGATCCCCGCTCGAAGGAGCTGCTGGCGGCCTACCGGGCCCACATGGTGAAGCTGCTCGGCCTCGCCGGTCTCCCCGCCGCGGATGCCACCGACATCCTGGCCTTCGAGACCCGCCTGGCCAAGGCGAGCATGACCCGGGTCGAGCTCCGTGATCCCAATGCCATCTACCACGCCATGACCCCCACCCAGCTGAAGGCGGCCTCAGCCGGCTTCCCGGTGGAGGCCTACCTCAAGGCCCTCGGCGTGGCCCCCCAGGACCGCTGCGTCGTCCGCCAGCCCGCCTTCCTGGCGGAGGTGGGCCGCATGGCCCGCGAGGTCTCCGCCGCCCAGTGGCAGGCCTACCTCCGCTGGACCCTCCTGCGCAGCGCCGCCCCCAGCCTGGGCCACGCCTTCGAGGCCGAGTCCTTCGCCTTCAACGGCACCCGCCTGCAGGGCACCACCGCCATGCACCCCCGCTGGAAGCGCGTGATGTTCGCCGCCGACCGCGGGCTGGGCGAGGCCCTGGGCCGCCTCTACGTCCGGCAGGCCTTCCCTGCCAGCAGCAAGGCTCAGGTCCTGCAGATGGTCAACAACCTGCGCACGGCCCTCGGAGCCCGCATCGATGGCCTCGAGTGGATGAGCCCCGGCACCAAGGTCAAGGCCAAGGCCAAGCTCGCCGCCATGCGGGTGAAGATCGGCTACCCCGATGTGTGGCGGGACTACACCGCCCTCAAGGTGAAGCGGCAGGCCCATGTGCTGAACATCCTGGAGACCCGGCGCTTCGAGTTCCAGCGCCGCCTGGCCAACCTGGGCAAGCCCATCGACCGCAACGAGTGGGACATGACCCCCCAGACCAACAACGCCTACTACAGCCCCTCCATGAACGAGATCGCCTTCCCGGCGGGCATCCTCCAGCCGCCCTACTTTGATCCCAAGGCCGACGATGCGGTGAACTACGGCAACATCGGCGCCACCATCGGCCACGAGATGACCCACGGCTTCGATGACGAGGGCCGCCAGTACGACGGCGATGGGAACCTCAAGGCCTGGTGGACCGCCGCGGACGAGAAGGCCTACAACGAGCGGGCCGACCTGGTGGCCAAGCAGTTCGATGCCTACGAGCCCCTGCCCGGCCTGCACCTCAACGGCCAGCTGACCCTGGGCGAGAACATCGCCGACCTGGGCGGCCTCAAGATCGCCTGGGATGCCTGGAAGCTCAGCCAGAAGGGCAAGCCCGCCGGGGGCCGCAGCGAGGGCTTCACGCCCGAGCAGCGCTTCTTCCTGGGCTACGCCGAGACCTGGCGCACCCTCACTCGGGAGGAGGCCACCCGCCTCCGCGCCAACACCGATCCCCACAGCCCCGCCAAGTTCCGCGTCAATGGCCCCCTGTCCAACCTGCCAGAGTTCTTCGAGGCCTTTGGCTGCCAGGATGGGGACCCCATGAAGCGGCCCGCTGCAGCCCGCCCGGCCATCTGGTAGCCTTCTCAGTCGCCCCGAAAGGATCCCCATGCGCATCCGACCCCTCGTGCTCCTCGCCACCCTCCTCGCCGGCGGTGCCGCCCTGGACGCCTGCACCAACCTGCTGGTGACCAAGGGCGCCAGCAAGGACGGCGCGACGATGATCACCTACGCCGCCGACAGCCACACCCTCTACGGCGAGCTCTACTTCAAGCGCGGCGGCCGCCACCTGCCCAGCGAGGTGCGCGAGATCCGGGAGTGGGACAGCGGCTTCACCTTCGACACGGGCAAGATCCTGGGCAGCATCCCGGAAGCGGCGGTAACCTACACCCGGGTCGGCAACATGAACGAGCACCAGCTCGCCATCGCCGAGACCACCTTCGGCGGCCGCAAGGATCTGGCCGGCCCCAGCGGGATCATCGACTACGGCAGCCTCATCTACATCGCCCTGGAGCGCGCCAAGACGGCCCGCGAGGCCATCGAGGTGATGACCAAGCTGACCGATGAGTTCGGCTACGCCAGCAGCGGCGAGAGCTTCTCCATCGCCGACCCCAACGAGGTCTGGATCCTCGAGATGATGGGCCGTGGCAAGGGCCAGAAGGGCGCCCTGTGGGTGGCCTACCGCCTGCCGGATGGCACCATCAGCGCCCACGCCAACCAGGCGCGCATCCGCCAGTTCCCCCAGAACGATCCCAAGAACGCCCTCTTCAGCAAGGACCTCATCTCCTTCGCCCGCGAGAAGGGCTGGTACAAGGGCGAGGACAAGTCCTTCAGCTTCGCCGACACCTACGCACCCCTCACTTTCGGCGCCCTCCGGGCCTGCGAGGCCCGGGTGTGGAGCATCTTCAACCGCGCCGCCAAGAGCCAGAAGATCTCCATGGACTTCGTGAAGGCTGAGAAGGGCGCCAAGCCCATGCCCCTCTTCGTGAAGCCCGACCAGAAGCTGGATGTGCGGGACGCCATGGAGCTCATGCGCGACCACTACGAAGGCACCGAGTTCGACATGACCAAGGACTTCGGCGCCGGCCCCTACTGCCTGCCCTACCGCTGGCGGCCCATGGGCTTCAAGGTGGACGGCCAGGACTATGTCCACGAGCGGGCCATCAGCACCCAGCAGACCGGCTTCTCCTTCGTGACCCAGAGCCGCTCCTGGCTGCCGGATCCCGTGGGTGGCGTCCTCTGGTTCGGCGTGGATGACACCTACGCCACGGTCTATGTGCCCATCTCCTGCGGCATCAAGGAGCCGCCCAAGGCCTTCGCCATCGGCACCGGCAACTTCAACGAGTTCAGCTGGGACAGCGCCTTCTGGACCTTCAACTTCGTCACCAACTACGCCTACACCCGCTGGAGCGACATGATTGTCGACGTGCAGAAGGTGCAGCGGGAGTTCGAAGGCCGGTATCTGGCTGACCAGCCCGAGGTGGATCGCACGGCCCTGGACCTCTACAAGCAGAACCCCGGCCTGGCGAAGGAGTACCTCACGGGCTACGCCGCCAAGGAGACTGAGAAGCTCGTGACCCGCTGGAAGAAGCTGGGCGAGTTCCTCATCTGGAAGTACCTGGACGGCAACGTGCGCAACGAGAAGGGCGACGTCACCCATCCCAAGGCCCCGGAAGGCTGGCTGCGGGGCATCGTCAAGGACCACGGCGACGTCATCAAGGTGAAGAAGGTTGAGGGCTTGGCCCTTGATGAGGATTAGCGCCTGCTGAAAATCCTCGATTTTCAGCTTCGAGGCCCCGCTGGCGGGGCCTCGTGAGTTTAGGGAATGGGTATCATCTTGAGTCTCATGAGGTCGCCATGTCCTTTCCTGATCCGCATTCCTGCTACGACTCTGCCCAGCCCAAGGCCCGGCGCCTGCGCCTGAAGCTGGGGGTGGACTTCGAGGCCAAGCGCATCGCTGGCGAGGTGGTGCTGGAGTTCGGCCGGGACATCGCCGGCCCCCTGGACCTGGACACCAAGGGCCTGGACATCCGATCCGTGCAGGTGCCGGGCCTCGGCCCCATCCCCTGGGAGCTGGGGGAGCCTGACGCCATCAAGGGCCGCCGCCTGCGCCTGGAGGTGCCCGCCGGCACCCACGAAGTTGCGGTCACCTACCTCACAGCAACGGACGCCATGGCCCTCCAGTGGCTGGACGCCACACAGACCGAGGGCAAGGTGGCCCCCTACCTCTTCAGCCAGTGCCAGCAGATCCATGCCCGCACCATGGTGCCCTGCCAGGACACGCCGGTGGTGCGTGTGGCCTACCAGGCCGAGGTGACGGTGCCCGAGGGCCTCACGGCCGTCATGAGCGCCGGCCCCGCCGGGGACGAGGCCACGGGCGATGGCCGCCACACCTTCCGCTTCACCATGCCCCAGCCCATCCCCAGCTACCTGCTGGCCCTGGCCGTGGGCCGCCTCGCCAGCCGCGACCTGAGCCCCCGGGCCCGGGTCTGGGCCGAGCCCGAGACCGTGGACGCCGCCGCCTGGGAGTTCGCCGGGGTGGAGGACATGATCCTCAAGGCCGAGGGCCTCTTCGGGACCTACCCCTGGGACCGCTACGACATGCTGGTGCTGCCACCCTCCTTCCCCTACGGCGGGATGGAGAACCCCCGCATGACCTTCCTCACCCCCACCCTGCTGGCGGGGGACCGCAGCCTGGTGGATGTGGTGGCGCACGAGCTGGCCCACAGCTGGACCGGCAACCTGGTCACCAACGCCAGCATGGAGCACTTCTGGCTCAACGAAGGCTTCACCGTCTGGGCCGAGCGGAAGATCCTCCTCACCCTCCACGGCGACGACGCCGCCGCCCTGGGCTGGGCCATGGGCCAGAAGGCCCTGGAAGACAGCCTGGCGCGCTTCCAGGCCGAGCCCCACCTGACTGTCCTGCGCATGCACCTCGAAGGCATTGACCCCGACGATGCCTTCTCCAGCATCCCCTACGAGAAGGGTGCCCGCCTGGTGGCGGCCCTGGAGCGGGAGGTGGGCGAGGAGCGCTTCCACCACTTCCTGCGGGACTACATGGACGCCCACCGCTTCACCTCCATCACCACCGAGCAGTTCTGCAACTTCGTGGAGGCCAAGCTGCCCGGCGCCCTGGAGGCCGTGCACGCCCGAACCTACCTGGACGAGCCGGGTCTGCCCCCCAGCGCCCCGCAGTTCCGCAGTGCGCAGCTGGACACCCTTACGGCCCTGGCCGGGACCTGGGCAGCCGGGGGTCGGCCCACGGACAGCCAGATCAAGGGCTGGAGCACCAACGAGCTGCTGGTCTACCTCCAGAAGCTGCCCCGCCAGCTCACGCAGGCAGACTGCGTCTGGCTGGATGCGCACTTCCAGCTCATGGGCCGGGGCAACCACGAGATCCTGGTGGAGTGGCTCACCCTGGCCGCCGCCGCAGACTACGAGCCAGCTTTCCCGACGATTCAGAAGGTCCTGCTCCGGGTGGGCCGCATGAAGTACCTGCGCCCCCTCTACGGGGCCCTGGCCGCCACCCCCCGGACCCGGGCCCTGGCCCGGGAGATCTTCGCCGCCGCCAGCCCCGGCTACCACGGCCTCTCCCGCCGGGTCGTCCAGTCCATCCTTGCGAATTATCCCGATTAACGGATCACCGCCAAGGCGCCAAGAGCGCCAAGAAATGAAAAGAACCTGTTGTTGTTTTTCTTGGTGTCTTGGCGTCTTGGCGGTGATCTTTTTTTGCATTTAGGAGTTCCCATGTCCCACGGATCTGAACCTCAGGAGATCAAGGGCCTGCCGCTGAATGCGCGGCGGCCGCTGGAGCCGGGGGAGGCCTATGTCCCGCTGGTGCCCCAGGACGACATGCCTGAGGCCACGCCCCGGGCCATCATCATGGGCCTCATCTTCTGCGCCATCTTCAGCATGGCCGCCGCCTACCTGGCCCTGAAGCTGGGCCAGGGTATCGAGGCCGCCATCCCCATCGCCATCCTGGCCGTGGGCCTCTCGCGCTTCTTCCCCCGCAAGAACACCATCCTGGAAAACGTCATCGTCCAGAGCATTGGCGCCAACAGCAGCCACGTGGTGAGCGGCGCGGCCTTCACCATCCCCGCCCTCTACATCCTGGCCAACACGCCGGGCAGCGGGGTGCCCATACCCACCTTGTGGCAGGTGGTGATCGTGAGCTTCCTGGGCGGCTGCATCGGCATCCTGTTCCTGGTGCCCCTGCGCCACCACTTCATGGTCGAGAACCACGGCATCTTCCCCTGGCCCGAGGCCACCGCCACCGCCGAG
>CAIMFT010000201.1 GCA_903840385.1 uncultured Holophagaceae bacterium
CAGAGGGTGTTGGCGAGGCCGAGGACATTCTCCTTCTGGCCACCGATGCCATGGAGGAAGATGGCCACGGGGTAGGTCCCGCCGGCGGGAGCGGCCTTGGGGGCCAGGATGATGTAGGGCAGGGTGCGGGTGGTGTGGTAGAAGCCGCGGAGCTTGCCGGTGGCATTGCGGGCGGCCTGGGTCACGCCGGTGCCGGGCAGGATGGAGGTGCCGGGGTTGTAGATGAGGCCCGTGGCGGCGGACAGGTTGCCGCTGATGCTTGGATTGGCATTAACGCCGTAGGGATCCAACTGCAGGTTGGCGCTCTCGATGGTGCCGGTGGCGATGAGGCCAATGGCGCTGCTGGGGGCGGAGCCCAGGCCGACGGAGGTGTAGGCGGCAGCCACGGAGCCCGGGACGGCGGCTTCGCTGGCGAGCACGGTGAAGGCGCTGGTGCTGTTGCTCCAGATGCGGCTCTCAGAGGTGCTAAAGTCCACAGTGTTGGGGACGGGGGCGTTGTTGGCCCAAGCCCACAGAGCCATTTCCATGGGGATGCGCACGGCGGCGAGGGCCGGCGTGCCGTTGAGAGGATCGGTGGGAATGTAACCGGCGCCCGTGGTGATGAAGCGGCCCAGGACGGCGATGTCGGAGCGCTTGGTGACGGTGGTGGTGGCGCTGGCGGCGATCAGGTCATCCATGACCTTGGCGTAGCCGGAGAGGAGGATGTTGGAGCCCGAGGTCACATTGGCCCGGACCGCTTCCAGCGCAGCAAAGGAGCCGGCGAGGGCGGTGGTGCCCTTGAGGGCTTCGAAGTAGGGGGATCCCACGACGGCATTGCCGGCGGCATCCTTCACCCGGTTGGTGACCACATAAAGGTAGCGGGTGCCGGGGATCAGGGGCAGCTTGGGGCTCACATAGACGCCCACGCCCGAGGGCACCAGGTTCATGGTGCTGTAGGTGAACAGGCTGGAGATGTCCGTGAAGCCCAGGGCCGCATTCTCGGTGCCGGCGGTGTCAGGGGTCAGCTGGAAGACCTTGATGTTGGAGCTGTTCACCGTGGTGGTGTCCACCGCGCCGGGGAACGAGATGTAGATGGGGGCATTGAGGCCGGACACGGCGTGCGTGTTGCCCATCTCCTTGAGGTTGACGAAGGCCAGGGCCTTGTCCGGGGTCAGGGGGTAGCCCGGGTTGATGTTGAGGGTGGCAGCCGCCGGGGTGGAGGTCGCCGAGTAGGTGATCCCGGTGATGGAGGCGGTGACCAGGATGTTGGGCAGGGGCACGTTCCCGGTGGTGGGATCGAACACGACTGCATTGGATCCGGGCATGGTGCCGCCACCGGTGACGATGGTGGGGGCCTTGGAGTCACCGCCGCCTGCACAGGCGAGAAGCGCCAGCAGCGACGTGCCAAGGAAGACCTGGGATAAGCGTAGATGCATCGCATCACCTCATGGGTGGGGTTAAGGGAAATCCGGGAAGGTCTCCAGACGATAGGCCCGCTTGCAGGGAAATTCCACAAAAAAGAGGGGGCTCCCCTCGGAGCCCCCTCTTCCCACCCGCAGGTGGCTAGTCAGTTACGGCAAAGACGACCTTGTCGTTTCTAAAGCGGGAGACGGCGATCAGCTCGACGGTGGCCGACTGCTTGTCCTCGCTGATGGTCAGGCGATAGTGCTCGTCCTTCAGGTAGGAGCCAGGCACCACATTGACCTTGCCGATACGCTTGAGGCCCAGCTCGCCCGCCTTGATGACGATGGTCTTCCCGGAGCGGAGGTCGAGGCTCTGGGTGAAGACCTCATCCCGCCAGTTCTTCCCGGCACGGTCCTTGGCGAAAACAGGGATCTCGATGACACCGGAGGCCTTGAGTTCGTCCCGGGTGCCCACCACATAGTGCAGGGAGTTGAGCTTGGAGAGCTGACCGGCATTGTCCGCCTGGAGCTTGGTGCGCTCCTCCAGGAGGTTGGTGCGCTCGCTGCGCAGCCCGGTGATCTCTTCCTCGATCTTCTTCTTCTGGCTCTCCAGATCCAGGACTTCCACCTGGAGCTTGTCGCTCTGGGCCACGGCGGTGTCCCGCTCGCCCTCGATCTTTTCCCGCTCCTGACGCATCAGGTCGCTGGGGCTGATCTTGGCCTTGCCCTGGGCGACCCAGGTGCCGTAGGTTCCGTTGGCGTAGAAGTGGTAGACCTCGAAGCCCGGGGCCAGCTTGTCCAGGATGGCCACGCGGCTCACCAGCTTCTTGGCGTTTTCCTCGGAGACACCCTTCTTCTTAAGGAAGCGGAGGGCCATGCCGTAGTGGCTGTCGTTGGGCTTGGCCAGGTCGGGCTTGGGCAGGTCGGCCCGCAGCTTGGCGAGCTTGGTGTTCAGGTCCTTGATCTCCTTGTCCTTGTCCAGGACCTCCTGGAGCAGGGCCTGGTAGGAGCTGTTCTTCTCGTTCCGGATGCGCTCCTCGAGGGCCTTCTTCTGGTCGTCCGTGAGGAGCAGGGTCTCGGCGTTGGGCTTGACGTCATTGACGCCAGCCTGAGCCAGCTTCTTCTGCTGCTCAGTGCCGGCCTGGGCCAGCTGCTGGCCAGCCCGATCGGCCTCGTTGGCCTTCTGGGTCAGCTCGCGAATCTGCGGATCCTCGCGCTTGCAGGCGGTGGTCAGGACCAGGCTGGGCACGGCCAGGAGGGCCAGCACCAGGGCCATGCGGCGAAATGGGTTCATGTTCTCCTCCCGGAGGGGTGCAGGCCGACCTGCTGGGAAAGGGGGACTTCCCTTCCTGTAGATTAGGCTACGACAGTTCCGAAAGGGGCGCTTCAACCGAAAGGTGTAGGCTCTGGATGCGGGTTATACTCCCTCTTTTGCGTGCCCGCTGAGGGCAGGTGACTGGGAGATCCGCATGGCCACACAGGGACGACACCTCTTTACCTCGGAATCCGTCACCGAAGGCCACCCCGACAAGATGGCGGACCAGATCTCCGATGCCGTCCTGGATGCCGCCCTGACCGACGACCCGGCCAGCCGCGTGGCCTGCGAGACCCTGCTGACCACGGGCCTGGTGCTGGTGGCTGGCGAGATCACCACCAAGACCTACATCCCCATCGCTACCCTGGTGCGGGACGTGGTCAAGGACATCGGCTATGACCACCACATCAAGGGCTTCGACCACGCCACCTGCGCCGTCATGGTGACCATCGACCAGCAGAGCCCGGACATCAAGATGGGCGTGGACACCGGCGGCGCTGGCGACCAGGGCCTGATGTTTGGCTATGCCTGCAGCGACACCCCGGAGCTGATGCCGGCCCCCATCCACTTCAGCCACCTGCTCACCCGCCAGCTGGCGGCAGTCCGCAAGAGCGGCCAGCTGCCCTGGCTGCGCCCCGATGGCAAGAGCCAGGTCACCGTCGAGTTCGATGGCGATCGTGTTCTGCGCATCCACACGGTGGTCATCTCCACCCAGCACGACGAGCATGTCCTGCAGAACGCCATCCGGGACAGCATTCTGCAGGATGTCATCAAGGCCTCGCTGCCTGCGGACCTTCTGGATGCGGAAACGGTCTATCACGTGAACCCCACCGGGCGCTTCGTGGTGGGCGGTCCCATGGGTGACACTGGCCTCACCGGCCGCAAGATCATCGTGGATACCTACGGTGGCAGCGGGCATCACGGCGGAGGTGCCTTCTCGGGCAAGGACCCCAGCAAGGTGGACCGCAGCGCCGCCTACATGGGCCGCTACATCGCCAAGAACATCGTGGCTGCGGGCCTCGCCAGCCGCTGCGAGATCCAGCTCGCTTACGCCATCGGCGTTGCTGAGCCGGTCTCCATTGCGGTCGACACCTTCGGCACCGGCCAGGTCTCTGACGAAGCCATCGTCAAGGCCGTTCGCGCCGTGTTCAGCTGCACCCCCAAAGCGATGATCGAGGCCTTGGACCTGCGTAAGCCCATCTACCGCGCTACCGCTGCCTATGGGCACTTCGGTCGGCCCGAGTTCAGCTGGGAGCGGACGGACAAGGTCGAGGCCCTGCGGCAGGCTACACGCTAGGCGCTGCTTCCACCCGGTTGCGGCCGCCCTGCTTGGCCCGGTAGAGGGCGTCATCGGCCTGCTTGAGGAGGCCCTCGGCACTGGGGGCAGGCCCCTGGCCCTCCCAGGCGGCGAGGCCCATGCTGACGGTCTGCTGCAGGGTGGCTCCCTCCACCGCATGGACCTGCTCGGCGATCTTCTGCCGCAGGACCTCGGCCACCTGCAGGGCACCGGCGGTCCCTGTGTGGGGCAGCACCAGCGTGAGCTCCTCACCCCCGAAGCGCGCCGCCAGGTCCGTGGCCCGGACGGAGCTCATCAGCAGGGAGCCCACGTTCTGCAGGACCCGGTCGCCAGCCGCGTGGCCGTGGGTGTCATTGACCTGCTTGAAGTGATCCAGGTCCACCATGACCACGGCCAGGGGCGTCCCATGGCGCTCGGCGCGCTGGACCTCCTCCTGCAGGCGGGTCATGAGGAAGCGGCGGTTGGCCAGCCCCGTGAGGGCGTCCGTGATGGAGAGGGTCTGGAGCTGGCTGTTCTTCTCCCGCAGCTCGTCCTGGAGGCGCTTGAGCTTGGTGTGGATGCGGACCCGGGCCAGGAGCTCCTTGTCGTGGAAGGGCTTGGTGATGTAGTCCGAGGCACCCCGCTCGAGGAGCTCGGCCTTGCGCTCCCGGTCGTCCTCGGCGGTGAGGATGATGACGGGGATCTGGTCCAGCTCCCGGCGGCTGGCCTTGAGTCCCAGGAAGCGAAGGCCGTCGAAGCCCGGCATCACCAGATCGCAGATCACCAGGTCCGGGGGCTGGTCCAGGATGGCCTTGAAGGCCGAGAGGCCGTCCTCGGCCTCGGCGAAGTGGCTGAAGGTGCCGTCCCTCATGAGGACAGCCTTGATCCCGCTGCGGATGGCGGCGTTGTCATCGACGATCAGGACCTGGCCGCTCATGAGCCCTTCCGAGCCAGAGCCAGGGTGCGTTCGTAGATCCTGGCCTCAATGAAGATCCGTAGCACCTCCTGGTCCAGGAGGTTCACCTTGGCCTCCTGCCCAAGGATCTCCAGGCTGCGCTCCACGCTCACCGCCGCTTTGTAGGGCCGGTCCGCAGCGGTGAGGGCATCGTAGACGTCGGCCACGGCCATGAGCTTGCTCTGCACGGGGATGTCGGCGTCCGTCAGCTGGCGGGGGTAGCCCTTGCCGTTGAGCCGCTCGTGGTGGGCCCAGGCGATGTCTGGGACATTGGCCAGCTCCGTGGTCCAGGGGATCTGGCTGAGGAAGCGGTAGGTGTAGGTGACGTGGTTCTGGATCTCATTGCGCTCGTCCTCGGAGAGGCTGCCCTTGGGGATCATCAGGAGGTCCAGGTCCTGCCGCTCCAGGAGGGTCTTCTTGGCCCCGGACCAGTGCTGGAAGGTCAGGTCCTGGAGGAGGTTCAGCTCCAGGGCCACCTCCTGGGGCAGGACCGTGGGCTCGTTGCTGCGGCGGATCAGGTCCATGAGGCGATGGGCTTCCTCCTCCTGCTTCCGGAGGATGCCACCCAGGGCGTCGGGGTCAAAGGTGAGGCCCCGGCTCCAGGCCTCCAGGAGGCGGTCTCGCATGGCCTCCAGGGACCGCTGGTGGAGCCGCTGGAAGATGCTCTCCAGGTGCTCCCCTTCGATCTTCTTGGCCTTCACCAGCACCTGCTCCCGGACGCCCACCTTGCCGAAGTCGTGGAGCAGGCTGGCGTAGCGGATCTCCCGGATCTGGAGGTCGTTGAACAGCAGCCCGCCGTAGGGGCCGTTGGGGGTCGTGTTCACGGCTTCAGCCAGGCCGACGGTGAGGTCTGCCACGCGGCTGGAGTGGCCGGAGGTGCTGGGGTCCCGGGCCTCGATGGCGGTCACCGAGGCGTTCACAAAGCCTTCGAAGAGCTGCTCGATGTCGTTCTTCAGGCCCAGGATCTCCTGGGTGCGGGCTGCCACCATGCGCTCCAGGTTCTCCTGGTAGTCCTCGTTCTCCCGGAGCAGGCGGTAGTGCTCCAGGGCCCGCTCCAGGCTGGCCTCGATCTCCACCAGCTTGAAGGGCTTCTGGATGAAGTCGTAGGCGCCGCGCTTGAGAGCCTGGATGGCGGACTCCGTGGTGGCGTAGCCCGTCATCAGGATGCCCATGCTCCGGGGATCCAGGTCGTGCACGGCCCGGAGCAGCTCCAGCCCCGAGAGCCCGCCCGGCATGTTCAGGTCCGTGAAGATCACGGGGAAGTGCTGGTCCTTCACCAGGGCCAGGGCCTGGGCAGCGCCATCCGCACCCACAGCGGCATAGCCCTGCTCGGTGAGGGCCTCCACGAGCAGCTCCCGCAGGTCCGCTTCGTCATCCACGATGAGGATGGGGATGGGGTGGTTCAAGGGCACAGCGGCTCCGGCGACCCCATCCTCATCGGACCCATGGGTGTGTGGGCCAAGTTTCAGAGGGGCCTGTCCTTCCGCTGGCCCAGCCGGGCAAACCGTTCCTACCGGATGCGTCCGTTTGCGGCTATTGGACGGGTAGGGCCTCCACCAGGAGCTGATTATCAGCGATGGAGAGGCGGGCCAGCCCGCCGGGCTGGAGGCGACCCTGAAGGACCAGGCGGGACAGGGGGTTGACTACCACCTGCTGGATGAGCCGCTTGAGGGGGCGGGCGCCGTAGAGGGGATCAAAGCCCTCCTCGGCCAGCCACGCCACCGCCGCCTCGGGCACCTCCAGCTCCAGCCGCTGGGCCCGGAGCAGGCCCTCCACCCGGCGTAGCTGGATGCGGGCCACGGCCTGCATGTCCTCCCGGTCCAGGGACCGGAAGATCACCACCTCGTCCAGCCGGTTGAGGAACTCCGGCCGGAAGTGGCCGTGGAGGGCGGCCTGCACGGCGACCTCGGCCCGGGCCGGGTCGCCCCCGGCATCGTAGATGGCCTGGCTGCCCAGGTTGGTGGTCATGAGGACGACGGTGTTGCGGAAGTCCACCGTGCGGCCCTGGCCATCCGTGAGGCGGCCATCCTCCAGCACCTGCAGAAAGAGGTCAAAGGTCCGGGGGTGGGCTTTCTCCATCTCGTCCAGCAGGATCACGGCGTAGGGACGGCGGCGGATGGCTTCCGTGAGGCGGCCACCTTCTTCGTAGCCGATATAGCCCGGGGCGGCGCCGATGAGCCGGGTGGCGTCGGCCTCGTGGGTGAACTCGCTCATGTCGATGCGCACCAGGGCGCTCTCGTCATCGAAGAGGAACTCGGCCAGGGCCCGGGCGGCCTCGGTCTTGCCCACGCCCGTGGGGCCCAGGAAGAGGAAGCTGCCGATGGGGCGCTTGGGGTCGCCCAGGCCGGCCCGGTTGCGCCGGAGGGCATCCGAGATGGCGGTCAGGGCCGGCTCCTGACCCACCACCCGCTCGGCGAGGCGAGCCTCCATCTGGAGCAGCTTCTCCACTTCACCTTCCATGATCCGGCTCACGGGGATGCCGGTCCAGCGGCTGACGATGGCCGCGATGTCGGGCTCGCCCACCTCCAGGCGCAGCATGGCGCTCTCCCGGGGCGAGGCGGCGGCCAGCTGCTTCTCCAGGCCCGGGAGCTCGCCATATTCCAGGCGGGAGGCCCGCTCGTAGTCGCCCTTGGCTTTGGCCTGCTCCAGCTCGATGCGGAGGTCGTCCAGGCGCTTCTGGAGGCCTCGGGTGCCTTCGATGACCTGCTTCTCGTTCTCCCACTGGGCGCGCAGGCGGCCCAGCTCTTCGTTCAGTCCGGCGAGCTCCTGCTCCAGGTCGGCCAGGCGGCCTCGGCTGGCGGCGTCCTTCTCCTTCATGAGGGAGTGGCGCTCCAGCTGGAGCTGCATCTCCCGCCGCTCCCGCACATCGATCTCCTCAGGTCGGCTGTCCAGCTGCATGCGCACGGCACTGGCGGCCTCGTCCATGAGGTCCACGGCCTTGTCCGGCAGGAAGCGGTCGGCGATGTAGCGGTGGCTCAGCTGGGCCGCGGCCACCAGGGCGGCGTCCTGGATGCGCACGCCGTGGTGCAGCTCATAGCGCTCCTTGAGGCCCCGGAGGATGGAGATGGCGGCCTCCACGCCGGGCTCGTCCACGAACACCGGCTGGAAGCGACGCTCCAGGGCCGCATCCTTCTCGATGTGCTTGCGGTACTCATCCAGGGTGGTGGCCCCGATGCAGCGCAGCTCCCCCCGGGCCAGGGCCGGCTTGAGCAGGTTGGCTGCATCCATGCCGCCGGAGACGGCCCCTGCGCCCACCAGCAAGTGCAGCTCATCGATGAAGAGGACGACGGCGCCCGCGGCCTTCTCCACTTCCTGGATGAGGCCCTTGAGGCGCTCTTCGAACTGGCCCCGGTACTGGGTGCCCGCCACCAGGGAGCCCATATCCAGGCCCATGACCCGCAGGCCCTTGAGGCTCTCGGGGACATCGCCCTTCTGGATGCGCTGGGCCAGACCCTCCACGATGGCTGTCTTGCCCACGCCGGGCTCGCCGATGAGCACGGGGTTGTTCTTGGTGCGGCGGGACAGCACCTGGAGCACGCGGCGCACCTCATCCTCCCGGCCGATGACCGGGTCCAGCTTCCCAGCGGCGGCCAGGGCCGTGTAGTCCTTGGCGTACTTCTCCAGGCTGGCGAACCTCTCCTCGGCTTTCTCGTCCTCCACCCGGGAGCCCTTGCGCACCTCGCGGATGGCGGCTTCCAGGGCCTGGCGGGTGAGCCCGAAGCGCGCCAGCACCGGCCGGGCATCCGTGTGGGCATTGGTGAGGGCCAGCAGCAGGGCATCCGTGGCCAGGAAGCGGTCCCCCAGGCCCCGGCCCGTGTCGCTGGCCACCTCCAGGAAGTGGCGGAAGGCTGGGCCAACCTGGGGCTCGCTGCCCCCCACGGCCCGGGGCAGGCGCTGCAGCAGGCCTTCGATCGCATCCCCCAAGCCCTGGACGGCGTCCGGTGCCAGGCCGGTGCGCTCCAGCAGGGGGTGGAGGCCGGCCTCTGGGGCGAGCAGGGCGCTCAGCAGGTGCTGGGGCACCAGTTCCGGATGCTGGTCCCGGACCGCCCGCTCCCGGGCGGTGACCAGGGCTTCATTGGCTTTTTGGGTGAAGGGAAGGAGGGACATGGGACACCTCGCCTACCAGAATGGGTCAAATATGATTCAAACGCACTAATATTTTCTTCTAAATTTAAAAAAAGTCTTGTTTGAGAGGAGCTTGAGCCCCTGGGTGGGGCGGTTTTTTCTAAATCTGGACAAGCATTGACATGAATCCAGCTTTGCTTAGCCTGACTCGAAACATCCCAAGCTGCTGCCGCTGGAGGCCCCATGCCTGTGTCGTCCAACCCCCACCGCATCGGCCTCATCCCTGAGACCCCCTCCGCTCAGGGCGGGCGCCTGGGGCGGCACCTGCACTTCGACGAGCGCAGTCGTGCCTTCGGAGTCCCCCTGGCCAAGGGGGCCAAGGTGGTGACCCGGACCTGGGAGCGGACCCTGGCCGCCTTTGATCAGGGCAAGCTGGGCTCCTGCACCGGGAATGGGGCGGTGGGCCTACTGTGCACTGCCCCCTTCCGGGAGAAGGGCCAGCGGTATAACGAGACCCTGGCCCGCAAGGTCTACAGCCAAGCCAGTCAGCTGGACACCCTGGTGGGCCAGTGGCCCCCCCAGGACACGGGCTCCACCATCCTCGCCGCCATGAAGGCCCTCTGCGTGCTCGGCTACGCCAAGGGGTATCACTGGTGCTTCGGTCTGGACGATGTCCTGAAGACCCTGTCGAACCTTGGCCCGGTGGAGGTGGGGCTGAGCTGGTACGAGGGCTTCGACAAGCCCAATGCCAGCGGCCTGGTGAAGCTCCGTGGGGCCCCGCGGGGGGGCCACGCCTTCGAGCTGCTGGGGGTGGATGCCGAGCAGAAGCTGGTGTGGGCGATCAACTCCTGGGGTCCCGAGTGGGGTCTGAAGGGGCGCTTTGCCTTCTCCTGGGCCGACCTGGACCGCCTCCTCCACGAGCACGGCGAGGCGTCCACCATCACGCGGCAAATCGTGGAGTAAGGGCTTTCACCACCAAGCCGCCAAGAGCGCCAAGGCAGGCACGGTTCCTTGACTGGAGCCGCCTGACCCGTAGCTGCGAGGGGCACTTTCGGCTGGGGCGGAGGCCGCCACGAGCGGACCCGAGGGGACCTTGCCATGCCTCTTGGCGTCCTTGGCGCCTTGGCGGTGATCTTTTCCCTTGCCCTGTCCCGCAAAAGCCCAGTGTCAGAGGGCGGTCCGGGGCTGCACCGCGGCCTGGGCCAGCAGCAGACCCATGAGGAGGGCGATGGTCACGAACAGGGCCTGGAAGGCCGTGTCCAGGCCCAGCACCAACTGGTTCTGGAGAATCAGGCCGAGGCCCCGGAAGCCCAGGCCTCCCGGCACCAGCACCATCAGGCCCGGGAGCATGGTCACCACCGAAGGTCGGCGGCGGAGCCGCGTGAAGAGGTTGCTGGCCACGCCCAGGGCCAGGGCACCCAGAGCGACGCCGAGCTGCGGACCCAGGAGGGCGGCCCCCTGGCGGGTGCCGTAGAAGGCCAAGGTGCAGGCCGCGAAGATCCATAGCAGGTCCGAAGTGCGGGCCTTGAAGATCACCATGAAGGCCCCGGCTGCCAACAGGAGGGTGGGTAGCAGGGTCCAGGCGGGCAGGGGGACGGGCACCCCCAGGAGGGCATGGGGCATCAGGGCGGTGGCGAAGCGCTGGCCCAGGGCCACCCCGAAGCCCAGAGAGAGGAAGGTCAGGCCGGCATCCATGAGGCGGGCCGTGCCGGCCACCAGGTTGCCCGTGGCCAGCTCATTCATGGCCAGCACCAGCCGGAGGCCCGGCACCAGGACGATGAGCCCCGCCAAGGTGAGGACCTGGGGCGACACGTGGTCGAAGCGGGCGGCAGCAGCCACCGCCAGGAAGCCCACCAGGGCTCCGGCCACGGGATAGACCAGGCGGGAGAGGCGGACCGAGCGGCCCAGCAGCAGCGCCGTGGTGCCAATGAGGGAGCCCAGGACCGCCGTGATGAGCATCTCGCGCCAGCCGCCCCCGAAGAACAGGGCCGCCGGGGCCGAGCCCAGGCCGAAACAGAGCACGGTGAGGGGCGTCCCCCAGCGGTCCGGGGCCGCCAGGATCGCGCGGATGCGGAGGCGGGCGTCGGCCACGCTCAGGCTGCCAGAGAGGAGGTCGTCCGTGGTCGCCTGCAGGTCCGACAGCTTGCCGAGGTCCACATCCCCCGAGGGGCTGCGCTGGATGAAGGTCCAGTGCCGGCCATCCTTCCCCAGGGAGGCGAAGAAGGCCGTGGGCAGGGCGAAGAACTGGCCGTCCAGGCCCAGGCGGGTGGAGATGCGGCTGAGGGCATCCTCGAAGCGGTGGGCGGGGATGCCCAGGGACTGGAAAGCCCGACCCAGCTCCAGGCAGAGGGAGATCTCCGGCGGCTCATCCGGCTGGGGTGGGTTGGTGGGCTGGGGGTCCATGCCCCAGGGTAGCCTCGGAGCGGTCCGTGAGCAGGGCAGTGGTACATTTTGGTCGGGGGAGGCCCCATGCCTGAGCTGGCTCGTTTCTTCGGGATCGTGGTGGTCATGCTGTATCGGGACCATGCCCCGCCCCACTTCCACGCCTTCTATGGGGAGGAGGAGTGGCGGGTTGGGATCCAGCCCATTCGGGTGCTGACGGGGGTTGGCAGCAGCAGGGTTCGTTCTCTACTATTGGAGTGGGCAGCACTGCACCAGGACGAGTTGCTGGCCGACTGGGTTCGTGCGCAGAATCGCGAACCCCTCCTCCCCATTGATCCCCTGGACTGAACCATGCACCGAATTCAGAGCCTAGAAATCCTCACTGACCATCGCCTGCGCCTACGCTTCGAGGACGGCTCTGCCGGTGTCCTCGACCTGGGCGCCGATATCCAGGCAGGGGGCGTGTTTGCGGCGCTGGGTGACCCAACGGTCTTTGGAGCCGCAACCCTGGAACACGGTGGCCGCATCCTGGCCTGGCCCTGTGGCGTGGACCTCTGTGCCGATGCAATCTGGCTGGAACTCCACGGCAAGGACACCTCCGCCGCCTGATTATCTAGCCACTTCCTCCGCCAGGGTGAGGCAGGCCGTGAGGCCCGGGGACTCGATGCCGAAGAGGTTCACCAGGCCCGGCACGCCGTGGGCGGCTTCGCGCTGGATGAGGAAGTCCGGGGCGGGCTCGCCGGGGCCATGGAGCTTGGGCCGGATGCCAGCATAGGCCGGCTGCAGGGCGCCCTCGGCCAGGTCGGGCCAGTAGGTGCGGATGGCAGCGTAGAAGCCGTCGGCCCGGCGGGGGTCCACGCCGTAGTCCTCCCGGTCGAGCCACTCCACATCCGGGCCGAACCGGGCCTGACCCCCCAGGTCCAGGGTGAGGTGTACCCCGAGGCCCCCATGGGAGGGGACCGGGTAGACCAGGCGGGAGAAGGGCGCCGGGCCGGACAGGCTGTAGTAGTTCCCCTTGGCCAGGTGCAGGTCCGGCACGCTGCCGGGGGTGCTGCCCTCAAAGCCTCGGGCCACGGCCTGCGCGCCGAGGCCGGCGGCGTTGAAGACCTGATCGGCCAGCAGGGTCATGGGCTCGGCACCGCCGACCCGGACCTCCAGCCCCGCCGCCGTGGCCTGGCCGCCCAGGACCGGGCTCTTCAGGACCACCGCCGCGCCGTGGGCCTCAGCCTCCAGCCGGAGGGCGCGCATGAGGCCGTGGCTGTCGATGATGCCCGTGCTGGGGGAGAGCAGGGCGGCGGTGCAGCGCAGGCGTGGCTCCAGGATCCGGGCCTCGGCCGCTTCCAGCCACTGGAGGTCCGCCACGCCGTTGGCCAGCGCCTGGGCTTGGATGCCTGCCAGGTTTCCTGCCTCCGCTTCGTCCGTGGCCACGATGAGCTTGCCGCAGCGTCGGTGGGCCACGCCATGCGCCGCGCAGAAGGCGTAGAGGGACCGGTTCCCGGCCACGCAGAGGCGGGCCTTGAGCGACCCGGTGGGGTAGTAGATGCCCGCATGGATGACCTCGCTGTTGCGGCTGCTGATGCCCGTGCCGATGCGGTCCTCCGCCTCCAGCACCACCACCTCGCAGCCCCGCAGAGCCAGGGCCCGGGCCAGAGCCAAGCCCACCACCCCCGCCCCGATCACCACACAGTCGACCCGTTCCATGTCTTTATCCTACGCATGACCCACTGAAACTTCTGGGATCCACAGATTGCACAGATTGCACAGATTCACAGAGAATAAGCGCTTGGTCGGACCTAGGGCTGGCTCCTCCGGGTTGGCCCTCGGCCAATCTGCGTAATCTGCGTAATCTGTGGTTCTAGTTCTTGTTCTTGTGCAGTCTTGCCGGGTTCTCCGAATCTCACGGTTTCCATGTCCACTCCGATGATGCAGCAGATTGCGGGCCTCAAGCGCGAGGCGGGCGATGCCATTCTGCTGACGCGCATGGGGGACTTCTACGAGCTCATCGGGGAGGATGCGGTGCGGGCGGCGCCGGTGCTCGAGATCGCCCTCACCATGCGGGGCAAGGGCACAGTGGGGGAGACGCCCATGTGCGGGGTGCCTCACTTCGCCCTGGAGTCCTACCTGCCCAAGCTGCTGGCGGCGGGCTTTTCCGCCGCCATCGCCGAGCCCACCGCCAAGGCCGAGGAGGTCAAGGGCCTGCTACCTCGCGCCATCAAGCGCATCATCACCCCCGGCACTTGGCTGGACGACGATGCCCGCTGGCTCTGCGCCATGCACCGGGTGGCCGGCACCTGGGGCCTGGCCCTGCTGCAACTGGCCTCGGGCGCCCTGCGGGTGATTCCCGGTGAGGGGGAAGAGGCTCTCGCCGCTACCCTGGAGCGGCTCGGCCCCCAGGAGCTGATCCTGGCGGAGGGCGCCCCCGACCTGCCTGACCTGGAGGCCGCCCGCACCCGTCTCCCGGCTTGGCGCTTCGAGGCCTCCCGCGCCCGGCAGCAGGTGCTGGCCTTCTTTGGCTGGCAGCACCTGGAGGGCGTGGGCCTGGATCCCCATCCCGCAGCCCTGGGGGCCCTGGCGGCGCTCCTCGACCATGTGGAGGCCACCCAGAAGGGCCGCCCGGCCCACCTGCAGGGCGTGGCCCTGGAGCTGGGTGCCGCCGGCCCCCTGCTGGACGCCACCGGCGCTCGCCACCTGGAGGTGCTGGCCAACGGGCTGGACGGCGGTCGGAGTGGCTCGCTGCTGGCCCTGCTGGACCAGTGCCGCACCCGCATGGGCTCCCGCCTCATGAAGGCCTGGCTGGAGCAGCCCCTGCGGGATGCCGCTGCCCTGGAGGGCCGCTGGTCCCAGGTGGCGTGGCTGACGGAGGACCGGCGGCGCACACCCATCCAGGCCCTGCTGACCCAGGTGCCGGACCTCAACCGCCTGCTGGGCCGCGTGGCTTTGGGCCTCGCCAACCCGCCGGAGCTGGCCCAGCTGCGCGAGGGCCTGGCCGTCCTCCAGCTGCTGCCGACCCGTATCCAGGACGAGGGCTGGGCCACTGAAGTGGCAGACCTTGGCCTGTGGTCTGCTGCCACGCCCCTCTGCGGCGCCCTGCTAGCGGAGCTGCAGCGGTGCCTTGCCGATGCCCCGCCCCTGGACGCCGAGAAGGGTGGCAGCATCCGGGAAGGCGTGGACCCCGAGCTGGACGAAGTGCGCCGCCTGGCCCGGGACGCCCGCCAGGTGATGCTGGAGCTGGAGGAAGAAGAGCGCCGCCTGAGCGGCATCCAGAGCCTGAAGATCAAGTACAACCGGGTGTTCGGCTACTACTTCGAGATCACCAAATCGAACCTGGGCGCCGTGCCTGCCCACTTCCTGCGCAAGCAGACCCTGGCCAATGCCGAGCGCTTCACCACCGAGCGCCTGGTGGCCTTCGAGCAGCGCCTGCTCAGCGCGGAGAGCGACCAGGTCCGCCTGGAGGCCACCCAGCTACAGCGCCTGCTGGCCCTCGTGGTGGCCCATCGGGCGGATCTGCTGGCTCTGGCCCAGGCCGTGGCCACGCTGGATGCCCTGGCAGCGCTGGCGGAGCGGGCCCGCCTCTCGGCCTGGACCCGGCCCGAGCTGGGCGAGGACCGGGAGCTGACCCTGGCCTCGGCCCGCCACCCCATGCTGGAGGCCCGCCTCGGCCGGGAGTGCATCCCCAACGACCTGCAGTTCAGTGCCACCCAGCCCATGGCCGTGGTGACGGGCCCCAACATGGGCGGCAAGTCCACCTTCCTGCGCACCTCAGCCCTGCTGGTGGTGCTGGCCCAGACGGGCTCCTTCGTGCCCGCCGAGCTCATGCGCTTCGGCCTCGTGGACCGCATCTTCACCCGCATCGGCGCCTCGGATCAGCTGGCCAAGGGGCAGTCCACCTTCATGGTGGAGATGACCGAGACGGCACGGATCCTCAACCAGACGACGTCGGTCAGCCTGGTGATCCTGGATGAGATCGGTCGCGGCACCAGCACCCGGGATGGCCTGGCCCTGGCGGAGGCCATCGCCCTGTTCCTGCGGGACCTCAAGGGCGGCGCGCCGCGCACCCTGTTCGCCACGCACTACTTCGAGATGACCAAGCTGGCGGAGGACGCGCGCATCCAGAACCTCCACGTGGAGGTCCAGGAGTGGGAGGAGCAGCTGCACTTCCTCCATCGCGTGGCACCGGGCCCTGCGGATCGCAGCTACGGCATCCAGGTGGCGCGGCTGGCGGGCCTGCCCAAGTCCGTCATCCAGAAGGCCCAGCGGCTGCTGGCCCAGGCCCCGGAAGCCCCGCCCCGGGCCCCCATGGCCTCGCAGCCCGTCCTGCCCATGTTCGAGGTTGAGCCCGACAGCCTGCGAGCCGAGCTGGAGGCCCTGGACCTGAACCGGATGACACCCCTGGAGGCCCTCAACTGGATCGCCGGCAAGCGGTCATGAGCGCGCCCCACCAGCCTATGCGGCGCCGGGAGCGCGAACTGGGTCCGGAGGAGGCCTGGGCCCTTCTCGCCAAAGCTGAGTTCGGGATTCTCGCGACGGTGGGCTGGGATGGCTGGCCCTATGCGGTGCCCGTGAACCATGTGCTCGTGGACGGGGCGCTGCTCATCCACTCGGCCACCGAGGGGCACAAGCTGGATAACTTGGCGGGCGACACGCGGGTTTCCTACTGCGTGGTCACCCAGGCCGAGGTGCTGCCGGAGGAGCTCTCCACCCGCTACGAGAGCGCCATCGTCTTCGGCCGGGCCACCCAGGTCCAGGACCAAGCGGCCCGGGTCGCCGCCCTCCAGGCCATCGGCCAGCGCTTCGCGGCGCAGCACCCTGACCAGGTACGGGAGGGCATCGAGAAGAACCTGGCCCGCGTCACGGTCTTCCGCATCGAGATCGAGCGCGTGACCGGCAAGGCCCGGCGCTGAGTTGCTTGGCCGTTCTTGTTGTCACCGCTGGGAACAGCCGGGAGGGGCGGGGCTGAAGGGCAACAACGCTTGATGAGACTCTCTGCAGATGATTGCGGCGATTTCAGTCATGGGTTGAGGCTTGGCCCGCACCGGCCCGCCTGCCTGAAATTTGGGTGGTGGCCCCTTTGTTGGGGAATTGGGATCAGAAGGCCACCCTCAGCTGCCGCAGCTGAGCCATGAGGGCCACGGGCGTGGTGTAGGTGAGGCCATGCAGGCCCAGCTTCGTGGCGGCCTCGGCAAAGGGGGCCAGGTCATCGATGTAGACGCAGGCCTCCGGGGGCAGCCCCAGCTTCGCCACGGCGTCCTGGTAGATCCGGGGCTCCGGCTTGAGGACGCCGACCTCGTAGGACAGGGTGATCGTGTCGTAGAGGGGAAACACCGGGGTGGTGCGGATGCCGTGCTCGAAGTGCCAGGGGTTGGTGTTGGAGAGCAGGCCGATGCGGTAGGCGGGCTTGAGCCTCCGGATCAGCTCCAGGGTGCTGTCGATGGGGGTGAAGTGGCCCGTGAAGATGGGCAGGAACTCGGCCTCGGTCAGGTCTCGGCCGCAGAGGGCGGACACGCCGGCAAGGAAGGCCTGCGAGTCGATGCGCCCCGCCTCGTAGTCCTCGCTCAGAGAAGCATCGTCGTAGACGGCCTGCTTCAGGGCTTCCGTGGAACGGCCGGTAAGCTGGGCCAGGCCCGCCAGGATGCGGCCGTTGTCGAAGCGGTACTGCACATTGCCAAAGTCAAAGATGATGGCCTGGATGGGCGGCGGTTCGGTGTCCCGGGGCAGGAAGGGGACATAGTCCTGGTCGGCCCGGGTGATGTGCTCCAGGTACCAGTGCTTGAGGAAGTCCAGGGTCTCGCTGAGCAGGCGGGGATCGGTCGGGTCGTAGGTGCTGTCCAGGTCGATGAGGCGGGCGGTGAAGGTGGCATGCAGGGCCTGGTGCTCTGCCAGGCGGGGATAGGCGAACTCCTTAAGGTAGGCCTCCTCCGTGCTGAAGTGCACCCGGACGTACTCACAGAGGCGCTGGAAGATGCCCGCCACGGTGGCTGCATCCCGGCGCTCCCCCACCAGGTCGATGAGGTCGTTGAGCAGATCCAGGAGCACCTTGTGCTGGGCGTCGATGTCTCGGAAGCCGATGTTGTAGCGGTCTTTCCACTGGATATGAGCCATGGGTGCATCCCGTTTCGCTGTTCATCGGCAGGCTTGGGCCGCCAAGCAAGTCCCGTCGGCGGTGCGATCCGCGCGAGGTTCAGTCCACCGCGGCGCCCTTGAACTCCGCCTGGTTGTGGCGGCTCTGCTCCTCCATGAGGAGGTGGCTCAGCTCCTTCTTGAGGGCGTTGAAGGCGGGGCTGGCGACGTCCCGGGGGCGCTCCAGGTCGACCATGAGGTCGCGCTTGATGGTGCCTGGCCGGTAGGTCATGACCACCGTGCGGTCCGCCAGGTAGAGGGCCTCCTCGATGCTGTGGGTGACAAAGAGGATGGTCTTCTTCAGCTCGGTCCAGATGCGCAGCAGCTCGTCCTGCAGGTTCCGGCGGGTGAGGGCATCCAGGGCACCGAAGGGCTCGTCCATGAGCATGATGGGCGAGTCCAGGGCCAGCACCCGGGCGATGGCCACGCGCTGGCGCATGCCACCGCTCAGGTCCTTGGGGAAGCGCTTGCGGAAGTCCGTGAGGTTGAGCATGGCCAGGAGGCTGGCGACCTTCTCCTGGATGGCGGCCTTGTCGGTGCCCTTGATCTCAAGCCCGAACGCCACGTTCTGCTCCACGGTCATCCAGGGGAACAGGGCGTACTCCTGGAAGACCATGCCCCGGTCGGGGCCGGGCTCGGTGATGGCTTTCCCATCCACAGTGATGGTGCCGGCGGTGGCGAGGCTGAAGCCGGCCACGGCGTTCAGCAGGGTGGACTTCCCACAGCCCGAGGGGCCCAGGAGGCAGACGAACTGGCCCCGGGGGATCTCCAGGTCAATGGCTCGGAGGGCGTGGACCTCCTGGCCCCCGCTCTCGAAGACCTTGTGGACGCCCTGGATGGAGATGTGGGTGGCGGCGTCGCTCATCCCTGCTCCAGGCCGCGGTGCCACTTCAGCAGGTGGCTGCTGAGGCGGCTCATGAGGGTGTCGATGCCCAGCCCCAGGAGGCCGATGGTGAACATGCCGGCGATGATCTTGTCGGACCATAGGTACTCGCGGGCCTCCAGGATGCGGTAGCCGAGGCCGTTGTTCACGGCAATCATCTCGGACACGATCACCACGATGAAGGACGTCCCCATGCCGATGCGGGCGCCGGTGAAGATGTAGGGCGTGGCGGCGGGCAGGATGATGCGGGTGAACTGGGTGAGGCGGCTGGCCCCCAGGTTGCGGCCCACCCGCAGGTAGATGCTGTCCACGTTCTGGACGCCCGCCACGGTGTTCATGAGCACGGGGAAGAAGGCGCCGATGCTGATGAGAAACACCGCCGGGGGATTACCCAGCCCGAACCACAGGATGGAGAGTGGGATGTAGGCGATGGGCGGGATGGGACGGAGCACCTGGACCAGGGGGTTGAAGAGCCCGTAGGCCACCCGGCTGTAGCCCATGGCCAGACCCAGGGGCAGGGCCAGGCCGCCGCCGATGACGAAGCCCACCAGCACGCGGTAGAGGCTCCCGATGGTGTCCTGGATGAGCTCACCGGTGAAGCACCACTTGAGATAGGAGCCCTGGTTGGGGTCGAAGGCCTCCAGGGGCCGTAGGTAGGCCCACCACTTCACCAGCACCGCCCCGGGGGAGGGCAGGATGGTGGCATTCACCCAGCCCATGCTGGAGAGCAGCTGCCAGAAGGCCAGGGCGGCCAGGGGGACGAGAACGCCGGAAGCGGCGTGGCGGTAGCCTTTCATCCCTTCTTGGCCTTGGCTGGCTTGGCAGGCTTGGCAGGGGCGGCCTTGGGGGCCTCGATCTTGAGCTGCTTCTTGGCCTCGGCGAGCAGGTCCAGCTTCACCCAGTCACCGGCCTTGGGCGGGTTGGCCATCTTGCCGACGCCGTACTTGGCCATGAGGTCGGTGGTGACCTGCACGTGGGCCACCGAGATGTCGTAGCTGAAGGGCGAGTTGCCGATGGCGTCCTGGTAGTCCTCGGAGGTGATCTGCCCCTTGAACATCACGTCGCGGACAAACTTCTCGGCGGTCGCAGGCTCGTCGATGAACTTCTTGGTGGCCTCCACGAAGCAGAGCAGGAACCGCTGGGCCACATCCCGGCGCTCCTTGTACAGCTTCTCGGTGATGACCAGGGCCCGGATGGGCTCCCCCAGGGGGGTGTCGTAGGGCTTCATGAGCTCCACGCCGAACTTCTTGTTGATGGCCTGGGAGCTGTAGGGCTCGCTCTGGCACATGGCGTCGATGTTCTTGGCCATGAGGGTCTGGTTGAGGTCGGCAAAGGGGAGGTAGAGCACCAGCACATCCTTGCCGGGCTTGTCGGACCAGGTCAGGCCAGCGCTGGCCAGCTCCGCCAGCAGCAGCAGCTCCTGGGCGCCGCCCCGGGCCACGCCCACCTTCTTGCCCTTGAGGTCCTTGAGGGACTTGATGCCGGAGCCGGCGGCCACCACGATGCGGGCGCCGCCCTTGGCGAAGCCCGCCACCACGTAGATGGGAACGCCCGCGGCCCGGCCGGCGATGGCCGCATCCAGGGCCGCGGCGCTGGCATCGATCTCACCCGCCACGATGGCTGGGTTGATGTCGATGCCCTTGGCAAACACCCGCTCGTCGATCTTGAGCTTGTACTTGGGGGCGATCTCCTTCATGTAGGACACGGCGCCGTAGTGGGCGAACTTCAGGTTGCCCAGGCGGACCAGGTCCTGGGCCGAGGCGGCCAGGGAGGAGAGCAGCAGCACGGAAAGGAGGGCCTTCATGCGCATGGGTGGCTCCGAAGTGGGGACGGTTGCACCCATTCTAGGCCAGTGCCCCAGCGGCTGGTGGGGGAATGAGGGTGGCCTCAGCGGCGCCGGGCCACCAGCAGGTACTCCCGGCCGGTCCGGCGGGGGTGGCTGGCGGTGGCATGGTCCAGGTGGAGGACCTCAAAGTGGGCCTCCGCCAGGTGCCGCATGTCCTCCATGGGGATGGCATGGGGTGGGCCGCTGAGCCCCTTGACCTCATGGAACAGGGCCGCCATCCAGAGGCCGCCGGGCTTCAGGTGCCCCGCGCAGGCTGCCACGTAGGCCGGGCGCCGGGGCGGGTCCATGGCCACGAAGCAGGTGTGATCGAAGATGGCATCCCAGGGGCCCAGGTGCGTGGCGAACCAGTCGCCCTGGGACCAGACCACCCGGTCCCCATAGCGGCCCATGGCGCCCTGGATGGCCAGGGGGGCGAAGTCCAGGCCAGTGACCTGGAAACCCCGCTCCTGAAGCTCTGCGGCGTCGTGACCGTAGCCACAGCCGGGCACCACCAGGTCCCCACCGGGCCGCAGCCCCAGCGGGAGGGCCAGACCCAGCAACTCCTCCACCAGCGGCGTGGCCCGGTCCATGTCCCAGCCGGGTCGGCCCTCGTCCTGGTAGATCTGGTTCCAGTAGTCCGGGTGGGTGGTCATGGCTCGATTCTAGACGCACCGCATGTCCGAATAACTTTGCCTTGGAGCCGAGAAAGAAAGAAAATTGTGCAGCCCGGCGGTCTGCGTCCGGTTGCACCGGAGGAAGGCATGACCACGCCCCGCTCGCACCTGCCCGCCGTCCTCCTGCTCCTGGCCGCCCTTGACGCCTCCGCTCAGACGTCGGCCCAGCACCCCTCGGCCCGGACGGATCCCACGTCGGTGTATCGGCGCATCGTCCAGCCCCTGGAGAAGCCCGAGCGCCTCGACTGGGCCGGGCGCCTCACCGAGCTGCTTAAGGTGGAGCCCGGTGACTTGGTGGTGACCGCCGTGGGGGACATGATCTTCAACGAGCCCATCAGTCAGTTGGAAGCCCCGGAGCGGGCAGGCCTGCTGCGCCTCATGCAGGAAGCCGATGTGGCCTACGGCAACATGGAGTTCTCCCTCAATGACCGACCAGAGCTGCAGCGGCCCTTCTACAACTTCCGGGCGCCCACGGACTTTCGCTGGGAGCTGGCCCGCACCGGCATCAACCTGGTGAGCGTGGCCAATAACCACGCCCTGGACTTTGGTCCGGAGGGTCTCAAGGAGAGCCTCAAAGCCCTGGACCAGTCCAACATCACCTACGCCGGTGCCGGCACCACCCTGGCCGAGGCCCACGCCCCGGGCCGCCTGGAACTGGCGGGCCACAAGACCCGCGTGGCCCTGCTGGCCTACATGCGCTACTGGACGGCCAAGTACCGCAGCAAGGACGCCAGCGGGCCCTCCCTCTCCACCATCGATCCCGCCGTCATCCTGGCGGTGCGGGGCGGCCAGGTGGAGAAGGTGGAAGGTCCCCTGGAGAGCGATGTGCTGACCATGGAGGACGACATCCTCCTGGCCCGGCGCCGCAATGACCTGCTGCTGGTGTCACTCCACAACCATGACGTGACCCACCACCGCGCCTACGGCATCCAGGACACCACCCCGCCCAACGAAGAGATCATGTACCACCGCGCCATCGAAGCCGGGGCGGACCTGGTGCTGGGCACCGGCCCCCACGTGCTGCGGGGCATCGAGCTCTACAAGGGCCGGCCCATCTTCTACAGCCTGGGTGACTTCATCTACCAGTACCGCACCCCCGAGCGCATCCCCGTGGACCTCATCCACCAGCGGGACATCGAGATGCCTCGTCCCTCGAATGTCTCGGTCTTCGACCTCCGGGAGTCCCGGGAGGTGCTGGAGACCGTGCTGGTGCGCATGACCCTGAACCAGGGCAAGCTCAAGCGCATCCAGCTGCTGCCGGTGACCATCGACGACGAGGGCCCCCTCTACGGCGTGCCCCGGCTGGCCAGCACCAAGCGGGGCGCCGAGATCCTCGCCCTCCTGCAGAAGCTCTCCGCGCCCTACGGCACCAAGATCACCATCAAGGGTTGGTACGGCGAGGTCCAGCTGCCCTGAGGTTCCTGCGATCCTGAAGGTTCAATCTCGAGGTCGCCATGGGCCATCGCCTGCTCCTGATCTGTCTTGCCGCCCTCTGCCTCCAGGCTGCGCCCCCCGCCTTCACGAAGGTGGGCAAGGGGCCGGGCATCCTGCTCATCCACGGCTTCGGCGGCAACAAGGAAGTCTGGGCCGAGGTCGCCGCTGAGCTGTCCCGAGACCACACGGTGCTGAGCGTGGACCTGCCCGGCAGCGGCGGGACCCCTGGGCCAGCGGTGGTGGAGGGGCGGGCCGACTTCGGCGCGGTGGCCAGGGACCTGGCCAAGCTGGTGCGCCAGGAGGGCCTGGTCCCCTGTCTGGTGGTGGGCCACTCCCTGGGTGGCCCCATCGGCGCCCGGACTGTCCTCGAAGATCCCACGGCCTTCCGGGGGCTGCTCCTGGTGGACAGCTTCCTGAGTGCCCTGCCGGCGGCCTACCTGGAGCCCACCGCCGTCGCCATGGGGTCGGATCCCGGTTCGACCCTGACGGTGTTCCTGGGCCTGATGACCAGCTCCCAGGAGCAGACCAAGCGGGTGGTGGCCGAGGCCCTGCGGGTGTCCCCGGCGGCCCTCCAGGCCTACCTGCGGGGCATGTGCGGGGACATCCTGGGCGGCCGCCACGCCCAGCTGCGCCTGCCGGTGCTGGATCTCGCCTCGGCGCCCCTGGACCCTGACCCCGCCAAGGAGGCCGCCAGCCTGACCATCCATGGCTTCTCCACGCTGCCGGCTTTCCGGATCCTCCACGTCCCCGCCACCAAGCACTGGATCATGTGGGACGCCCCCCAGACATTCCACACCGCCCTGCGCGCCTTCGAGGCGGGACTGGGGCGCTAGCTGGCTGCGGGGTCCTGATCAATTCGCGATGAACAATAGCCAAAACATGCACCGCCAAGACGCCAAGAGCGCCAAGAAAGGCGTGGCCCCTTGGCCGGGGCCACCGGGTGTCTAGAGGGGTAGCCGCCAACCCTTGGGTAGGGATCGCTATTTGGGGGTGCCAGGGCTGGGTATCTAGGCCGGCGAAATTGAGGTACCCAGGGCCTCATCCAACAGAGCCGAAAACCGCTCCTCGTTGGGCCGTGCGGCGGATAGGCACTTCTTGGCGTCCTTGGCGACTTGGCGGTGATCCTTTGAGTTCATGTACGCTCTTTTCACTGATCCGCCAGCAGCCAGGCGGTGGCGAGGACGAGGCGGGCCATGCGGCGCACCTGCTCGGGGTCCAGCTGGTCCAGGGTGTCGCCGGGCTTGTGGTAGTCCGGGAAGTAGTCGCCGAAGAAGCGCAGGAAGGGCACGTTGAGGCGGGCGAAGTCCCGGTAGTCGCTGCCGCCGCTCTTGCCATCGGTCCAGTCCAGGTGCAGGGACATGCCCGTGCCGCGGCCGGCCCGGGCCACGATGGGACCCAGGTCCCGGTGGCTGCTGGAGAGGCCGGGCTCGGTGAAGTGGGTGGGCTGGAGCCCCTCCAGGAAGCCCTCGGGTGCCTTCAGGCTGGGATCACTGACGAGCTCCTGCAGCTCCTGGGGGGTCCAGGGATGGCCGATCATGTCGAGATTGAGGTAGGCCTGGGTGGCGGCCAGGGGCCAGCGGGGGTGGCGGGTGTAGTGGACCGAGCCGAACTTGCCCTCCTCCTCGCCGGTCCAGAAGGCGAAGAGGATCGTTCGCTTGGGCCGCGCGGGGCTCGCCGCGAGGACCCGGACCAGCTCCAGCACGGCGGCCACGCCCGAGGCGTTGTCGTCCGCCCCTGGATGCAGCACGCCCCCGGGCTTGCCCAGGTGGTCCATGTGGGCGCCGATGAGGATGGCCTGCCCCCGCAGGGCGGGGTCGGCGCCTGCCAGGCAGCCGAGCAGGTTGGTGCTCTGGAGGGCCTGCACCCGGCCCCGGATGGCGAGGCTGGCGGTGCCTTCCTTGGGGGACTGCAGCAGGGCCTGAAGCTCGGGCGTCAGGGCTACCCGGGCCAAGGGCGGCTCGCCGGCGACGACCACGCCAGGGGCCGCCAGGAAGTAGGGCAGGGTGGGCTCTTTGCCGGCCTTGAGGCGCTGGTCCAGGCCCTCCTCGATGGCAATGGCGGCCTTGGCACCCAGCTTCTCCAGGAGCGCCAGGCGGGCATCGTAGCGATCGGCGGGCCGCTCCGAGGCGTACCTGGCCCGCAGCTCCGGCTTCTGCCAGGCCTCGCCAGAAGGGATACCTGCCCGGAAGACGACCACCTTGCCGCGCACGTCCAGGCCCCGGTAGTCATCGTGCCCCAGGGCTGGCTCCTGGATGCCGAGGCCAACAAAGATGCAGGGGCCTTTCAGGGTGCCGGGCTCGGTGGGGGGCAGGACGGCGCTCGAGCCCGCCTGGAAGACGAGGCCGCGGCCTCCCAGCCTCAGGCGGATGGAGCCCTTCCCTGGCTGCACCTGGCGGAGCGGCACCGCCTGGCGAAAGGATGGCCCCAGGGGCGGGATGCCGAGGCTGCGCAGCTGCCCCTCGAGGTAGTCCGTGGTCGCGGCCAGGCCCCGGCTGCCCAGGCCCCGACCCTCCCGCAGGGGATCGCTGAGGAAGGCCATGTGGGTTTTTAGGCGGGACGCCTCCAGACCGTCCACCAGGGCGGCCAGGGGGGTGGGCAGGGGCTCGCTGCCCCTGACCCGGATGAAGTCCGCCGCCGGGTCGGGGCCCTGGGCCAGGGCCCCGCCGGCCAGGAGGGCCAGGAGGGCGAAGGCGCGCAGGCTCACGCCGGACCCCAGTGGAAGAAGAGCACCGGCGGGATGAGCAGCAGGAAGCTCAGCAGGATCAGGATCACCAGGAGGGGCAGGAACCAGCGGGCCCACTTGTCCCAGGGGATCTTCGCGGCGCCCAGCACGCCCATGGTGACCGCTGAGGTGGGCAGGATGGGGTTCACAAACTCGCAGAGCTGAAAAGCATAGACCGCGGTCTGGCGGGTGACACCCACGAGGTCGGCCAGGGGGGCCATGATCGGCATGGTCAGGGCGGCCTGGGCGGTGCCCGAGTGGATGAGGAAGTTGATGGCGGACTGGATCAGGAACATCACCTGGGCCACCACGACCCGGGGCAGGACCGCCATGGCCTTGGAGGCGGCGAAGAGCAGCGTATCCATGATGCGGGCATCCTGGGCGATGATCAGCAGGGCCCGGGCGCAGGCCACGATGAACACCACGCCCACCATATCCTTGGCACCCGCCACGAAGAGCGAGGCGATGCGGCTGGGGCCGAGGCGGCCCACCACGCCGAGGGCAATGCCCATGCCGAAGAACAGCACGGCGATCTCCTCCATGTACCACTTCCAGCGCAGCACCCCCACCACCAGCAGGACCATGCAGAAGGCAAAGAGCAGGAGAGCGGCGACCTTGCGGGCGTCCCAGGCGGCACTCACGCCCGCCTCGTCCAGGCTGCCTCGGGCCAGGTCCAGCTCCCGCACGGGGCTGAGGGCGGGATTCCGCTTGATGCGCCGGGCGTAGAGCATCACGTAGGTGATCACCACGGTCGTGCCGATCACCCAGGTGACCAGGCGGTAGGCGAGGCCGGAGTAGAGGGGCAGGCCGGCGATGCTCTGGGCGATGCCGACGGTGAAGGGATTGAAGAAGGCCGCAGCGAAGCCAGCGGCCGCACCCAGGAAGGGGATGGAGATGCCGACGATGGAGTCATAGCCCAGGCGCCGGGCCAGGGGGATGAAGATGATGACGAAGGGGATGATCTCCTCGGCCATGCCGAAGATCCCGCCTGCCAGGGAGAAGGCCGTCATCAGGACCGGGATGACCAGGCCTTCCAGAGCGGGGCGCCGGGCCAGGGCGTCCGTCAGCCCGCAGATGCCGGACTCCACGGCGCCGGTCTCCTGGAAGACGGCGAAGGTCCCACCGATCACCAGCAGGAAGCAGATGAGCAGGGAGCCATCCAGGAAGCCCTTGATGGGGGCCAGCAGCAGGGCCTGGAGGCCCAGAAGGACCTTGGGCACCTGGTGGTAGGTGCCAGGGAGGGTGACCTTCCGCAGGCCCTCGCTGGTGAGGACCTCCATGCGCTGGTACTCGCCCGAAGGGATCAGCCAGGACAGCACCAGGACGATCAGGACGAGGGCGCCCACGATCACCAGCGTGTGGGGCATCTTCAGTCCCGTGGCGGGGGCCTCGGGCGGGGTGCTGGCTGCCTGCGCTGGCTCGGTCACTGGAAGGTCCCCTTGGCCATCAGTTTGCCGGACTTCATCAGGAGGCGCCCCTTGGCTATCACCGTGCGGACCTCCAGGTTCTTGGGATCCAGGAGGACGACGTCCGCATCCATGCCCGGGGCGAGGCGCCCCTTGGCCTTCAGCTTGAGGATGCGAGCGGGGTTGGCGGTGATCACGCGGAGGGCGGTCTCCAGGGGGATGCCCTCTTCCTGCACGGCCTGGCGCACGGCGGGGAACAGCGACGTGACCCGGCCCACCTGGATGTCCTGCAGGCGACCGTGGCGGTCCCAGTCTGGGAGGCTACCCTGGCCGTCCGAGGTGAAGGTGATGTGGCCCGGATCCACCCCTGCTTCGAGCATGCGGCGCAGGGCCTTGGCGCAGGGAATCTCCCCCTCCTCAAGGTAGGAAGGCAGGGTGGAGGTGGTGAAGTCCACGAACCCGCCAGCCTTCGCGTAGGTGATGCCCTCCTCGAAGAGGTGGGGGTTGCGGTTGATGTGGGTGGGCCACATCTGGGTGGCGGAGAGCTCGGTCTCGGCGATGATGCGGCGGAGGAAGTCGAGGCCCCGGGGGCCGTCGCCCAGGTGGACGTTCACGATGCCGGCCTTGCCCGACAGCATCCCGCCGCGCCGGGCCATGGCCACCAGCTGGGCGAAGGCCTCGAAGGTGGGCTGGCTGGAGCGGTGGTCCGAGAGGGCCACTTCGCCGGCGCCGATGATCTTGTCGATGAAGAGCAGGTCCTCTTCGAGGGTGGGCATGAGCGTGCGCAGGGGGACGCCGTAGGAGCCGGAGTAGGCGAAGGTGCTGATGCCCTCCTCTTCCAGACCTTTGGCCTTGGCCAGGAGGCCAGCCATGTTGCGGGTGTAGCCATCCGTCCCCAGGCAGCCGACCACGGTGGTGACCCCGCCCTGGATGGCGTCCGTGAGGGGCAGGTCCGGAGTGCGGTTGGCAAAGCCGCCCTCACCGCCGCCGCCCATGATGTGCACGTGGCCGTCGATGAAGCCGGGCACCGCCTTGAGGTTCCGGGCGTCGATCACCTCGCAGTACTTGCGGGGGATGCGGATGTCCGCCTCCATGCGGAGGATCTTCCCGCCGCCCAGGAGGAGGTCGCAGGTGCCTCCGGGCTCCGGGGCGTAGATGTCGGCGTTCTTGATGAGGATCAGCATGGGCACTCCAGGTGCAGCGGGCTCAGAACAAGCGGGACACAGGCAGACTAGACCCCGGTACCGCCAGGGCCCGGAAGGTGGGGTAGCCGTAGAGGCCGTAGAGCAGGCAGGGCTCGAGGACCTGGATGGCTCGGCGGGCGAGTCCGGGGTCCTGGTCCAGGGACACCACGAGGGTGCCGGCGGGGAGGTCTCGAGCCACCGGGGCCTGGCGCTCGACGATCTGGCGGTCCTTGTAGCGCTGGTAGAGGGGATCGAAGGGCTCTTCCAGGCGGAGGAGGCGGACCGACTCCACCCGGGCGCGGCGGGGGGCCGCCAGGCGCTCAAAGCGCAGGCCCTGGGCTTCCAGGATGGGCAGGAACAGGGCGGCCGCGGAGGGCTCGATGGCATAGGCCTTGGGGGTCGGGACACTGGCCTTCACCACCAGGTCTTCCATGGCGTTGGCGGTGGGGATGGCGAGGGTGCGGCCAGTGGCCTTCTCCCGGACCTTCACCGTTGTGGCCTTGCCGCCCAGGTTGGCCCAGAAGGTGTTGGTGGCGACGAAGGGGGGCAGGGGCTCCCGGCGGGCCCGCTCGGAGAGCTTGAAGATCCGGTCCCGCCAGGCGCGGTCGCCCAGCAGGTGGCGGTAGAGGATGCGGTAGCCGTCCACGCGCTCGCCCAGGTCGGCCTGGGGGTTCGGGGCGTGGTGACGCACGCCGGCTTCGATGATGAAGGAGAGGGCCCCGAGGGTGCCGAAGCTGTTGCGGCCATCGTCCACTTCTGGCGTGGAGGGGCGGGTCTCCTCGTCCGGCGGCGGACCACCCACGCTGTAGCGCGCATAGGCATGGCCGGCCTTCTGCTGGAGGGGCGTTGCGGCGGCCACGGCTTCCAGGGCGGCGGTCCGCAGGTAGGCCGGGATCAGGGGGTGGTTGGCGGCGTCCATGGTGATGACAGGCCAGGCCTCCCAGCCCCGGGCGGTGAGGTCCTCGCTGTCCCGGCCGAACTCGTGGCCGTCCACCGCCAGGTGGGGGCGGATGCGGCGGGCCACCCGGTGCAGGGCTTGGGTCTCGGGCTGCTCCAGCAGGAGGTGGTCCCGGTTCAGGTCGGCCCCGGCCCCGTTGAAGCGCCGGTGCGCCTCGGCGCCGTCCGGGTTGAGCATGGGCATGAGGTAGAGATCCACGTCTTCGGGCAGGAGGCTGGGGCGCTCGGCCACATCCCGGATGAAGGTGAGCTGGGCATCCTTGCCGGCCACCTCATTGCCGTGCTGCTGGGCGTACCAGAGCACCCGGAAGCGGGCCTTGGCGCCGCCCCGGTTGAGGCGCACCAGGAGGACCTTGCGGCCCTGGTGGCTGCGAGCCTCCTCGGTCACCGTGATGAGTCCGGGTCGGGCCACGGCTTCCAGGAAGGTGAGCATCTCGCCGTAGCTGACGGTCTTGCTCATCTGCCGGTGGTCGGCGGGGAAGGGGGCCTCTACAGCCGCCACGAAGGTGCTCACCGCAATCAGGGCGGCAACCATCACTCGGCGCATGAGGCCACCAGGGATGGAAAAACGGGTCATAATTCTTTTCCTTGTGGTTGTTTGTGGTGGAGGAGCTAGGGCTGACTGACCTTGCGGGTGCTCAGGTCAATGGCTTGGCCGGCCCGCAGAACGTGGATGCGGAGGTCGCGGAAGGACTCGCCTTTGAGCTGCATCCCGGCGGGATCGAAGACCATCACCGAGCGCTTGCCCAGCACCCGGGCCTGGCCGTCCTTCACCACCAGGGCCGTGGCCTCGTCGATGCCCAGGCCCAGGTGGTCGGGGCGCTCCATGACGATGCTGAAGAGGCGGTTCTCCCGCCCCCGGCGGAGGAAGTGCTGGTCCACGATGACGCCGGCGGGAAGAAAGCCCATGCCCTCGCGGGTCTGGTAGGCGCCTGGCCCGAACTCGGACAAGGCCTCCTTGCCATTACGGTCATCGCCCGTGAGCATCACCTTGGACATGATGGCGGCCCCGGCACTGGTGCCACCCACGCAGGCCCCAGCGGCATAGCGCTCCAGGACGACCTTCTGAAGAGGCGTGCCCACGATCTTGTCACCCACCCGGCCCTGGTCCCCGCCGGAGAACCAGAAGCCCGTGCAGGTCTGGGCCCGGGCCAGAAGGTCGGGGTCGGAGGCCTGCTCCCGGCTGCGGACATCCAGGGGGACCATGGTGAGGCCGGCCTTGTCGAGGTCCTCCTTCCACTCCTTTAGCGCGCCATCGGGATCACTGGTGGACGTGGGGATGATGCCCACCACGCCGCCCTTGCCGCCGGAGGCGCTGAGGAAGGCGGCCAGGATCTCCTGGGGCATCCCTCCGCCACCCACGATGACCAGGGTGCCTTTGGGGGAGGAGGCCCCCAGGAGACAGGTGCAGAGGAGGAGGGCAAACAGGCGGAGCATGGCACTCCTTTGGGGGGGGGGCACATGGAAATACCCGGGCCCGTAGGCCCGGATATCTCACAGGCAAGGAACGAGGTCTAGAAGTTCAGGCGGATGCCGATCTGAAGCCGGCGGCCGGGATCCAGGGCCAGCGGGTACTTGTAGTCGCTGTACAGGGTGTCTGTTGTGGCGCTGTTGCCGGAGTTCACTCGGGTGGAATAGGACGTGACTGCCTGGCGGTTCAGCACGTTGAGGACTTCCCCGAAGACTTCCAGGCGGGAGGTCTTGTTGAGGCTGATGAGCTGGGTCAGGCGGAGGTCCATGAGGGTCCGGGCGGGATAGGTCTGGCTGCCCAGGGCCTCGGTGTTGATCAGGTAGCGCTGGCCGTTGAAGCTGCTGGCGCCGCTGGCTCCATTGGAGGTCCGGTACTGGGGCGTCCAATGGGTGCCGCTGAGGTAGGTGAAGATCCCGGAGATGCGGGTGTTGGTGGCGAGCTCATACACGCCCCGGGCCTTGAACTCGTGGTCATTCACCCCCGGCAGGTTGCCGTAGGAATTGATCATCAGGTTCTTGTTGTAGTAGACCTTGTCGTAGCTGTCTGCACGCTGGATGTTTCCCTTGAGCGAGGCGTTTGTGTAGCTCATGTTGAGGCTCCAGCCATTCTCCAGCTTCCGGTCCAGCGAGACGGAGGTGGCCTGGTACTTGCGCTTGGCATCGCTTGCGTTGGTGGTCACGTACGCATTCTGCGGGACCCTGAAGTCGAACTCATCCACCCAGTACCTGCCAGGCATGTAGGCCTGAAGGGTGGTGTTGTGCAGGGGGTCGAAGTAGGGGATCCAGGTGCCATTGGGATCGGCGGCCGTGTCTGTCCGAACCAGGCTGTCCTTGAAGTCGCGGGAGACCCAGGAGGCACTGACGGTCCAGGTCTTGTTGATCTTGTGGTCCACCGAGAGGGTGGTCTCGATGGTGTAGGGCTGCCTAGCGTTGGGATCCACCGCCGTGATGTCGTTGACACGCCGGTAGGCGTAGTTGTCCACGGTGCCGGGGGTATGGTCGGGCCAGGTGGAGGGGTCCAGGACATTCGGGATGAGGGGGTAGTCGCCCCAGCTGTAGTAGGTCTTGACGGGGATGGCGCTCTGGATGGCGCGATCAATGAAGTAGGTGGAGTAGCCGGCGTAGTACTTGCCCCAGTGGGCCTTGAGCATGGTCCCCTGGTCCTCGGTGAGGGCGTAGCTGAAGCCCAGGCGAGGTGCCATGGTCGACTTGTTCCAGAGGTTCTGGCCACCGTAGAAGCGGGCCTTGAACTGCTCGAAGCGGAGGCCTGGCGAGATCGTGAGCCGGTCATTGACGCGCCAGGTGTCCTGGGCGAAGGCGGCCGTTCGGTCCACCCGCTGGCGGACATTCCAGCCACCACCCTCGATGATGTAGTCGCCATACAGCGGCCCATCAAAGCTGTCGTACGTCGCATTGAGGTTCAGGTTGCCGGGGAAGCGTTCCAGCTCCTCGTCGGCCGCCTGCTCCCGCTCAATGCCGAAGCGGAAGGCGTGGCTGTCGTTGGCGCTGAGCAGGCCGGTCTTGAACCAGTCGAAGGTGGCCTGGACCGTGGTCCTGGCCCGGTAGTTGAAGTCCTCGTAGGTGGAGTTGTTGAAGAACTCCCGCTGAGGCTTCTTGGGGTCGTACTGGTAGAGGTCTGCGGTGTCCAGGGACAGGGCATTGCCGCCGTAGCCGGGCATGTCGTAGCGACCGGAGTAGCCGAAGGTCTTCAGGGTGAAGACCTTGTCTTGGCCAAGGGTCTGGGTCCAGGTGAGGCTGAAGGAGCGGTTGGGAGCGCTCTCCTTCTGGGTGGCCACGGGCATCGTCCACTTGTCGATGTAGCGGCGGTCCCGGCCCACGTAGTCATGCTCGCCCAGGAACTCCAGAGTGGCGTTGGTGGTGGGGGCCCAGGTGATCTTGGCCAGGGCCATGACCTTCTGGTTGCGCTGGGGGAGCTCGGCGCCCGGAGGGGTGTTGTCCTCCTCGGTGCGCTCGGCCGACACGAAGTACCAGAGCTTGTCCTTGATGATGGGGCCGCCGATGCTGACAGCGGTATCCCAGTTCTTGGAGGGGAGAATGTCCTTGTCGGAGTTCGGCAGGTTGGGGTGGTTGGCGTTGATCCTGGCCTGCCACTTGGAGTCGGCAAAGTAGGCAGTGAGGCTGCCCTCCACCGTGTTGCCACCGCGCTTGACGATGCCGTTGACGAAGCCGCCCATGAAGCCGCCGAACTCGGCGTTGGCACCCAGGCCAGCCACCTGCACTTCGGAGAACCAGTCGATGTTCGGGAAGATCCAGACGGTGCCACCGGAGGGATCGCTGATGTTCACGCCGTCCATCATGTAGGCGTTCTCACCGGAGTAGCCGCCCCAGGCCCGGTTGCCGTTCACGCCAGGGGTGAGGTCCATGATCGCCGCGATGGAGCGCTCCACCGGGAGGGTGGCGAGGGCCGTGGTGTCGTAGTTCTGGGTGAGGGCGACCACACTGGCTTCCGCACTGCTGGCGGCAGCGACCACCTCGACGGTGGCGCCGGCGGTGTTGGCCGGGAACTTCCAGTTGATGGTCGAGGTCTGGCCCAGCTCCAGGGTCTCGGACTGGGAGAGGGTGGTGCGGTCCGTGGCGGTCACCACAATCTTGTAGCGGCCCGGAGGCAGCGCTGAGAAGCGGTAGGCGCCGTTGACGGCACTGACTGCGACCCGCTCGCCACCAATCATCGAGGTGGAGGTGATGCGGATCTTGGCGCCGGCCACTGGATTGCCTGCGGCATCCTTGACTGTACCCGCCAGGGCCGAGGTGGATGCGGTCTGGGCCACCAGGGCCGTCGGGGCTGCCACCAGGGTCAGCAGGAGTGCGCTGAAACAGGGACTGAAGGACCTTCGAGTCATGCTGCCTCCGGATGGGAAATGGGAAAGATGACCAAAAAGTAATGCTTTCCTGGTTGCCGAGTCAAGTTTTTATTCACCCTCGCCCTGGGCCTGTTCAGGCCCTGCAATCTGCGGTCATCCCTAGCTCTTGGCGAATTTCTGCCGGGCCACGCGCTCCACTTCCCGGAGCTTGGTCAGGGACTGCTGGGGATCCTGGCTGGCGATGGAGGTGGCAATGGCGTGGGCCAGCACCCCGAAGGCCGTGACGCTGTGGGAGAACAGCAGGTTCTCGCCGGGGATGGGCAGGGCCAGGTTGGCGGAGCGGGCCAGGGGGCCACTCAGGTTGTCCGTGAAGGCCAGGACGGGCACCCCCCGCTTCCGGGCATAAGCTGCAGCATCCAGGGTCTCTTGGGTGTAGGGGGTGATGCTGATGGCGATGAGCAGGTCCTTGCTGTCCAGCATGCCCACCTGGGTGGCGAAGTCCGCGGGGTTGCCCTCCAGGACGGGGACGCCGGTGTTGATGAGCAAGTAGGCCAGCTGGCGGGCCATGAGGGCGGAGACACCATCGCCGATGGCCAGCCGGAGGCGGCTGCCCTGGATCTGCTTGACCACCCGCTGGAGCAGGTCCTCATTCACGGCTTTCACCAGCGTGTCGATGTTGCGAATATCCCGGCGGGCGACTTCCAGCAGGGTGGCCGAGGCCTGCACCGGGGCTGTGAGGAGCTGCTCGCCCCGGCCGTAGTGCCGCTTCGCCGCAGTCACCAGGGCCTTCCGCATCTCCAGGTAGCCCGAGTAGTCCAGCTTCTTGGCGAACCGCACCACCGTGGCCACGCAGGTCTTCGACTTGGCCGCCAGCTCTTCCACGCCCCAGAGGGCCGCCTCGTGCATGTTGGCAATGAGGCAGTCGGCGATCTGGCGCTGGCTGGGGGACAGCCCCCTTGCGCTGTGCAAGCGGTTCAGAAGGGGACTCTTGGGCGCAGACATGGGGCCAGCATAGCCTGATCAGCAAGGCCCCTGAATCTCATTGGCACCGATCAAGGTAGCCAGGCGCTCCAGGGCCTCGTTCAGGCCAGCCTTCCGTGCCCGGGTGGTGCGGACGCCGGGCTCCCACCAGAGGCCCCGGATCTCCAGCAGGCCCGAGGCCCGGTGCAGCTTGGGGTCCAGGCGGCCCACCAGGCGGTCCCCCTCCAGGATGGGCAGGACGTAGTAGCCGTGGCGCCGGCGGGCCGCGGGGACGAAGGCCTCGAAGCGGTAGTCGAAGCCGAAGCGGGCCAGGGCCCGGCCACGGTCCCGCAGGACCGGATCGAAGGGACACAGCAGGCGGGTGCGCTCGGGGGGCTCCGGCAGGCAGGCGAGGGTGGTCTCCCAGGTGGCCAGGGCAAAGGCCGGCTGGTGCTCGCCGGCGGCGGTCAGCACCGCCACGGGGAGGATGCGCCCGGAACGGGCGGCGGCCTGGCACCAGGCCCGGGCCGCTGCGAGGTCGATGGTGTCCCAGTAGCCCGCCAGCTCCCGGGGGGTGAAGACCTGGAGGCGCTCGGCCGCCGTGGCGCAGGCCCACTCGCAGTGGGCTTCAGGATCGGGGCAGGGCAGGGCGTGGGCCTCGGGGAGCACCCGGTCGGCCAGGTCGTAGACCTTCTGGAAGCCTTCCCGCCTCGGCACCAGCAGCTCGCCGCTGCGCCACAGGAAGTCCAGGGCGGCCTTCTGGGGTTTCCAGCCCCACCAGGGGCCGCGGCGGTCCGGGTGCTCGAAGTCCGAGGACTTCAGCGGACCCTCCCGGGCGATGCGGTCCCGCACGGCAGCCACCACCTGAGTGGCGTCCGTGCCCCGGAAGTGGTGCTGCCACCAGGCGTGGCCCTGGAGGCGGGTCCGGTCCCGCTGGAACCGGGGCTGCCAGTGGGGGAACCACGCCGTGGGGATGGTGGAGGCATCGTGGGTGAAGCCTTCGAAGAGGTCCTGGCGATCCTCCAGCAGGCGCCGCAGGTGCTCGGGCCGATAGGCGTCCCGGCGGGCGGCCAGGGTGAGGTCATGGGCCCGGGCCACCACATTGATGCTGTCGATCTGCACGAAACCCAGGCGCTGGATCAGGGCCAGGAGGCCCGGGGCCGTGACCCGGCGGGTCGGATCATCCAGCAGGCCCTGGGCGCCCATGAAGAGGCGCCGGGCCGCGGCGGCAGTCACCTGGGGCAGGGTGGTCATTGGATTTGCCTCGGCGGGAGCCCCGGGCTCAAATGCGTGCCGCCAGCTCAGCTCCCTGGCGGATGGCCCGCTGGGCGTCCAGCTCGGCGGCCAGCTCCGCACCGCCGATGAGGTGTACGGGCCGACCCAGGGCCTGCAGGGGCGCCGCCAGGTCTCGCACAGAGTCCTGGCCTGCGCAGAGGATGATGCTGTCCACCGCCAGGCACTTGGAGCCGGCGTCCTTGCCGTCCCGGAGCCACAGGCCCTCGTCGTCGATGCGCTCGTAGACGATGCCACCCTGCATCTTCACCTTCAGGGCCTTGAGGGAGGCCCGGTGGATCCAGCCTGTGGTCTTGCCCAGCTCGGCACCCATGCGATCAGTCTTCCGCTGCAGCAGGTGGATGGTGCGGGTCGGGCCGGCGGGCTGGGGGGCCGGCAGGAGGCCGCCCCGCTGGCCATAGGCGGGGTCCACACCCCAGCTCAGCAGGTAGGTGGCTACATCCGGCACAGCGGGGGGCTGGGCGAGGAAGGCGGCCACATCAAAGCCGATGCCCCCGGCGCCGATGATGGCCACGGTGGTCCCGGCAGTGCGGCGCCCGCTCAGCAGGTCCGCATAGCCGATGACCTTGGGGTGCTCGACTCCCGGGATGGGGGGCGTCCGGGGCTGCACGCCCGTGGCCAGGACTACCTCGTCGAAGTCCGCCAGCAGGTCAGGTGTGGCGCGCTGGTTCAGGCGCAGGTCCACCCCAGCGGCGGCCAGGCGTCGCTCGAAGTAGCGCAGGGTCTCGAAGAACTCCTCCTTGCCAGGGACCTGCTTGGCCAAGTTCAGCTGGCCCCCCAGGGCGGCGCCGGCTTCGAAGAGGGTCACGGCATGGCCCCGCTCCGCCGCATGGCAGGCGAAGCTCAGGCCCGCCGCCCCGCCGCCCACCACCGCCAGGCGCTTGGGGGTGGCGGTGGGAGTGAAGACCAGCTCGGTCTCCCGGCAGGCCCGGGGGTTCACCAGGCAGGTGGCCTCCTTGCGGGCGAAGATGTGGTCCAGGCAGGCCTGGTTGCAGGCGATGCAGGTGTTGATGTCCAGGGCGCGGCCCTCGGCAGCCTTCTGGACGAAGTCCGGGTCCGCCAGCAGGGGGCGGGCCAGGCTCACCAGGTCGGCCGCGCCTCGATCCAGGATGCCTTCCGCGATCTCGGGCGTGTTGATGCGGTTGGTGGCAATGAGCGGGATGCCGACCTCCCCCTTGAGGCGCTCGGTCACCCAGGCGTAGGCGCCCCGGGGCACCATGGCCCCGATGGTGGGGACCCGGGCCTCGTGCCAGCCGATGCCCGTGTTCAGGATGGTGGCGCCCGCCGCCTCGATGGCCTTGGCCAGCAGGATCACTTCCTCCCAGCTGCTGCCCTCGGGGACCAGGTCCAGCATGGAGAGGCGGAAGATGACAATGAAGTCGGGCCCCACGGCGGCGCGGACGGCCTGCACCACCTCCACCGGGAAGCGCATGCGCTGCTCGAAGGGGCCGCCCCAGGCGTCGGTGCGCCGGTTGGTGCGGGCGGCGATGAACTGGTTGATGAGGTAGCCCTCGCTGCCCATGATCTCTACGCCGTCGTAGCCAGCCTTCCGGGCCAGGACCGCACAGGCGGCGTAGTCCCTGATGGTGGCCCGGATCGCCCGGTCGCTGAGCTCCCGGGGCTTGAAGGGGCTGATGGGGCTCTTGAGGGGAGACGGCGCCACACTGAAGGGGTGGTAGCTGTAGCGCCCGCCATGGAGGATCTGGAGGGCGATCTTGCCGCCTTCAGCGTGCACGGCCTCGGTCACCTGTCGATGCTTGGGGACCTGCCAGGGCCAGGAAAGCTGGCTCCCGAAGGGGGTGAGGCGACCTTGGAGGTTGGGGGCGATGCCGCCGGTGACGATGAGGCCAACCCCGCCCCGGGCCCGCTCCGCATAGAAGGCGGCCAGCCTGGCGAACCCGCCCTTGGCCTCCTCCAGGTTGGTGTGCATGGACCCCATGACCACCCGGTTGCGCAGCACCGTGAAGCCGAGGTCGAGGGGGGCCAAGAGGCGGGGGAAGGGCACGGGGGCTCCGAGGGGACCCGGCCAGTGTAGATCCGGGCGGCCGGGGGAAGGCCCCGGGACCTTCCAGGTGGGAGCCCCGGGAAGCACATGGACCCTGAATATGCATTTAACAATTATTTAAAATTATTGAAATCAACAATAAAAAACAATGTAGTAACAACGATTCGTTAAAGTACTGTTTTTGGCACGTTGTAATTGCAACACTACATTAAATCATTTTTGATGTATACCTAAAATATGTAATAAATATAATTAATGAAAAAAATAACAATCTTTAATTCACACAATAGGGGTCGCGACTCCCTGCTAAATTTGCCTAAGTAGCTTGATTACTGATTATCCATTTTGTGCCAAGGATCACATGGAAACCTCCTGTAAATCGGTTTCATTGTATTCAGACCTCTAGATCGTCTAGAATGAGTCACCCCTTCCCCAAGGATCCCCTCATATGGAACTCACCTGGATCGCAATCGCCGCCAGTCTTGCGATGGGTTCAGGGGCCGCATTCCTGTTCGTGTTTGCCGTCAAGCGGGACTGGATGCGCAACATCGAAGACGCGAAGTATCAGGTGTTCTGGTCTGACATGAACGACAACCCACGGGTCAACCCCACTCAGGAGAAGGCTGATGGCAGTCAACCTAAAGCGGACTAGCGCAGAGGACTCGGAGGGGGGCAGGACCTCCCGCCGGCGAATGCTCGGATGGCTGACCGGCGCAGGCCTGGCCGGCTCTGCGGGCCTGAGTGCCGTCTCCAACTTCGTCTTTATCAAGCCTCGGGCCACCTACGGCCAGCCGCAGCGCTTCAGTGTCGGCAAGCCCGAGGACTTCCCTTCGGGGACCCGGGCCATCCTCGCCCCGCGGGGGATCTGCATTGTTAGGGAAGGCTCCAAGCTCGCGGCGATCTCCATCACCTGCACCCACCTGGGCTGCACCGTGGGGGCTGCGGACACAGGCTTTGCCTGCCCCTGCCATGGCTCTCGCTTCGACCAGGATGGCAACGTCACGGGTGGCCCCGCTCCCCGACCCCTGCCCTGGTTCCAGGTCACCCTCGCCCCCAACGGCGAGATCGAAGTGGACAAGGACATTGAAATCGCACCTGGGAGCTACCTGACCATATGAGCCTCTCAACCCCGCCCAAAGCCTCCTTCCTGGCCAGCCTGAAGGCCTTCCCCAGCACCATCTGGAAGTCCATCTTCCGCAACCCGCTCCCGTCCAACGACCTGGAGCGGTCGGCCACCTCCTTCACGAACTTCTTCCTGCACATCCATCCCGTGAAGGTGCACAAGAACTCGCTGCGGCCGCTGTACACCTTCGGCCTCGGCCTGATCTCGTTCTTCCTGTTCGTGATCCTCATCGTGACGGGCATCCTCCTGATGTTCTATTACGTGCCCGCCACCAGCCAGGCCTACGACCGCATGCTGGATCTGCGCGGCTCGGTGGCCTTCGGGACGCTGCTGCGGAACATGCACCGCTGGGGTGCCCACGGCATGGTGGCCATCGTCTTCCTACACCTCTGCCGCGTGTTCCTCACGGGCAGCTACAAAAAGCCCCGCGAGTTCAACTGGGTGGTGGGCGTCATCCTGTTCCTGCTCACCCTGTTCATGAGCTTCACGGGCTACCTCCTGCCCTGGGATCAGCTGGCCTTCTGGGCCATCACCGTGGGCACCGCCATCGCCGGCTACGCCCCCGTGGTGGGCAAGGACATCCAGTTCCTCCTCATGGGTGGTACCAGCGTGGGCCAGGAGGCGCTCCTGCGCTTCTACGTGCTCCACGTCGCCGTCCTCCCGGCCGTGCTCACCCTCATGATCGCCATCCACTTCTGGCGCATCCGCAAGGATGGCGGCCTGTCCCGTCCCGAGGACGCGGATCCCGTCATCTCGTTGGAAGCCATGCCAACGGTGAAGGCCTCCGTGCTCGAGCCCAAGAAGACCTACGGTCTCCAGGGCCTGGTGCGCGGTCCCCTCACCAAGGTGGGCGAGATCCCAGACAACACGGTCTTCTCCTGGCCCAACCTCTTCCTGGCTGAGCTGTTCACCTTCGTGGTGACCCTCTCCGCCATCCTGGTGGTGTCGCTGCTCTTCAACGCCCCGCTGGAGGAGCCGGTCAACGCCCTGCATCCGCCCAACCCGGCCAAGGCGCCCTGGTACTTCCTGGGCCTCCAGGAGATGGTCAGCTACTCCGCCTTCTGGGGCGGCATCGGCGTTCCCACCATCTTCGTCCTGCTGCTGCTGGGCGCACCCTACCTGGACCGCGGCCCTGGCGGCGTGGGCAAGTGGTTCTCCCGCGACCGTCTCCTGGCGAACACGATCTTCATCACCTTCGTGGTGGCGAACATCATCTTCGTAATCATCGGGACCTTCTTCCGCGGGGCCAACTGGGCCTTCGTGACCCCCTGGTAAGGAGCCGACCATGAGAATCGCACTCGCCATCGGCACCTTTCTGATCCTCGTGATCCACGGGATCGTGTTCTACAACCAGTTCGGCCACCCCTGGGAACGCAACCAGAACACCTACTTCGACCAGGCCAAGGTGCTGGCCAAGTCCGAGGCCGAGAAGGCCGCTCTGGCGGGCCGCAAGCCGCGCATCGAGCAGATCGTCGTCAGCAACTTCGGCGAGACCCGGTTCGACCGCTGCACCACCTGCCACATCGCCTCTGACGACCCGCGCTTCGCCTCCCACGCAGAGCCCGTGAAGACGCACCCCTACTCCACCGCCCTCGGCGACACGCAGAAGAATGGGAAGTGGGAGCGTCGGCACAAGTTCTCCGAGTTTGGGTGCACGGTCTGCCATGACGGCCAGGGCCGGGGCCTCGATGTCGAGTACAGCCACGGCAAGGACGAGTACTGGCCGGACCCCTTGCTGGGCTTCACCACTCAGGACCACTGGCGCAAGGAGCACGCCCCCAAGCTCAAGGGCAAGGAATACATGCAGGCCAACTGCGCCCAGTGCCACACGGAGATCGCCTTTGCGGCTACCCCGCTGGTGACCCGGGGCCGGGAGCTGTTCTTCGCCAACAACTGCTACGGCTGCCACCGCATCGAGGGCCTCTCCGACGGCAACATCGGTCCCGACCTCTCGGATGTGGGCCGCAAGTGGAAGCTGGACTACCTCTGGGGCCGCATTGCCGATCCCAAGTTCATCCTGGCCACCTCGATCATGCCCAAGTTCAACCTGAAGGACGATGAGATCAAGGCCCTGGTGGTCTTCCTCAAGAGCCGGAAGGGGCGGAACTTCGCCGAGACCGAGATCCAGCGCTTCAAGGTCAAGCTCACGGGCGGGGCCGAGCTGGTCCAGGCCACCATCAAGCCGGTGAAGATCAATCCTGCCGAGATGGTCAAGCAGGGCGAGAAGCTGGTTCTGGATCGGGCCTGCACCGCCTGCCACAAGCTGGGCAACAGGGACGGTGGCATTGCCCCGGACCTCAGCTTCGAAGGTCAGCTCCGGGACGGCGAGTGGATCCTGGCGCACTTCAAGAATCCCAAGTCCACCATGTCCGATTCGATCATGCCCGCCTTCCGCTTCACGGACGACGAGTTCAAGGCCATGACCGCCTACCTCCTGACCCTCAAAGGCCAGGCCACCCCCGCCGCTGGCGAGGCCATCTACAAGAACCTCTGCCTCCGCTGCCACGGGGAGAAGGGTGACGGCCAGGGCCCAATCGCTGAGCACCTGGATCCCTATCCCCGCGACCTCACCAAGGCCGGCTTCATGAACTCGAAGTCGGAAGCCCGCTTCGTGAACTCCGTCCGCAACGGCGTCAACGGCACCTCCATGCCGGCCTGGGGCAAGCTGGTCACCGAAGAGCAGGCCAAGACTGTGCTGGCCTACATCCAGACCAACTTCACCAAGGACGCCCGCCGGGAGCTCAAGGTTCGCCCGATCCCCGAGAAGAATCCCGTGGCCTTCTCCACGGAGTCCGTGACCCGCGGCGAGGCGCTCTTCGTGAATCGCTGCGCCGGCTGCCACGGCCGGAAGGGCGATGGCAAGGGCCCCAACTCGCTGGACATCCTGCCCAAGCCCCGCAACCTCCGCAATGCCTTCTTCGTCAACAGCGTCGATGACAAGCGGCTCTTTGAATCCATCCAGTACGGCGTACAGGGAACCGCCATGCCGCCCTGGATCGACTACGGACTCACAAACAATGACGTGGGCGACCTCGTCAACTTTATTCGCAGCATCAACCCCAAACCCAAGGGAGGCCAGAATGCAGGCGCAATTCAGTAAGGCCGAGGTGGCTTCGGCGCCGGAAGGAGCCGTGGTCCACGACGACGCAACCGCCAAGTGGTTCCTGATCAGCTCGGTGACCTACTTCTTCATCGTGGGCATCATCGCCGTGATCATCGCCGCCAAGTTCGTGTGGCCCGACCTCATGGGCACCATGTCCTGGCTGACCTACGGCCGCCTGCGTCCGCTCCATGTGAACGGCATGCTCTTCGGCTGGCTCCTGGCCGCCGACATGGGCCTGGCCTACTACGTCATCCCCCGCCTCTGCGGCGTCAAGCTCTGGAGCGAGAAGCTGGGCCTGGCCACGGCGATCCTCTGGAACGTCATCATCCTGGGTGCCGTCGTGACCCTCCTGGCTGGCCTCAACCAGGGCTGGGAGTACGCCGAGCTGCCCTGGTACCTGGACATCCTGGTGGTCGTGGCCTGGATCATGTTCGGCGTGAACATCCTCATGACCGTGGCCAGCCGCAAGCACCAGGCCATGTACGTCACCATCTGGTACACCATGGGCTGCATCCTCTGGACCGCCTTCGTCTACCTGACGGGCAACTTCGCCACCCTCTTCACCACCGGCACCAACCAGGCGAACCTGAACTGGATGTACGTGCACAACGCCGTGGGCCTCATCTTCACGCCCATTGGTCTGGCCATCGCCTACTACTTCATTCCCCGCGCCTCCAGCACCCCCCTCCACAGCCACAAGCTGTCCATGGTGGGCTTCTGGTCCCTGGCCTTCGTCTATGTCTGGACCGGGGCGCACCACATGCTCCACGGACCCATCTCCCAGTGGCTGCAGACCATTTCCATCGCCTTCTCGGTGATGCTGCTGATCCCCGTGTGGGCCGTGGTCTACAACCTCTTCGCCACCATGAAGGGCCAGTGGCACCAGCTCCGCGAGAGCGTGCCCCTGCGCTTCCTCATGAGCGGTGTGGTCTTCTACCTCCTCACCTGCTTCCAGGGGCCCATGCACAGCCTCCGCACGGTGAACGCCATCGTCTCCAAGACCGACTGGATCCCCGGCCACGCCCACATGGCTGTGCTGGGCTGCTTCAGCTTCTTCGCCATCGCCGGCACCTACTTCGTCATGCCGAAGATCTTCGGGAAGGCCCTCCACAGCGAGGCCCTGGCCAACTGGAGCTACTGGCTCCTCATGGTCGGCGGGCTTGGCTTCTTCGTGACCCTCTGGCTGGGTGGCTTCTGGCAGGGCTGGCAGTGGAACAACTGGTCCATCCCCTTCATCGACACCGTGATCGCCCTCCGTCCCATCTGGCTCGTCCGGTTTGTCTCCGGGGTCATGATGTTCGCCGGCATCGTGCTGTTCGCCTACAACATCCTCGCCACCGCCCTCGGCGCTGACGAGCGAGCGGCCGCCTAGGCCCGGGAAAGGAGAGCGATCATGTTCCAGAAAGCCGACAACAACGCCCTTTGGGCCATTGGACTGTCCCTCGCCCTGTTCTTCATCGGCGGGATCCTGACCACCGTGGTGCCGCCTCTGGTGGACACCACCTGGGCCAAGCCTTTTGAGAACCACGACCCCGCCAAGGGAATCACCGGCAAGGTGGTGCCCCTGAACGACCTCCAGAAGAAGGGTCGGGCCATCTATGTACGGGAAGGCTGCTGGTACTGCCACACCCAGCAGATCCGCACCCTGCTCGCCGACACCAAGCGCTATGGCTGGCGCGGCGTGGATGCCCCCATCTCCACCCCCGACGAGTTCGTCTACGACGATCCCCACATGTTCGGCACCAAGCGCACGGGCCCCGATCTGGCCCGCGTGGGCGGCAAGTACGACGAGCAGTGGCACAAGACCCACTTCCGCAACCCCCGGGACCTCGTGAAGGGCTCCGTCATGCCGCCCTACCCCTGGATCGCCAACGATCCCGCCGAGTTCAAGGCCCTGGTGGCCTACCTCCAGAACCTGGGTCGTGGCAAGGACTGGCGTCCGGCCAACGACTACGAGAAGTAGCCGCATGATCCCCGAAGACTACACCTACCCCAGCGTCTACTTCGCCTACCTGTTCTTCGCCTTGATGTTCGGGCTGGCGGTCTACTTCTTCTTCAAGACCCGCCGTGACGGGTACTGGGGAGGCAAGGACGGCGAGGAGGTCAAGTACCAGATGTTCGAGGACGACGAAACCCACAGGAGAACCCCATGAGCGATGCACAGAAGAACGGTCAGGAAGAGCTCAAGGAATACGCTGACGGCTGGCTGACGGAGCGCAAGGGCACAGACGCGCCCGGCTTCCTGAAGCTGGTGACACCCATCATCAGCCTGGGTGGTGCGGCCTACCTCATCTTCCAGATGTACGGAGACGTTAACCACGCCACCCGTGGGCCCCTGGTCCAGCAGTTCAATGCGGCGACCAAGATCGGCTCAACCAGCACGACCCTCATGACGATCGTGGCTGGGATGGTCTTTATCTATGCGGTGGTGGTCTCCGTATTCGCCTTCCGCAAGCCCCACCAGGCTTGACGCCGGGGATAACGCCAGCTGGCAGTACAGGGTTCCCGTCGACGCGCCGGACTGGGTCGCGATGGTCAAGTGCCAGCACGC
>CAIMFT010000202.1 GCA_903840385.1 uncultured Holophagaceae bacterium
CGGCAACGGCACCAGCATCTGCGCCGTGGACCACGGCAAGAGCGTGGACACCAGCATGGGCATGACCCCCCTCCAGGGCGTCATCATGGGCACCCGCTGCGGCACCATCGATCCCAGCGTGGTGGAGATGCTCATGGAATACGAGCACCTGGACTACAACGCCATCACCGATCTGCTGAACAAGAAGTCCGGCCTGCTGGGTATCTCCGGCGTCTCCTCGGACTTCCGCGAGATCGAGCTGGCCGCCGACGCCGGCAATGACCGGGCCCGCCTGGCCCGGGACCTCCTGACCTACAACGTCCGGCAGTACATCGGCGCCTACGCCACCGTGCTCAACGGCGTGGATGCCATCACCTTCACCGCAGGCATCGGCACCCACAGCACCTATGTCCGCTCCAAGGTCTGCAGCAAGCTGGCCTTCCTCGGCGTCGAGCTGGACCACGAGGCCAACGAGCACGGCACCGGGGAGCGCATCATCACCACCCCCAGCTCCCGCGTGGTGGTCACCGTGGTGCCCACCAACGAAGAGCTCATGATCGCGCGGGAGACGGTGCGCTGAACCTGCTGTCCCGCCATGAAAACGGCCCCCAACCGGGGGCCGTTTTCATGGTCAGGAAAGCCCTATAGGCCCTTCTTCTCCATGGCCTCGCCCTTCTTTTCAAGGCGCTCGCCCCGGACCTCCTTGCGCTCGCCCTGCCGGACGCTCTTGGCGCCCTTGGCCACCTGCTTGGCCCCCTTGCGCTCCTGGACCGCTCCCGCCTGGGCCTTCTGGGCACCCTTCTGGGCCAGGGCCTCGCCCTTGGCCACCTGACCCTGGGCAGCGAGGGCCTCCCCGCGGTGCTCCAGCTGGGCGCCCCGCAGCTGCTTGCGCTCGCCCTGGACCAGGTTCTTGACGCCCCGGGCCTCCTGGCGCTCGCCCTTGCGCTCCTGGACCTCGCCGCGGGCCTCGAGGCGCTCGCCCTTCCGCTCCACCTGCTGACCGGTGGGGGCCTGGGCCACGAGGGAGGCGCTGATAAGGCCCGCCGCCACGAGGAATGCGAAACGCTTGGAGAGGGTCAGCATGGTTGCTCCTGGTGCGGCAGGGCCGCGAAAGGGATTCGTCCCAGGAGCCCTGTAGCGTGGGCTATGCCAGTTCTCTTAGCCAAGCCATTGCTGCTTATGGAAAAGGTTTAAGGGTCCGATATGAGGAAAGTCGCCACGGAGGTGAGGTGACTTGCAACAGCGCCATCCGCCGACCCCAGAGTGCGCTCACCGCTCCGTAGCCACCTGCCACCGATGCGCCCCTGCCCCGGACGCTAAACGGCCCAAGACTGTGACTCGTAGTCCACTCACCACCCCGGTTCACCCGGTGTCTTTCATAACAGGGAGTTCCATGAAGAAGCGATGGCTCATCGCATCGGTCGCAGGGGTGGCCCTGGCATCGGGGCTGTTCTTCACCATGAAGGGCAGCGAGGGCAAGGACAAGAAGGCCGAAGCCAGCACCCCCTTCCGGCTCGGGAAGGTGCAGGCGGAGGATCTCCAGGTCAGCGTCCGCGAGGTGGGGGTGGTGGATCCCCTCACCAAGGTGGATGTGAAGTCCACGGTTTCGGGCCGCATTGTCAGCCTGAAGGTTCGGGAGGGGGCCACGGTTCGCTCCGGCGAGGTGCTGGCCGAGGTGGAGCCCGATGTGAACCAGGCGCAGACCCTGTCGGATGTGCAGGGCAGCGTGTCCCAGGCCAAGGTGAGCTTCAAGAACGCCGAGCGGGACTTCGCCCAGCAGGCCGAACTCTTCCGCCTGGGGCTCATCTCGGAGCAGGCCTACCGCAGCGCCCGGACCACCCGGGACCTGACCGAGGAGACTTACAAGAGCGCCCAGACCCGCTACCAGATCGTCGAGGACCGCGGCATTCCCATCAGCGGGAATGCCTCCACCCAGCTGGCCCGGGTCACGGCCCCGCTGAACGGCGTGGTCATCAAGAAGGGCGTGGAGCTGGGTGACACCATCACCTCCGGCGTCAGCTCCTTCAGCGCCGGCAC
>CAIMFT010000203.1 GCA_903840385.1 uncultured Holophagaceae bacterium
CCTGGTGGTCGTAGCCACCCCGGGGCGGCAGGGGGCCCGCGGCGGGGTCGAAGGTGAGCTGGCGGGGGATGCCGCCTGTGCTGGGGATCCCATAGACCTGCTCATCCCCGTCGTACTGGCCCGTGAAGGCGATCCACTTGCCGTCGGGGCTGAACTTGGCGAAGACCTCCAGGCCCGGATGGGCGGTGAGCCGGGTGGCCAGGCCACCGGCGGTGCTGGCGGACCAGAGGTCCCCCCCGTGGGTGAACACCACCCGATCCCCGCTGATGTCGGGGAAGCGCAGCAGCTTGGTCTGGGCCTGGGCGGAGACGGCGAGCGCGAGGGTGAGCAGGACCCAGCGGGAGGGGGAGGGGCGGCCGGACATGGGATCACCTCGAAGAAAGGGAACCCATTGTAAGACGATGCACGCGCCCCGGGGGCTACAACCGGAAGCCCTTCACAACCTGGCGGAGCCCTTCGGCCACCCGGGAGAGCTCTTCGGAGGTAAGGGTCACCTCCCGCACGGTGGTGGCCAGCTGATTCGTGGCGGCGGCGTTGTGCGCCAGACGGTCCTGGGTCTTGACCATGAGCCCCTCCACCCGGGCGCTGCTGGCGGCCTCAGCCTGGTCCAGCTTGTCGACCTCCTCCACATTGAGGGCGATGGCGGCGATCTGGGTGCGGATGGAGTGGAGGTTCTGCAGGGTCTCAGCCACGCGGCTGGTGCCCCCGGACACGGTCTCCTGAGCCTGCACGATGAGCTGCTCGATGTCCTTGGCGGCCCGGGCGCTGCGCTCCGCCAGCTTGCGCACTTCCTCGGCCACCACCGAGAAGCCCCGGCCGTGAGCCCCCGCCTTGGCGGCCTCGATGGCCGCGTTCAGGCTGAGCAGGTTGGTCTGGGTGGCGATGTCCTGGATCACCTTCACGGCCCGGAAGATCTCCCCGGTGACCTGCTGGATGCCATCCATGCCCTGAGCCAGGGACTGGCCCGAGCGGGCCCCCTGCTCCGTGGCCGTCACTGCCTCAGTGGTGCGGTCGCCCACTTCCCGGGTCTGGACGCTCACATCCCCCAGGCTGCGGCTGAGGGACCGCATCTCCTGCACCACCTGGTCGCCGGACTGCCGGAGGGTCTCGCCCACCTGGGCGATGCCTTCGACGGTCGCCACCATCTGCTCGGCCGATGCCGTCAGCTCCGTGCTGCCTGAAGCCACGCGGTCCGCCAGCTCACTCACCTCGAGCACAATCTTGCGCAGGCCAGCGTTGTAGTCGTTGAAGGCCTGGACGGCCTCGCCGATCTCATCCTCCGCCTCCACGGGCAGCTGCCGGGAGAGGTCGCTGGTGCGCAGCCCCTTCACCAGGTGCCAAAGGGGACGGGCGATCTGGGCGGCAAACTTCAGGGACAGGAAGAAGATCACCAGGGACAGGACCAGGGTCACCCCCAGCATCCAGATGAAGGTGGTGCGGACCTCCGCCTTCACATCGTCCACATAGACGCCAGCCCCCAGCACCCAGCCCCAGGGGGCAAAGCGCTTCACGAAGGACACCTTGGGGAGCAGCCCCTCCTGGCCGGGCCGGGGCCAGTCATAGGACAGAAAGCCGCCCTCCGCAGGGGCCGCCGTCCGGTCCAGATCCCGGAACAGCTTGGCCAGGCGGGGCTCCAGGGTGTCTGTGGGCTTGCCCACCAGGTCGGCGCTGGGGTGCTGCAGAATCCGTGGGCCCTCCGTCTGGATCCAGAGGTAGTTCTGCCCTTCGAAGTGGAGGGTTGCGATCAGCTCCTTGGCCCGCAGCTCCGCATACTCCCGGGTCCGACGGCCGGCCTGGACCTCCTTTTCCTGACTCTCGAGGATGCCCATGGCCAGCTCGACCACATTGCGGATCCCCCCCTGGCGGCTGCTCATGGCAGCCCGCTCCAGGCGCGGCAGGAAGACCAGGAAGAGCAGGGCCAGGAATAAGCCGATGGGCAGGAGGCTGTGCAGCACCACCCGGGTCGCAATCCGCTGGGCCCGCTTCCGCAACTTGTCGTACACCATACCCCCCTGACGGCTTCAGCTGGCTTATCTGCTTCTCTTCGGCAGGTCTCATCCGACCTTGAAAAAACCGTGCCTTTGAAGCAGGGTGGCGGCGGGCCGTGCGATGATGCGGGGATGGACGCGCCGCTCTCCGTCAAGCGCCTGCTGGAGCAGATCAAGGCCCGCATCGAGCCCCCCTTTGCGGCGGCCTGTGTGGTGGGCGAGGTCTCGAACTTCAAGGTCTCCGGCAAGCACTGGTACTTCACCCTGAAGGAAGATGGCGCCGCCCTCTCCTGTGCGGTCTGGGGCAGCCAGCAGCGCTTCCTGCAGCACCGGCCGGCTGATGGCCAGCGGGTGATCCTCAAGGGCAGTCTGGACCTCTACGTGGTCGGGGGCAGCCTGAAGCTCATCGTCAGCCACTGCGAGCCCGCCGGGGCGGGGGACCTGCAGGCTCGCCTGCGCCAGCTGGAAGCAGAGCTCCGGGCGCAGGGCTGGTTCGATCGCCCCAAGCGCCCCGTGCCGCCCTTCCCTCAGCGGCTGGGGGTGGTGGCGGCCCTGGGTGGGGCGGCTCTGCGGGATGTGCTGGAGGTCACGGCCCGCCGGGCCCCCGGCATCCACATCCTGGTGGCCACTGCAGCCGCCCAGGGCGAGCGCTGCGTCCCCGAGACCCTGCTGGCCCTGGAGGAGCTCCAGGATCCCCACTGGGGCTGCGATGCCATTCTGCTGGTGCGGGGCGGCGGCAGCCTGGAGGACCTCTGGGCCTTCAACGACCCGGCCCTGGTGAAGGCCGTGGTCCAGTGCCGCCTCCCGGTGATCACCGGGGTGGGGCACGAGATCGACACCACCCTCGTGGACCTGGCGGCGGACCGCCGCGCCGCCACCCCCAGCCAGGCGGCGGAGCTGGCCACCCCGGACCGGCAGGCCCTGGCCGCCGACCTGCGTCGGCGGACCGAGACCCTCGCAGACCGCATGCACTGGCGCCTGCAGGGCCTGGAGACCACCCTCAACCTCCACGTGGACCAGGGTCTGCTGCGCACCGAGCCCCTCGCCCCCGCCGCCCGGCGCCTGGCCGCCCTGGCCCAGCGCCTGGCTCTGGCCCACCCGGTCCGGGGGCTGGATGCCGCCGCCGCCCGGGCGGCCCTGCTGCGTCAGCGCCTCCTCCACGCCGGGCGTCGGGTGGCCCGGGAGGCCGACCTGCCGCGGGTCGGCGAGGCCCAGCGCCGCCTCATCCCCGCAGCCCTGCGCACCTTCCAGCGCCTGGAGCAGCGCCTGGCGGTGCTCAGCCAGCGCCTCCAGGGCCTGGACCCAACCGGCCCCCTCCAGCGGGGCTTTGTCCTCGCCCTGGGGGCCGACGGCCGACCAGCGACCCGCTCTGCTGACCTCCCGCTGGGGGCGACCCTGCGCCTGCGCTGGCAGGACTGTGAGCGGAAGGCCACCCTGGACTGACCAGATCTCAGCCTGGACCCACCCTGAGTCGATAGAGGACTAGGCAGGGATATGGGTAAAATCACTTTTCTACCATCCAGAATGAAGCAGCTATTGGCGGTTTTCGCGACGGTCGTTCTGGGCATGCCCCAGCTTCTGGCCGCACCCCGCCGAGCGGTGACCGTTGCTGTGTTCCCCCATGCCCCAGCCCTGTCCATGGGCGCAGATGGGACAGCCCAGGGCTTCTATGCGGACATGCTCCGCGAAGTGGCCGCTCGGGAGGGCTGGGACCTGCGCTTCGTGCCAGGCACCTTCCAGGAGGGCCTCGACCGCCTCCGGGCTGGGCAAGCCGACCTCCACACCAGCGTCGCCCTGACCCCCGCCCGCAGCCTCTACCTGGACTATGGAAAAGAGTCCTCCTTTACGGTCTGGAGCATCCTCTACGCCCATCCCAGTGCCAAGATCCAGACCGTGCTGGACGTGCTGGACCGCCGCATCGGCCTCATGCGCGGGGATGTGAACGGCGACCACTTCCGCGACCTCTGCGCCCGCTTCAACATCAAGGTCACCTACGTGGAATACGGCAGCTTCGAGGACGTCCTGCGGGCCGCCGAGAGCGGGCAGGTGGATGGGGGGGTGGTCACCAATGTCTTCGGCTATTCGCAGGAGTCACGCTTCCGGGTAGAGCGGACCCCGGTCGTCTTCAGCCCCTTCGACACCTTCTTCGCCACCACCAAGGGGCACAACGCCGATCTGCTGAAGGCCCTGGACACCTACCTCGCCGAAGGCAAGCGGGACGGTGATTCCAGCTATCGTCAGACCCTCAACCGATGGCTGGCGCCCCAGATGAAGCCAGGCCTGCCGAGCTGGCTGGTTCCCATGGGGTTGGGGGTCCTGGCCGCCCTCGCCTTGGCGATCCTTGCGGCCCTGGCCTTCCGGCGCCAGGTGGACGCCGCCACGGCCGAGATCCGGGCCCTGAACGTCGGCCTGGAGCGAGAGCTCTCCGAGCGGCGCCGCATGGAGGCCCAGATCCTCGACGTGGCCAGCGGTGTCTCGGGTTCCTACGGCGAGTCTTTCTTCCAGGATCTGGTGCTGCACCTGGCCCAGGCCATCGGCGCGGACGGTGCCTTCATTGGCGAGACCGTCACGGTGGACGGCGTGAAGCGCATCCGCACCCTGGCCGTCTCCCTGGACGGCGCCCCCGGCCATAAGCTCGACTACCCCGTCACCGGCTCGCCCTGCGAGCAGGCCCTGGCGGGCGAGCTCTGCATTGTTCCCACGAACGCCCAGCAGCGCTATCCGGACTTCGGACTGCTCAAGGAGGTGCAGGCCGACGCCTACATCGGCGCCCCCCTCCTGGACTCCCAGAACCGGGTGACGGGCATCCTGGTGGTGATCCACCGGAGCCCCCTCCCCGCCCCGGCGGAGGCCGGCTCCCTGCTCCGGATCTTTTCCACCCGGGCGGCGACGGAGCTGGAGCGCCGCAGCAGTGAAGGGGAGCGACTGCTCCTGGAGCGCCAGATGCAGCACGCCCAGAAGCTGGAGAGCCTCGGTGTGCTGGCGGGCGGCATTGCGCACGACTTCAACAACCTGCTCACGGCGATGCTCGGCCAGATGAATGTCGCCCAGACCAAGCTGGCTCCGGAGTCCCCCGCCCTGCCCCACCTGGAGCGCCTGGAGCGCATCATCCACCGGGCCGCAGACCTCACCCGCCAGATGCTGGCGTACTCCGGCAAGGGGCGCTTCGTGGTGCGGTCCCACGATCTCAACCTGGTGGCTCGGGAGGTGACCCACCTGCTGGAGGTCTCCATCTCCAAGAAGATCGCCCTGCGCTTTGACCTGGCCAAGGGCCTCCCCCATGTGGAAGCCGATGCGGCGCAGATCCAGCAGGTGATCATGAACCTCGTGACCAACGCCGCCGACGCCATCGGCGATCAGGAGGGCATCATCCGGCTGACCACCAGGAGCCTCCACCTGGACCGCGCCTATCTGGATCAGGTCTTCCAGGGCCAGGACCTCCTGCCCGGCTCCTACGTCACCCTCGAGGTGAGCGACACCGGGTGCGGCATGACCAGCAGTGTGAAGGACCGCATCTTTGAGCCCTTCTTCACCACCAAAGTGACCGGGCGGGGCCTGGGACTCTCGGCCACCATGGGCATCCTCAAGGGGCACCGCGACGGCATGTACATCGACAGCGAACCAGGCCGCGGAACCACCTTCAAGCTGCTGTTTCCCACCACCGAGGCGGAGTACGAGGAGGCGGCGCTGGTGTCGAACAGCTCCGCCCGGGCCAGCCGGGCAACGGTGCTGCTGGTGGACGATGAGGAGATGATTCGCGAGGCCGCCACGGCGGTCCTGGAGTCGCTGGGGCTGACGGTGATCGCCGCCTGCGATGGGCGGGAGGCCGTGGCGGTGGTGCAGCGCGGGGACCCACAGGTGGATCTGGTCCTGATGGACCTCACCATGCCCCACATGGATGGCAGAGAGGCCTTTCAGATCATGCGGAGCCTCCGCCCGAACCTGCCGGTGATCCTCAGCAGCGGCTACAACGAGCAGGAGTCCATTCAGTCCTTCAGCGGCCGGGGCCTGGATGCCTTCCTGCAGAAGCCCTACACCCTGCGTGCCCTCGAGCAGACCGTGTTCGACGTGCTCGCCCGCAACAAGAGCTAGGACCAGGCCCGGAGTGGGCTCCAGAGGCTCGGCAGCTGCAGGCGCTCCGGAGCCTCGGCCTGCGGGCGTGCTATGGTAAAAAAAATATTCTGGTGCTAGATGCCCAACCCGCTAATGTCAGAACCCACAACCTCGCCAGAGGAACCGCTCCTGGAGCCGCTCACGCCGGTGGGGCGCTTCCGCATTGAGGGGCACCTGGGCCACGGCGGCATGGGTGAGGTGTACCGAGCCTGGGACCCAGTGCTGGAGCGCAGCGTGGCCCTCAAGCGGCTGCGCATCGGGGCCGCCCGGGACATGGGCGCCCCGGAGCGCTTCCGCCGCGAGGCCCTGGCCCTGGCCCAGCTGAACCATCCCAATGTCTGCCAGGTGCACGACTTGGTGGACGATCCCCTGGGCACCTTCATCGCCATGGAGCTGGTGGAGGGCAGCACCCTGGACCAGGCTGGGCCCGTCCTCACCCCCCGGGAGAAGCTCCAAGTGCTCCAGTACGTGGCGCAGGCCCTGGAGGCCACCCACGCCAAGGGCATCGTCCATCGGGACCTGAAGCCCAGGAACGTGATGGTCAACGAGCGCCAGCCCGGAGCTCCGCCCCGCGTGAAGGTGGTGGACTTCGGCCTGATGCGCCTCCTCACCCAGAGCAGCCCGGCGGGGGCTCAGCCCCCCCAGGCTCCCGGCCGCAGCGCCCTGAGCGACCACCCGGAGGACTTCGAGGAGACCAGCCAGCTGCGCGTGGTCAGCGGGTCCTCAGACTATTCCGGGGACCAGCGGGGAGCTGGCTCAGGCACCGACTCCTCCAGCCAGCTCACCCAGAACGGCACCTTCATGGGCAGCCCCGGCTATGCCTCCCCGGAGCAGATCCAGGGCCAGTCCGTGGGCCCCGCCAGCGATGTGTTCTCACTGGGCATCCTGGCCTGGGAGCTCCTCACGGGCCAGCACCCCTTTGCCGGCGAGGGCCGGTCCCGCATGAAGGCCATCGTCCATGGCACCCGCCGGAAGTTCAAGGCCAAGGGGCTGCCTGCAGGCACCGAGGAACTTCTCAAGGGCATGCTGGAGAACCACCCCTTCAAACGACCCACCGCTGCCAAGGTGGCTGAGACCTTCCAGCACCTGCTCCGGCCTCGCCGTGCGCTCTGGTGGACCGCCGCCCTCCTGACGGTGGCCGTCCTGGCCGTGGCTGTGGGCGGCCTCCTGCCAGGCCTGCTCAACCACACCCCCCACCGCCTCGCCATCCTTCCCTTCATCAACGCCACCGGCGACAGCCGCTTCACAGGCCTCATCCAGCGCGCCCTGCCCGAGGACATCGGCTCCCGCCTGGCCGGCTCGGCTCACCTCCAGGTGGTCGAGCAGGAGACCCTGGCCCGGGCTGCCCGCAAGCTGAGCCTGGACCTGAGCCAGCCCCTGGATCCTGCCGCCCGCAAGCGCCTGGCCACCTACCTCAAGGTGGGCTTCTTGCTGCATGGCGATGTGCGCCAGGGGCCGGGACTCAGCCTGAACTATGTGCTGGAGGAGCCCTCCGGCCGGGTGCAGGTGCAGGGTCTCCTCAGCCCGGCCGGCCCACCCACCGTGGCCCTGCAGGCACTCCCCGGCGCCCTCGTGGAGGGGGTGCGGAAGAAGGTGGGTGCCACCGACCTCCAGACCTCACCTCCGGAGGCCGGCCTGAGCGGTGACGCGCTGGTGGCCTATGGCCAGGCCCTGGAGCTCATGGGCAAGGGCGCCTACAAAGAGGCCCTGCCCCTCATGCGCACCGCAGCTTTCCAAAACCCCCAGGCCGCGGGCCCGGTGGTGGGCTACGCCTCCTGCCTGTTCCGCACCGGAGACCCCGCCACGGATGTGGCCCTGCGGTGGGCGGTGAACACCGCCCGCCTGGTCAAGGACCGGTACCGGGAGGTCATCGCCCTCAAGGCCCTGGCCCTGCGGGAGCGCGAGCAGCGCCACCTGGACCTGGCCGTGGCCGCAGGCCGCGAGGGCGTGGCCCTGGCGGAGAAGGCCGGCTTCGAAGCGCAGCGGGTGGCCATCCTCAACAACCTGGGCCTGGTGCTCCAGGACCAGGGCAAGCCCGCCGAAGCCGAAGCCTGCTACCGGCAGGCGGCCGAGGTGCAGCGGCGCCTGCCTGATCCCCAGGGCCTCGCCAACTCCATCAACAACCTCGCCATCCTGGCCCGCAACCGAGGCGCCTTCCCGGAGGCAGAGGCCCAGTACCGGGAGGCCCTGGCCCTGCACCAGGCCCAGGAGAACCGCTACGGCGAAGCCCTGGCCCGCACCAACCTGGGAGACCTCACCCTCAGTGCCGGGCGCTTCCCGGAAGCCCTGGAGCACCTCACCAAGGCGGACGCCCTCTACCAGCAGGTGGGCAACCGCACCGAGCGCGCCACCTGCCAGCTCAACCTGGGTGTGCTGCACCAGTGCCAGGGGGCCTTTGAGGCGGCGGAGTCGGCCTTCCAGACGGCCCGCGGGCTGGCAGAGGAGGCCCAGGCGCCACCCACCGCAGCCCTGGCGTGGTTCTACCTGGGCGGCCTCGCCCGGCAGCGCGGCCACATCGACGAGGCCGCCGCTCGCTACCAGGCCGCTCGGCAGCGCTTTGGCACCCTGGAGGGCAGCGACTCCGAGGTGGCCGACTGCTTGGCGGGCCTGGCAGAGTGCGCCCTCCAGCGGCGCTCACCCAGCCCGGCCGAGGCCGCCCGGCTCCTGCAGGATGCCGCTGCGAAGACCAAGGCTTCGGACCCCTTCCTCCTCCGCGCCCGCTGGCGCCAGGCCCTTGGCGCAGGCCAGGAGGTCGCCGCTGCCAAGCTGCTGGGGGAGGCCCTGGAGGCTGCTCGGCGGGACCAACCAGAGGTGTGTCGGGAGCTCGAAGCCCTGCGCCCCCCTGTCGCCCGCTGAGCCCGATTGAGCAGGACGCCAAGCCGAAATTCAGAACAGGGACCAGGCCCGCGGCCCGTGGTAAAATTTCGCAAAACCCAGGTGCCGAATGACCGAGTCCCTCCAGCCCGGCCCCTCCGATCAGCCTGGGGGTGAGGTCCTGCCGGCCCTGACGCCAGTGGGTCGGTTCCGGATCGAAGGTCACCTGGGCCATGGGGGCATGGGCGAGGTCTACCGGGCCTGGGATCCCGTGCTGGAGCGGAGTGTGGCCCTCAAGCGGCTGCGCACGAGCAGCGAACAGGATGTCGGAGCCCCCGAGCGCTTTCGCCGTGAGGCCCTGGCCCTGGCCCAGCTGAACCATCCCAACGTCTGCCAGGTGCATGACCTGGTCAGCGACCCACTCGGGATCTTCATCGCCATGGAGCTGGTGGAGGGCAGCACCCTTGACCAGGTGGCGCAGGACCTCTCCCTCAAGGAAAAGCTGGTGGTGCTCCAGTCTGTGGCACAGGCCCTGGAGGCCGCCCACGCCAAGGGCATCGTCCACCGGGACCTGAAGCCCCGGAATGTCATGGTCCACGAGCTCCAGCCCAATGACCCGCCCCGGGTGAAGGTGGTGGACTTCGGCCTGATGCGCCTCCTCACGCCCAACACCCCATTGGGTCGCCAGCTCACCCCGCCACCGGTACCCAACCTCTCCCTCCTGGCCGATCCCCAGGGGGAGTTCGAGGACACGAGCCAGATGCCCGTCGGGGTGTGGACCCCAGACAGCTCCGGACCCCACCGGCGCCTGGGTTCAGGGCCCAACTCCCCCAGCCAGCTCACCCAGCACGGCATGTTCATGGGCAGCCCCAGCTACGCCTCTCCGGAGCAGATCCAGGGCCAGGCCGTGGGCCCCTCCAGCGACATCTTCTCTCTGGGCATCCTGGCCTGGGAGCTGCTGGCGGGCGAGCACCCCTTCCCTGGCGAGGGGCGCAACCGCATGAAGGCCATCGTCCACGGCACCCGCCGGGAGCTGAAGGTGAAGGGCCTGCCCTCCGGCACCGCCGACCTCCTCAAGGCCATGCTGGAGAGCCACCCCTTCAAGCGCCCCACCGCTGCGAAGGTGGCCGAGACCCTGGAGCGGCTGGCCCGGCCCCGCACGGTCCTGAAGTGGACGGCCCTCGCCGTGGCCGGCGCCCTCCTGCTGGCCGGGGGCGTGAACCTGTTCCTGGGCCGGGGCATCATTGCGGATCTCACCCGGCAGGGGCCGGCCCGCCTGGCGGTGCTGCCCTTCACCAACGAGACTGGGGACCCGCGCCTGGACACAGTCGCTCGCCTCATCCTCCCGGAGATGATGGAGTCCGGCCTCCGCGACCACGCCCGGCTGGCGGTGCTGGATCAGGACCTCCTGGCCCGCACCCGGAAGGCCCTGCGGCTGGGCACGGACGGCCCCCTGTCCGCCGCCGACCAGGGCCGTCTCGCGGCCGCCCTTGGCACCCAGCTGCTGCTGCGAGGCAGGCTGGTCCAGCAGGGCCAGGGTGTCCTCGCCTTCGTCTTCGACCTGATCGATGGCTCTGGCAGGGTCCGCCATGCGGGTGAGGTGAAGCAGGCCGGGGACCAGACCGCCATCTCCCTGCCCCTGGCCCGGCAGGCCTGCAACACCCTGCTGAAGGCCATGAACCCCTTCGGTTCCTCCCGCACGGTCTTGCCTGACGTGCCGGCCTCCGTGCTGGACGCCTACACCCGGGGCTCGGAGCTGATGGATCGCGGCAACTTCAAGGAGGCGGCCCCATCCTTCCTGGCGGCGGCCTTGGCGGCCCCAGACTATGCTCCGGCCGTGCTGGGCTATGCCCGCTGCCTCAGCCGCCTGGCCGATGCACCACCGGAGCCCGTCTATCACTGGGCCCGCTGGGCGGCCCGGGCCCAGGGCAACCGCATCATCGAGATGAAGGCCCTGCACCACCTCTCTGTGCGCCACGGCGACCGGGGCCAGTGGCAGGCCTCGGAGAAGGCGGGCCGGGAGGCCCTGGAGTTGGCCAAGGCCCTGGGAGAGTCCGCCTTTGAAGCGGGGGTGCACGCCACCATGGGCGTGAACCTCCAGCGCCAGCACAAGCCCGCGGAAGCCGAGGCCGAGTACCAGCAGGCCCTGCTCATCTACCAGACCGTGGGAGACCGCCACAGTGCGACCCGAGCGCTGAACAATCTGGCCGTGCTGGAGCGGGAGCGCGGCAACCTGAAGGGTGCAGAAGCCCGCTACCTGGATGCCCTCAAGACCGTCCAGGCCTACGGCGACAAGTGGGGCGAGTCCTTCATCACCAACAACCTGGGGGATCTGGCCCTGGCCCAGGAGGGCGGCCTCGACCGCGCTGAGGGCTTCTTCCTCAAGGCCCAGGCCCTGCGGGAGGCCATGGGGGACGAGAACGGCATGGTCTACACCCTCATGGGCCTGGCCTCTGTACAGCAGGCCAAGGAGGACTACACCCGGGCCGAGGCCCTCTTCGGCCAGTTCCTGGAGCTGGCCCGCAAGACCCGCCTGCGCCCCATGGAGGCGCTGGCCTTGTACAACCTGGGTGAGGTCCACCGCGCCGCCGGCCGCTACGCCGAGGCCCGGGGCTTCTACCGCCAGTCCCTGCCCATTCATCAGGAGCTGGAAGATGCGGTGATGGAAGCCCACTGCCTGGCTGGCGAAGCCGAGTGCCTGGCCCGGGAGGGCCGCCGGGGCATGGCGGCCACCCTCCTGGAGCGGAGCCGCACCCTGTCTGCCGAGGACACGCCCTACACCCTGCGCGCCCAAGCCTGGCTGGCCCGCAGCGAAGGTCGCAGCGACGAGGCCCGGAGCCTCTTCACCCGCGCCCTCGCCGAGGCCCGCGTCCACGCCCCCGAGCTCCAGAGCGAGCTGAAGGCTGCCTTGCGCTGAGGCCCTGCTAGGGCATCAGCATCCCGCCGTTGACGCTCAGCACCTGGCCCGTCACGTAGCCCGCTTCGTCGCTGGCCAGGAAGGCCACCGCCCCGGCGATGTCGGCGGGGGTGCCCATGCGGCCCAGGGGGATCTGCTTGGTGAACTCCGCCTTCACATCCTCGGACAGGCCAGCGGTCATGGCCGTCTCGATGTAGCCCGGGGTGACGGCATTGGCGGTGACATTGCGGCTGGCCAGTTCCCGGGCCACGGACTTGGTGAGGCCGATGAGGCCGGCCTTGGCGGCCACGTAGTTGGACTGGCCCGCATTGCCCATCTGCCCCACCACGGAGGCGATGTTGATGATGCGGCCGTAGCGCTGCTTCATCATGGGCTTCGTGGCGGCCTGGATGGCGGTCCAGGCGCCCTTGAGGTTGGTATCAAGCACGGCGTCCCAGTCCTCCTCCTTCATCTGGATGAGGAGCTTGTCCCGGGTGATGCCAGCGTTGTTGACCAGGATGTGGATGGCGCCGTGGCGTTCCACGGTGGCGGCCACCGCCGCCTTCACCGAGGCCGTGTCCGAGAGGTCCGCCGCAATCACATCGGCCTTGCCGCCCGCAGCGGTGATGGCATCGGCCACCTCCTGCAGCTTGCCCAGGGTCCGCGCCGCACACACCACCGTGGCGCCCTGCGCCGCCAGCTGCTTGGCAATGGCCTCGCCAATGCCCTGACTGGCCCCCGTGACCAGCGCAACCCTGCCATCAAGACGGAACATGGGACCTCCAATGGGATGAACGAACAGCATACCAAGGGCGGGTTGGGGAACGACGAGCACCAAAGAACAAGGCGCAACCGCAGATGACGCAGATGGCGCAGATAAAAACAGAAAGAAATTTTGACGGGGATAAGAGGGATGGACAGGGATGCAAGGCACTTCTGGCAGAGGTTGGGAGATTCGACCTGGCCCCCCCCGCGTGGGCCCGCCGCAGGCGGCTTCCGGCTTTGCCGGAAGTCATCCAGGGGCGCCCCTGCCGCGCCTTTTGGGGGGCGCGACGGGGGCACCCCTGGATGGAAGCCCATGCTCAACTTGGGAGGCAGTTATCCTCGTCCATCCCATTGATCCCCGTCAAAAAAATTCTTTTCTGAGCGCCCCGCCGGCCCTCAGTTTCAGCCGCTCACGACGAGATTTTTGGGGTCCTACTCCCCCATGGCGCTCCAGTGGAGGGCGTTGAAGAGCAGCTTGAAGGTGTCCTCGGTCTGGGCGCGGTGCTGCACGCGGAAGCCGAAGAGCACCACCCGGCCCTTGCCCAGCTCCAGCGCCACGGCGGCGGACTTGCGCTCCAGCTTCTCGGCGCCCTTGATCCAGCCGCTGGCCAGGATGTCCCGGGCATCGTCAGGGTAGGAAGCGATGACGGCCCGGCGGTTCTGGGGCGAGGCGGGCGAGGTCTGGAAGGCCAGGCGACCGTCCATGAAGCCGAAGGATGCCGCGGCCATGCCGTAGCCCACGGGGTGGGTGGTCTGGATCTGCATGTGCAGCAGCGAACCGGGGCAGGAGAACTCATCGCCACGGCCCCCGGTGAGGGTGTTGCGCACAGGCAGGGCCCACTCGTCCATGAGCAGCTCGGAGCTGGCACTGAGGGCCACCACCGTGCCGCCCGCCTCCACGAAGTCCCGCAGGGCCTTCATGCCGTCCTTGCCCAGGCCCCCGCTGTACTCCGCCGGGATCTCCTCCACGAAGCGCCGCACGCCTTCGCTCTCGGAGCGGCCGCGGCCGTCCAGCAGGGCGCCCTTCGCCACATCCGGCAGGACGATCACATCCAGGGCCTCCCGCAGCTTGCCGGCCTTCACATCCTTGGGCTCCAGGCTGCGGGGTGCGAAGCCGTACTGCTCCAGCGTCCAGCGGGTCCAGCCCTCGTCCATGGACACGGCCCAGGGCTTCAACAGGCCCACCCGGGGCGCCTTGAGGGAGGCCTGCTTGACCTTGGGCAGCGCCGCCAGGGTCGGCAGCGCCAGGTGACGGGCCTCGGCGCTGCGCCCCAGGGCCGGGGAAGTTTTTACCAAGACGGAGCCCGCCTCGAAGCGCCGGCCCTCTGCCTCGAAGGCCTCGAGCGCCACGGTGGCGGCGCCGCCCTTCAGGACCTCGTTGAGGAGGCCAGCGGTGGCGGTGCTGCGGCGGTCCAGGACCGCCACGCTGCCGCGGCCGAGCAGTCCACCCTTGGGCCAGTCCGTGGCGCCCAGGAGCTGCGTGGCCCGCTGCTCGTCTTCACTGAGGCGCACCTGCTCCACCTTCACGCCCATCATCATGGGCAGGGTCCAGGCCGCCACATCGTAGGGGGCCATGGGCGCCACCCCCGCGGCGGGGCGGGTCTCGGGGTAGCGCTGGGGCTCGAACATCTCCTTCACGAACCGACCCAGGGGCTGGGCGGTGGGCAGCAGGTAGTCGCCGTTCTTCGCCCGTCGGACTTCGGCGCCATTCTCTGCCATCAGGTGCGCCAGGCGGGCTGCGGCCACAGGGTCGCGCTGGTCGGCAGGCAGGCGATGGAATAGGGCTGGGTCGCCGGCCTGGATGCTGGCCTGGGCCATGCGGGCACGGTTGCGCAGCAGGTCAGCCCGCAGGTTCGCGCAGGACTCCAGCAGAGCGTCCGAGGCGATGCGCTCGTAGTCCATGATGTCGCGCAGGCGCCAGGTGCCACCGGGCCATGGGCTGGGGAAGTTCACCTGGGCCTTGTACTCCACCAGGCCCTTGCTGCTGGCGGCCAGCTCCGAGGGATCGATGTCGGCGGGGCTGGCGAGGCGGGCGGAGGCGACCTCCGTGAGCAGGCCCACCACGTTCTTCCACCAGCCGGTGTTCTTGGTGCCGCCGGGCCAGTAGGCATCAAACATGGTGCCGTAGGCCACCCCGACCTTGCCTGCCTGCTCCAGGCGCAGGCTCATGGTGCTGCCCAGGAGATCGACTGTGCGCCACACCAGGGGATGCACCTCCTTGGCCACAGGGTTGGCGTAGGGCGGCACGAACATGCGCGGCCCGGTGGCGCCCATCTGGTGCTCGTCCAGCCACACCTGGGGGAACCACTCGTGGTAGGCCATGCGGTTGATGGCGACGGTCTCTTTCTGCGTGAGCATGTACCAGTCGCGGTTGTTGTCGTGGCCCACGTAGGGGTGGTAGAGCCAGGGCAGACGGCCGCCTTCGTACTTGGTGCCCAGCTGCTTCCGGTAGTACTCGGTCTCCATCACCTGGCCGTCCGGGTTGATGCTGGGCATGAGCAGCAGGATGACGCTGTCCAGGCGGCGCAGGGTCTCGGCGTCCTGGGCCGTGGCCAGGGCGTGGGCCCACTCCATGGCCATCTGGGTGGCGCCGATCTCGGAGGCGTGGATGGCACAGGTCACCAGCACGATGGCCCGGCCCTCTTTCGCCAGCGCCTCCACCTGGGCGGCGCTCAGTCCGCGGGGATCCGCCAGCTTCCGGGCGATCTCCTTGTGGCGGGTCTTGTTCTTGAGGTTCGCCTCACTGGAGATGACCGCCATGATGAGCGGCTGACCACTGGTGGAGCGGCCCAGGTCCTCGATCTGCACCCGGGGGCTGGCCGCCGCCAGCGCCCGGAAGTAGGCCGTGATCTGGCCGTAGTCCGCCAGGGTGCGGTCCGCGCCGATGGGCAGCTTCAGGAACTGGCTGGGAGTCGGAACCTCTGCCCCCGCAAGTCCAGTGGCCAGGCAGACGGCGAGGATGCCAGTGAGGATGCGGCGCATGGAGCCTCCAGGGACAGATGCTCCATCATCGCTAGGTGAGGTATCCGGCGGGAGTCTTTTTCCGGGCGCCCCTACTTCAGCGCCTTCAGCCACGCCGCCAGGGGCGCAAGATCCGCCAGGGGGGTGCTGTCGCCGTAGGTGGTGACGGCCGTGGGCCCAGAGAGCTCTGCCAGGGGGCGGGTCTCCCGCTTGAGCAGGTGGTTCGCATTGGGAATGGTCAGCACCGTGCCCTTGAAGTCCGCAGGCAGCACCTCTGGCTTCCAGGTCTGGATGTCGCGGTCACCCCACACCACGGCGCAGGGCACCGGCAGGCGCTGGGCCATGGTCCAGGGGTCCAGGTCCATGGTCGCCCGGATGAAGCCGCGGCTCTCGGGCCGGGTCAGGCCCTTGGCCAGGTTGGCGATGCCAGCCACCACACCCTCTCCGGCGGGCGGGAGCTCCTGGTCCTTGCGGATGGCGCTCAAGGCGGCGTCCAGGTAGGCGAGGTTGGGCTTCGAAACAGCCTCCGATGCTGAGGCCGCCTGCAGTTGCCCCTTCACCTGGAGCACGATGAGCTTGCCCATGCTGATGCCGGGCATGGCCAGCAGCAGGGCGGCATCCGCATCCCCCGCCGCCAGCAGGGACAGCAGAGAGCCCTCGCTGTGGCCCACCAGCAACAGCTTCTTCCCCTTGGCCTCGGGCAGGGCCCGGGCGGCCTTCAGGGCGGCCTTGATGTCCCCCACCTGGGCGTCCAGGGAGATGTCCAGCTTGGGGTCCCGGGCGCCGATGAAGCGCTTGTCGTAGCGCAGGCTGCCAAGGCCCTGGCCCTGCAGCCAGGCAGCAAAGTCCCGGCCCCCATGGCTGGGCACAGGAATCAGGGGATTGGACCAGTCCCGATCCGTGGGGCCCGAGCCCGCCACCAGCACGGCGAAGAAGGGATGGGCGCCACCGGCCCGCACGCTGCCCTTGAGGGGGAAGGCATTGAAGCCGGGGAAACCAAGCTCGCGGTCCTGGGGGTCGCCCTTGGGTGCCTCGGCCTTGGCAGGGACGGTCCCTCGGACGAGGTGAAATGGGAAGACCTGGCCGCCCTGGGTGAACATGCCCTGAATCGCCCCATCCTTGCCCAGGGCGCCTTTGAAGGTGGGGTTGCCGGGGATGCCGGGCATGGCGAAGGCCACCGTGTCCCCCGCCACCTTGACCTCGGCCAGAGCCAGGTCCTTGGCGCCCTGGGGCGGGATGGAGATGCGCCCGCTCCAGGCCGCGCCGCCCTCCAGGGTCACCTGGATCTTCATCTCCGCCCCTGGGATCTGGATGGCGCCCTCCCAGTAGCCCGCCACAGAAGGTGCAGGCTGCTGGGCCGTCAGTGGTACGAGCGCAAGGAGCAGGGCAACAAGGAAGCGACGCATGGGGTACTCCAAGGTAGGGACCGGATCAGCGAGGCACCACCACCCGCAGGCGATGGACAGGCAGGGATGCGCGAGGAGCAACACCGCCCTGCCGCTGAAGAACACGATCATAGCCCGAGGTCCCCATTGACAGGACCACCCGGATTCTCTACTTTACTGCCTAGACAGCAATTGCCTAGGCAAGGATCCAACCCATGTCCCCCCGCGCCGCCAGCCAGGGCCCCTACACCCTGGCCACGTACAACCCTGAGACCAGCCTAGGCCGGCTGGTGGCGGAGGTATCAGGGCGCCTGCTGGCGGCCCTGGATGACGAGATGACGGAGCTGGGCATCACCGGAGCCCAGTGGGTGATCCTCATGCGCATCGCCGACGGCCGGGGCGCCACTGCTGCCGAGCTGTGTCGCCACAGCCGCTACGACACCGGCTCCATGACCCGCATGCTGGATCGCCTGGAGGAGAAGGGCCTCATCCGCCGGGTGCGCAGCGCCAGCGACCGCCGCCGGGTCCACCTGGAGCTGACGCCGGCGGGCAGGCTCCTGCACCCCCAGCTGCCGCCGGTGGCCGTGAAGGTGCTGAACGCCCACCTGCGCGGCTTCAGCCAGGAGGAGGTGGCCCTGCTGACGGCCCTCCTCCAGCGCATGCTGGCCAACGCTGACCTGCCCGCCACCGCCTCCTGATGATTTTTCCACTGCGAGTTCCCATGCTGAGCCAGTCCCCCTCTCCTTCCCGAGTGCTTCCTGCCCTGGCGGTTGCCCTGCTGGTGCTGGGGGGTCCCACCGCCCGCGCCGCCAACCCTCCCGCCCAAGCGGAGGCTAGGCCTGCCGTCACCCTGACGCTGACCCAGGCCCTGCGCGCCGCCCTGGACCAGAACCCCCGGGTGCACCTCAGCGTGCTGGCCCTCGCCGAGAGCGGCGACGATCGGCGCATGGCGGCCTCGGCCCTCCTGCCGACGGTGGCGGCCCAGGCCTACCGACAGCGGGCGAAGAACAACCTGGACGCCTTCATCGGCGTGCCCACGCCCCACGGTCCCCAGGTGGTGGGTCCCTTCAACTGGGGCCAGACTGCCGTCGAGGCCCATGTGCCACTCTTCGACCTGGCCCTGTGGAAGCGCTGGCGCGCCTCGCAGCATGCGGAGGACTCGGCCCGGGCCCAGGGCCGCGCCGTGCGCGAAGAGATCGCCGCCCTGGTGGTGGGCCAGTACCTGCGCGCCCTGCGGGCCCAGGCCTCTGTCATCGCCGGCGAGTCCCGGGTGGAGCTGGCCCAGGCCCTGGCCCTGCTGGCGGAGAACCAGCAGAAGCAGGGCGTGGGCACCCGCCTGGACACCCTGCGGGCCCAGCTGCAGCTGCAGACCGAGCGGCAGCGCCTGATCCAGGCCCAAACCCAGCGCCTCACGGCCCTGGCGGGCCTGGGGCGCCTCCTGGATCTGGAGCCCGGCACCCCCATCCAGCTGCTGGACACCCTGGCTGCCCCGGCCCTGGCCGTGGGCACCTTCCAGGAGGCCTACCAGGCCGGTCTCACCCAGCGGCCGGAGCTGGCGGCCCTGAACGCCCGGGAGAAGGCTGCTGGCAGCCTGCGGGAAGCCGCCCAGAGCCTGCACCTGCCCTCCCTGGTGGCCACCGGCACCTACGGCAGCACGGGGCTCCAGTCCCAGCCCTGGGCCACCACCTACCAGCTGTCCCTGGGCCTGCGGGTGCCCCTCTTCACCGGCGGCCTCGTGAGCGCCCAGGTGGCGCGAGCCCGCTCCCAGGAAGCCCGTGTCCAGGAGAGCCGCCGCGAGGTGAAGGCCCTGGTGGGCTACGAGGTCCAGGTGGCCCTGGCGGAGCTGGAATCCGCCGGCCATGAGGTGGAGGTGGCCAACCTGTCCGCCAGCCTGTCCACCGAGGCCCTGGGCCAGGCCCGGCATCGCTTCGAGGCCGGCGTCAGCAGCAACATCGAGGTCATCAACGCCCAGGATGAGCTGGCCCGCGCTGCCGACAGCCAGATCAGCGCCCTCTACCGCCAGAACCAGGCCCGGGCGGACCTGGCCCACGCCACGGGTCAGCTCGAGGCCCACTTCCTGCTCCGAGACCAGCCCGCCGCGACCCGCTGACGCCCCGCCCGCTTCCCGCCCCTGCCCGCCGATGGAGATGTCCATGAGCCAAGACCCCGCCAGCCAGCCTGCCACCGCCGAAAACTCCGCTCCCCCCAGCACCTCCAAGGCCATGCGGATGCTGATGATCGGCACCCCCCTCGCCCTGCTCCTGCTGGGTGGCGTGTGGTTCGTCAACCGGAACCGCGTGAGCACTGACGATGCCCAGGTGGACGGCCACCTGGTGCCGGTCTCCAGCCGCATCTACGGCAGCGTCGAGAAGGTCCTTGCCGAGGACAACCGGGCCGTGAAGGCCGGGGACCTCCTGGTGGCCATCGACCCCCGGGATGTCCAGGCCCGCCTGGACCAGGCCAAGGCGGCGCTGGCCCAGGCCAAGGCCCAGGTGGAGGGCGCTCGCGCGGAGCTGGAGCGGAGCCAGGTCTCCTTCCAGCAGGCCAAGGGCTCCGACCTGGAGACCGCCCAGGCCAACCTCGACTCCCGCAAGGCCAGCCTCGACAAGGCCCGCATGGACGTCCAGCGCATGCAGCCCCTGGCCGCCCGCCAGGAGATCTCCGCCCAGCAGTTCGACGGCTATCGCACCCAGGCCGATGTGGCCGATGGGGAGTGGCGCGCCGCCACCCAGCGACTGGCCTCCCTGCGCCGCGAAGCGGATATTCGAAAGGTGGCGGTTACCGCTGGCGAGGCCCGCCTGGCCTCGGCCCTGGCCCAGGTGGATGCCGCCCGCGCCAGCCAGGACGGCCTGGAGCTGCAGCTGAGCTACACCAAGGTGCTGGCGCCGGTGGAGGGCGTGGTGACACGCCGCTTCGTGGAGCTGGGCCAGACCATCCAGCCCGGCCAGGGCCTGCTCACGCTGATCCCGCTCCACCAGACCTGGGTGACGGCGAACTTCAAGGAGACCCAGATCGCCCGCATGCGCCCCGGCCAGGAGGTCGAGGTCAAGGTGGACATGAACGGCGCCACCCTCAAGGGCCACGTGGACTCCATTGCTGGCTCCACCGGCTCGCGCATGAGCCTGCTGCCCCCGGAGAACGCCGTGGGCAACTTCGTGAAAGTGGTCCAGCGCATACCCGTGAAGATCCGCATCGACGAAGCCGAAGCCGGCAAAGTCATCCTCCGCCCCGGCATGAACGTCGAAGCCACAGTGATTTTGAAGTAGACCGAGCCCATCGCCATGAACGCCTCCCGGCCCATCAACCCTTGGATCATCGCCCTCACGGTGATGATTGCGACGTTCATGGAGGTGCTCGACACCAGCGTGGCCAACGTGGCGCTGCCGCACATTGCGGGCAACCTGTCGGCCACGGTGGAGGAGACCACCTGGGTGCTCACCTCGTACCTGGTGGCCAATGCCGTGGTGCTGCCGCTGGGTGGTTATTTCGCCAGCTTGATGGGCCGCAAGCGGTTCTACCTGACCTGCGTGGTCGTGTTCACGGTGGCCTCCTTCCTCTGCGGCATCGCCCCCTCCCTGGGCTGGCTGATCTTCTTCCGCACCCTCCAGGGCCTGGGCGGCGGCGGGCTGCAGCCCATCTCCCAGGCCATCCTGGTGGAGACCTTCCCCCACGAGAAGCGCGGTGCCGCCATGGCCGTCTACGGCATGGGCGTGGTGCTGGCCCCCATCATCGGCCCGGTGCTGGGGGGCTGGATCACAGACAACTTCAGCTGGCACTGGATCTTCCTCATCAACATCCCGGTGGGGCTGCTGTCCTTCACCCTCACCAGCGCTCTGGTGAAGGATCCCCCGAACTTCCACCGCCTATCGCTCAAGGAAGGCGGGAAGTTCGACTACCTGGGCATCGGCGTCCTCACCCTGGGCTTGGCCTCTCTGGAGATCGTCCTGGACGAGGGGCAGCGCAAGGACTGGTTCTCCTCGGGCTTCATCGTCTTCTTCGCCATCGTGGCGGTCGTGGCGCTGATCTTCGCCGTGATCTACGAGCTGGGGAAGGAGCGCCCCATCGTGGACCTGCGCTTGATGAAGGACCGCACCTTTGCGGTCTCGATCCTCATGCTCTTCGTGCTCGGCTTCGTGCTCTACGGCAGCCTCGCCCTGCTGCCCATCTTCCTCCAGACCCTGCTGGGCTACACGGCCCTGCTCAGCGGCTGGGTGCTCAGTCCAGGCGGTCTGGCGGTCATGTTCATGATGCCCATCGTGGCGATGCTGCTGAAGAAGGTGGACACCCGCTGGCTCATTGGCATCGGCTTCACGGTCTGCGGGCTGGGCCTCATCCAGATGTCGGGCTTCAACCTCCAGGTGGACTTCAAGACCGCCATGATGTCCCGCGTGGTGCAGAGCCTGGGCTTCGCCTTCCTGTTCATCCCCATCAACGTGCTCGCCTTCCAGCACATCCCGCCGCACAAGACCGCCTATGCCGCAGGGCTCATGAACCTGGTGCGCAACATCGGAGGCAGCACGGGCATCGCCATCGTGACCACGCTGCTCTCCCGCCGGTCGCAGTTCCACCAGGCCAACCTGATCGGCAACCTCTCGCCGGGTGCGCCAGCCTTCCAGGGCTTCGTGGACCGGGCTACCCAGCTGGGCGTGAGCCGGGGTGGCCTCTCCCCCGTGGACGCCGCCCACATGGCCCAGGGCGCCGCCTACGGCACCGTCTCCAAGCAGGCCGCCATGATGGCCTTCTCCGACACCTTCTGGTTCATGGGCGTCATGTGCTTCCTGCTCTTCCCCCTGCTCTTCCTGATGCGGCAGGGGAAGGCAACGGGACCGGTGGCAGCAGACTGAAACCGTTGCCGGGTTCAGTCGGGAAAAAGAAGAAAAGCGTTTACCACGAAGACCCCATGCCGGAGTATCGGTGCGGGTTGGGATGAAAAGCCCACCGCCAAGACGCCAAGGACGCCAAGTGATCTCGGCGTATCCCGCACGGGTCCGCCGCAGGCGGCTTCCGGCGCACCCGGGATACAACCCGTGCAGTCAGTCTGGGTGCCCCCAGTAGATACGGGACTGGTGCCCCCGCCCAAGGGGCCATGCAGTTCTTGGCGCTCTTGGCGCCTTGGCGGTGAGCAGTTCCATTTTTCTGTGCGATGAGCTGAGCCCTACTGGGGCGCGGGCTCGTCGACGAAGTCTTCGTCGGAGACGGCGCTGTCCGGGGGCAGCTTGGCCAGCTCTTCGGTGACCAGCTCCCGGTGGTAGACCTCTTCGTCGCGCAGCTCCTCGAAGAGGGCCTTCACGCCAGCGTCCTTGAGGACGGGAATGGCGGCGAGGAAGAAGCTGTGGGCCTTCACTTCGGAGGCCAGGGCGGCCTCCATGGCCTGCCGGGGCGTCATGAAGGCACGGACCTCGTCGAAGTCCGGAGCCTCGATGTCGTAGATCATCTCCCGGGTGACAGCGCGGGGCGCCTCACCGAAGAGCTCGGCCCGGCGAGCGGAGAGCTCCTCGCCGTGCTTGGACTCGTTAAAGGCCATGAGGCGGAAGAAGCGCGCTGCCGCGGGGGTGCGGTGCTGATCCATCTGGGCTGCAAAGTCTTCGTAGCGCTCCTGCGCCTCATCCTCGATGAGGATCGCCAGGTCAAGGGCGTCCATCAGGGAGAGGGTCTGGAAATCAATGCCGCGGGTAGCCATGTCAGGGCCTTTCCTTCAGTCGTGCGGTGAGCGAAGGTTCGATCACTTCTTGATGAACAGGTCCAGGATCTGCTCTTTGGGGGGGGCATTCTTGGAGAGCGCAGCCTGCCGCTCCCGCACCAGGCCATCATAGGTCGGCGCCGGCTCGGGGTTGCGGTAGAACACGCCCAGGTGCATCTTCTGGCCATACTGCTGGGCCAGGTCCATGGCGGCGAGGCGGTCAGCGGGGTTGTGGCCCATGGCTGCGAGGTTCTCGCTGATGGCCTTGAGCCCCTTGATCTGCTGGGCTTCCTCGCCGTAGGTCACGCAGGGGGACTGGATGTTGACGAAGGCGAACCCGGGGTACCGGATGGCTTCCTCGATGGTCGCTGCCATGCCCACGAGGTCCGTGGGCGAGGCCTGGGCCACGAAGCCAGCGCCGTAGGCCAGCACGTAGAGCAGGGGATTGACGGGCTCTTCCAGGCTGCCGAAGCGGGAGGTGCAGGTGACCCGGCCCTTCTGGGAGGTGGGGGACAGCTGACCCTTGGTGAGGCCGTAGATCTGGTTGTCCATCACGATGTAGGTGATGTCCATGTTGCGGCGAATGAGGTGGGCGATGTGCCCGCCGCCGATGGAGAAGCCGTCACCATCGCCGCCGGCAGCCAGCACCAGCAGGTCGGGGTTGGCCAGCTTGATGCCCTGGGCGATGGGCAGGGAGCGGCCGTGGACGCTGTTGAAGCCGTAGGCCGTGGTGTAGCCGGGGATGCGGCTGGAGCAGCCGATGCCGGACACGAAGGCGATCTCATGGGGCGGCCGGCCGATGGCGGCGAGGGCACGGTAGATGCCCTGTACCACGGAGAAGTCACCGCAGCCAGGGCACCAGATGGGCTTGAGGCTGCTCTTGTAGTCTTTTGCCTGGAATTCGCAGGTTGCGCTCATGGTTGACCTCACTCCTGGGGCTGAAGCTGGCCCTCGTGGCTGCGCTGCAGCTCCGAGAGGAGTTGATGGAGAGCCGCGACGATGTCGCCGGGCAGGAAGGGATTCGCGCCGCTGCGGGCCAGGGACTTGAGGCCCTTGGGCAGGTCAACATGCATGCGAAGGAGCTTGAAGGTCTGGGCCAGGTGGGTCTGCTCGACGACAATGCCCTTCTGTACCGACTTGAAGAAGTCGTTGTAGACGTTCTCAGCCACGGGGTACAGCAGGTAGGGCACCAGCAGCTTCACGTTGATGCCCTCGGCCTGAGCCATCTCCAGGGCTTCGCGGCAGACACCCGCCACGCTGCCCCAGGCGATGATGGCGATGGGCGCATCGGGGTTGCCGGTGACCTCGAACAGATCCTTGCGATCCTTGAGGGGATCGAACTTGCGGGTGCGCTTCTCGTTCATGCGCTGGTGGACATCGCCGCTGTTCGTGGGCGCGCCGGACTCGACATGCTCGATGCCGGAAGCCAGGTAGGTGCCACCGAGCAGGCCCGGGTGGCTGATGGGGCTGATGTGGTTCTCGGTCTGCTGGAAGCGCTTGTAGTCCACCAGGTCGGCGCCCGCCGGGACCAGGCGGTTGATGATCTTGAACTGGGTGGTGTCGATGGGATCCAGTGTCTCCTTGCGGGAGGCGATCTCCTGGTCGGAGAGGACGATCACCGGCGTCTGGTAGTACTCGGCGATGTTGAAGGCCTCGATGGTGATGCGGAAGATGTCGGCTACGGAGGTCGGGGCCAGGACCGGTCGGATCACGTCGCCGTGGGCCGAGAAGGCCGCGGCAAAGAGGTCGGACTGCTCGGTCTTGGTGGGCAGGCCCGTGGAGGGGCCACCACGCTGCACGTCGATGATCACCAGGGGCAGCTCGGCGATGCTGGCCAGGCCCATCATCTCGGACTTGAGGGAGAGGCCGGGGCCGCTGGTGGCGGTCATGGACTTCTTGCCGGCGAAGGAGGCGCCCACGGCGGCACCGATGCCGGCGATCTCATCCTCGGCCTGGAGCACCGCACCGCCGTACTTCCAGACGTGGTCGGTGAAGAACTGCATGATCTCGGTGGAGGGGGTGATGGGGTAGCCGCCGAAGAACTGGCAGCCGGCGAAGATCGCCGCCGCCGCGCACATGTCGTTGCCGTCGGTGATGAGCTTCACCTGGCCCTTGGTGTCCGAGGCAACCACATTCATGCTGGTCTTGAGCGGGTGCTCCATGGCGAAGGCACGGCCCGCATCGAAGGCGCGCTGATTGGCCTCGACCAGCTCCTCGCCCTTCTTGGCCAGCTTCTTTCGGATGCCCTTCATGACCGCCACGGCACCGATGCCGAACCAGCCAGCGATGAGGCCCAGCACCACGGTGTTCTTGGCGCGCTCGGTGCCAGCAGTCTCCTTGGCCATCTGGGCGATGGGCACTGCGATGACCTGCAGGGGGGTCACGCCCACCAGGGGAATGTCCGCCTCGAGGATCTTGGTGGCGGCCTCGTAGATCACCACGGTGGTGCCGCTCACGGGCAGCTCTGCGCCGAACTTGAGGAAGTCCTCCCAGTTCAGGGCCACGGCCACGTCGAGGTTGCCCCCGGGGTTGAGGATGGGCGTGGTGCTGATGCGCACCCGGCAGGAGGACTCACCGCCCCGGATCTGGGATCCGAAGCTCTTGGTCATCACGCCGTGATAGCCCTCGGCCGCTGCGGCCTGAAGAAGGGATTCGCCGGCCGAGACGATGCCGTCTCCTCCTGATCCGGCCATTCCGAAGACGAGATCCTTGCGCATGGGCACCTCCAGGTCGGGAGTGGATGAGGACTGGCCAGACAGCTGCGCCTAGCCCAGCACCCCGCACACGAAAAACAGGGTCGTGGCGTTTCTTCCACCCTACCCCTGTCTGGTGTTGTTTTCGATCACAGATTACGGTTGGGTCGTCTTGCCAGCCGTCGGTCAGGCCAGCTGGGCCAAGTCCTCGGGCGCCCCCAGGCTCAGGGCCTGGACCTCCAGCCCCCGCTCCTTGGCCTGGCGCTTCACCAGTCCGGCCAGCACCTTGCCGGGTCCCAGCTCGATGAAGGTCGTCACGCCCTGGTCCAGCAGCAGGTCCAGGGTGGCCTGCCAGCGCACGGCACCCGGGATCTGGCGGACCAGGCCGTCCCGCAGGGCTTCGGGGTCGGCGACCGCCGCAGCGTCCACGTTGTTCACCAGGGGGCACCGGGGGGCCTGGAAGGCTAGGCCGGCCAGGATGGGGGCCATGTGGGCCTGGGCCGGCCCCATGAGGGGCGAGTGGAAGGGGGCGCTCACGGGCAGCTTCATGGTCTTTCGGCCCCCACGGGCCTTGACCGCCTCCAGGGCGGCGTCCACGGCCTCGGCGTGGCCGGCAATGACGATCTGGCCAGGGCCGTTGAAGTTGGCGGGCACCACCACCTTGCCCGTGGCCGCCTGGGCCTCGTCGCAGCTGGCCGCCACGTCCGCCTGGCTCATCCCCAGGATCGCCGCCATGGCCCCGACCCCAACCGGGACTGCCACCTGCATGGCCCGGCCCCGCTCCCGCACGGTGCGCACGGCGTCCTGAAAGCTCAGGGCCCCCAGGGCCACCAGGGCGCTGTACTCGCCCAGGGAGTGCCCGGCGGCGAAGTCAGGGCTCGGCAGGCGGTCGCCCAGGGCCCGCACCACCATGATGCTGTGGGTGAGGATGGCGGGCTGGGTGTGCTCGGTGAGCTTGAGAGTCTCCTCCGGCCCCTCGGCCATGAGGGCAGAGAGGGCAAAGCCGAGGGCCGCATCGGCCTCCTGGAGCACCGCCCGGGCGGCTGGTTCAGCCTCAGCGAGGGTCACGCCCATGCCCACCGCCTGGGACCCCTGCCCCGGAAACAGCCAAGCCACCTTGCCCATGGAAATCCCCCTGGTTTAACAATCAGTACAGAAAAAATATCACCGCCAAGTCGCCAAGATGCCAAGGACTGCAGGGCGGGTAAAGAGATCTTTACTTGGCGCTCTTGGCGCCTTGGCGGTGAAAAGCCCTTTCATGACCCACGGATGCGCGGGGTCAGTCCTGGGGCAGGAGCAGGGCGACGCGCTCTTGGATGCGCTCGTGCAGGTTGTGCTCGGCGGCTCGCAGGGCGGCGCGGATGGCGTTGCGGACGGCTTTGGCATCGCTGCGGCCATGGCCGATGATGCTCACACCCTTCACACCCAGCAGCGGGGCGCCACCGTACTCGGCGTAGTCCAGCTTCTTCTTGAAGTTCTTCATGGCGGGTTTGGCCAGGAGGCCAGCGAACTTGGTGAGGGCGTTCTGCATGAAGCTCTCGCGCAGGCCGCTGATGATGCCCTCCGCCAGGGCTTCGCTGGACTTGAGCACGATGTTGCCCACGAAGCCGTCGCAGGCGATCACGTCGAAGTTGCCGTTCCAGATGTCCCGGCCCTCGGCGTTGCCTTCGAAGCGGATCTCCAGCTGGCGGAGCATGGCGGTGGCGTCCTTGGTGACGTCCGTGCCCTTGCCGTCTTCCTCGCCCACGCTGAGGATGCCCACGCGGGGCCGCGCCAGGCCCAGCACAGCCTCGGCATAGACGGAGCCCATCACGGCAAACTGGGCGATGTGCACGGCCCGGCAGTCGACATTGGCGCCCACATCCAGGAGCACGGTGGGGCCGCCCTTCATGTTGGGCAGTACGCTGGCCAGGGCGGGTCGGTCCACGCCTTCCAGCTTCCCGATGACCAGGCTGGAGGCCACCATGGCGGCACCGGTGTGACCCATGGAGACCACGCCGTGGGCGCGGCCCTCCCGGACCAGCTGGGCGGCCACCCGGATGGAGCTGTCCTTCTTTTCCTTGAGGATGCAGGTGGCCTTGTCCTCCATGCCCACCGTGTGGAAGGCGTGGACGATCTCGACCCGCTCCATCAGCGCCGGTGTGAACCCATGCTTCGCCAGCTCGGGCCGCATCACCCCTTCATTGCCCACCAGGATGAGGTGGAGCCCCGGCCAGGCCGCAAGGGCCTCCCGGGCACCTTGCAGGGTGGCATGGGGGGCATTGTCGCCGCCCATGACATCCAGCGCGATGCGGTGGCCAGCCACCGTTCCGCCCTCGGTGGTCATGGGTTGCTAGGCGTTCGCAGCGACGCGGACGGCCAGCTTGCCGCGATAGAAGCCGCAGCTGGGGCACACGCGGTGAGGCAGCTTGGGCGTCTGGCAGTTGGGGCAGGTGCTGGCGCTCAGGACCTCGAGCGAGTCATGGGTGCGCCGACGGTCGCGGCGGGCCTTCGAATGACGACGCTTGGGATTAGGCATGGGAAGCTCCTAGGTAATGAACGCAATGTTACAGATTAAGGGGTTCAGGATTCCGGGTCCAGCTTGATTCCTGCCAGGGCCTTGGCGAGGGCCTGGTTGAGGGCAGAGGGGGCCTGGATGGCATCCGGGCTGCAGCTGCAGGGGCCCTTGTTCCAGTTCTTGCCACAGCTGGGACAGAGTCCCTTGCAGGCCTCGGTGCAGAGGGGGTGCATGGGGGCATGGAGCTCGAACTGCTCCCGCACCAGCTCGCCTTCGTCCAGCGAGTCTTCCGGCAGGAAGACCACGTCCAGATCCTGGCTGCCCAGGGTGTGGTAGCCGCGGCCCACGAGATCCGGGTCCTTGCTGCCGAGGAACTGACTCTCCACCATGAGGGGGCGGTCCAGGGGCGCCAGGCACCGGCTGCAGGTCCCCTGCCAGACGCCCTGCCCCTTGACCTCGAGGAACACATCCCCATTGGACGCCAGGGCGAACACGGACCAGTCCAGGTCCCGCAGGGACACGTCACCCTCGAGCGCCAGACGCTCGGTGGTGCCCTTCAGGCGGAGCCCCTCCAGGGGCAGCTTGCGGAGGTGGATCACTTCTTGGTCCCGCCGTCGGCAGGGGCGCCAGCGGCACCGGGCTGCTTGGCCCCGCTCACCGGAGAGGAGCCGGTCACCTGGCTGGGGGTCCGCACAATGGGGCCCGCATCCTCCGGGTTGTTGGGATCTCCCGCGCACTTGAGCTCGTAGTTGCCACGGTTGGACTTGCCCTCGTAGGGCTGGTTGAAGGGATCCGTGGAGGACATGCCCACCCGGATGAGGCTGCCCTTCACGAGCACCGAGTTGGCCTCGACCATCGCATCAAAGCTTCCGAAGTCAGGGTAGGAGCCGTTCTTGAGGTAGTACTGGTCCAGGCCCTCGGCGACGATCTTGAGGTCATCCTGGGCCTTCAGGTAGCGGGCCTGGGCCGAGTGCTTCCGGTACTGGGAGAACCCGAGGGTCCCCAGAACGGCGATGATCATCATGGCCACCAGGAGTTCCAGCAGGGAGAAGCCTCGGTTCTTGCGGCGAGCGGCGGGGGTCGTCATGGGTGGGGTCCAGTGGGAGGGCTCGGCTGGGTCGCATCCGAGCGTTTCAGTGTGCCAGGGATGGCCGAAAAAGCAAGCATTCATGGGCATCATGCCTCCTTCGGACCATCGGTTCCCGAAGCATCATCGAGGACCGGTGGGGGGAATGAAGAAGGCCAGGGGAAGTGCTCCGGAAGGGCCTCCACGCCCCCCAGCTCAGCCAGCCAGTAGCGGTAGGCACGGAACGTCATGCCCAGGCGCTTGCCCGCCTTGGTCTTGTTGCCCCCCACCTCGTCCAGGGCCCGGCGCAGGAAGTAGCCTTTGAGGGCCTGGCTCCAGGCCTCCAGGTCGAAGCCCTCCGGGGGGATCGCCAGGGGCGCCGGCAGGGAGCCGGGGTCCGGCTCCGGGGCGGGGCCCACCCCCTCTGGCAGCAGATCCCGGGTGATGGGACCGCCCGGGTTGAGGGCCACACAGCGCTCCATCAGGTTCTCGAGCTCCCGCACATTCCCAGGGAACCGATGCCCCAGGAGCTGGGCCATGGCCTCCGGGTGCAGCTGCATGGGGGGGCGGACCAGCTTCCGGCAGGCCCGACGGATGAAGTGCTCCGCCAGCACCGGCAGGTCCTCGGGACGGTCCCGCAGAGGGGGCATCTCGATCTGGAGGATGTTCACCCGGTAGAAGAGGTCCTCCCGGAAGGCCCCGGAGAGGGTGCGGGCCTGGAGGTCCCGGTTGGTGGCAGCGATGAGGCGCACGTCCACGGCCCGCTCCTCGGTGGCCCCCACCCGGCGGACCTTGCGCTCCTGGAGCACCCGGAGCAGCTTGACCTGGAGGGACAGGGGCAGCTCCCCGATCTCGTCCAGGAACAGGATGCCCCCGCCGGCCTCCTCGAAGAGGCCCCGCTTCATGGTGTTGGCCCCGGTGAAGGCCCCCTTCTCGTAGCCGAAGAGCTCGCTCTCCAGCAGGGCCTCGGGCAGGGCCCCGCAGTTCACGGCCACAAAGGGGCCCCGAGTCCGGTCCGAGTAGCGGTGGATGAGGCGGGCCACCACCTCCTTGCCGGTGCCGCTCTCCCCGGTGAGCAGCACGGTGGTGTCGGCCCGGGAGACCTTCCCGATGAGGGCATTGATCTTCCGCATCATGACGCCCACGCCCACCAGCTCCCCCAGGTCCTGGGGCGGCGGGGCCTCGGGCACCGCTGCGGCCAGCAGGCCCTGGAGGGTGGCGATGAGGTCCTCGTGGCGGAAAGGCTTGGTGATGAAGTCCACCGCTCCCTGGTTGAGGGCCTCCACAGTGGTCTCGGTGGTGGCATAGGCCGTCATGATCACCACCGGCGTGGTCAGGCCCTGCTCCTTCATCCAGGTGAGCAGCTCGATGCCGGAGCCATCCTTGAGCTTGAGGTCCGACAGCACCCCATCGAAGGTGGTCTCCTTCAAGGCCCGCTGCGCCTCCGCCAGACCGGCGGTGGCCTCGCACAGGAAGTCCGCACCCTCCAGCGCCAGGGTCAGCACCTCCCTGAGGCCAGGCTCATCCTCCACCAGCAGGATCCGTTGGGTCGAAGCAAGGGACATGGCAACCTGTGGAAGAGTTGGCCCGGGATGTGACGGCAGGGGTCAGTCATCCTATCCTGGACCCATTCCAGGAGTCCCGTGAAGCATGTTGTGTTTGCCCACCGAAAGCTGTCCTTCGGGGGCGGAGAGCGGGTGCTCATCGAGCAGGTGGCAGCCCTGGCCGATCAGCCGGTCAAGGTGACCGTGCTCTTCCGCAAGGAGCCCGGCAAGCGGGACATCGAGCCGGAGCTGCGGGAGCGGAACCCGAACGTGGTCGAGGTGCTGCACCTCCCGGGGGCCTGGGGCGCCTTCCGCTGGCTCCGCCAGACCCGCCCGGACCTGCTGGTGGTCTGCAACCACAAGGGGGTCCAGCGGGCCCTGCCCTGGCTGGCCCGCCTGGGGGTCCGCCTGCCCACTGCGGTCACCCTCCACGAGCACTACGAGCGCCACCTGCGCAAGTACCGGGGCATCGCCAGCCTGGTGGACCGCTGGCTCTGCACCTACGACTTCACCGCCGCCGTGCGGGAGCACCTGGGCCCCGCCCCCTGTGCCCTCATCCACCCCCTCTACCCGCGCCCCGAGGCCCAGGCCGTCACCGCCGAGGAGCGCTGCGCCGCCCGGCGCCAGCTGGGCCTGCCCGAGGCCGGCACCGTGGTGGGCTACGTGGGCCAGATCGACGCCCGCAAGGACCCCGCCGGGGTGGTCCGCTTCGCCGAGGCCCTGGGCGACGTGAGCCTGCTGTTCGCCGGCCGGGAGCAGCCCGAGACCACCGCCGCCCTCGGTGCCCGCCTGGCCAACTCCCCCCTGCGGGACCGCACCCTGCGCCTGGGGCCCCAGGCCGACCTCGGCCCCGCCTTCGCGGCCCTGGACCTCTACGCCATGACCAGCCGCAACGAGGGCTTCTTCCCCATCGCCCTCATTGAGGCCCTGGAGCGGGGCGTGCCGGTGCTGGCCCCCACCGTGGGTGGCATCGGCACTGTCATGCGGGATGGCGAGGGCGGCTTCCTCATCCCCAAGCCCGACGACCGCAAGGGCATCCCCGAGAGCCTGCTGGTGGCTGCTGCCGCCCGCCTCGCCCCCCTGCTGGCCGATCCCGAAGCCTGGGCGGACCAGCGCCGAAAAGCCCACGCCTTCGGGCTCGGCCTTACCCGGGGCTACGATGCGGCGGCCCGCTTCCGGGAGGCGGTGGCCCCATGGCTGTGATCCCCGAGCAGGCCACCTGGCTCCGCCTGCCCCGCTTCGTGGGCGACGCCGCCATGCAGCTGCCGGTGCTGCGCCTCCTCCGGCAGATCGGTGTCGGGCCCCTGGTGGTCTGGGGACCGAAGGGCGCCGTGAGCCTGCTGGAGAACACCTGGTTCTGCGACGCGGCCCTGGCGGACCAGGGCAAGCCGAGCCCCCTGGCCATGGCCCGCACCCTCCGGGAGCACCGGGCCGCCCGCAGCATCCACTTTCCCAAGTCCCTGCGCCCCGCCCTGGCGGCCTGGCTGGCCCGGGTCCCGGAGCGCATCGGGGTGGACGAGAGCCTGGCGGGACCCTTCAACACCCACAGCGGCCCCTTCTGGGACGCCGAAGGGCCTTTTCTCCTGCGCTACCACGCTGTGCTGCAGCGCCGCTGGCCGGACCTGCCGCCCATGCCCTTTGCGGACTTCGATCCCGGCGTGACCGTGGACCGGCCGGCAGCGCCCTACCTCTGTCTCATGCCCGGCTCCACCTGGCCCTCCAAGGCCTGGCCCATCGCCCACTACCGCACCCTCCTCCTGCGGGCCAGGACGGAGGGGTTCCAGGTCGCCGTGCTGGGCTCCCCGGACGAGGCCGCCACCTGTGCAGCGGTGGCCGGAGCCGAGGGCATCGACCTCTGTGGCCGGACCACCCTCAAGGAGGCCGCGGCCTGGCTACGAGGAGCGGCGGCGGTGCTGGGCAACGACTCCGGCCTCAGCCACCTGGCCGCCGCCTGCGGGGCACCGGTCCTGGCGCTCTACGGAGCCACAGATCCCGGCGGGTCGACGCCCTGGGGCCCCTGCAGCCGGGGCCTCCGGGAGGAGGGCCTCCCCTGCGCCCCCTGCTTCAAGCCCGCCTGCACCGTCCCGGGCCACCCCTGCCTGGAGGGCATCCAGCCTGTTCAGGTCTGGGATGCCCTGCAACCCATGATCCGGGGCTAGAATCAGCCATCACTGTGAGGTCCGCATGTTTCGCCGAATGATCCTCGCCTTTGCCACCGCCGCCCTCATGGCCCAGGCGCCCGCCATCCGCTTCGACAAGACCCACCATGACTTCGGTCGGATCACCCCGGACCGGAAGATGGCTGCCAAGTACCGGGTGACCAACACCGGCAACGCCTTCCTCAACATCACCCAGGTGCGGCCCAGCTGCGGGTGCACCTACACCGTGCTGGGCAAGTGGTCCCTGGCCCCGGGCGAGTCCACGGACATCGAAGCCCAGTTCGACCCCAAGGGCATGCGGGGCGGTGTGCGCAAGTCCATCGAGGTGCTCTGCGACGACCCCAAGACCCCGGCCATCCACCTCACCCTGGAGGCCGAGGTGGTGCAGGAGATCATGCCCTCCGTGGACTCCGTGTACTTCTTCCAGGTGCCCCGCTCCACCACCTCCCGGAGCATGGTCCGCTACGCCAGCGGCAACGGCGAGCCGGTGCAGATCGTGGATGTGAAGGCCCCGGGCGCCCCCTTCCTGACCTTCACCACCCGCCAGGAGGGCAAGGACGTGGTGCTGGAGGTGGGCTTCGAGGGCCGCAAGGTCCCGGCCGGCAGCTACCGGGGTGTGGAGCAGGCCACGGTGCGCTTCACCAACGGCCGCCTCACCCAGCTGCCCCTGAACATCCAGTGGGACCTGAAGCCCGCCATCGTCAGCACCCCCCTGGAGCTGGTCTTCCAGGACACGGCGGGCAAGGAGCTGCGCCAGAAGGTCACCCTGAAGCATGCGGAGGGCCGCCCCTTCCGGATCACCAGCGCCTCCTGCTCCCTCCCCGGCCTGCGGGTGGAGGGACTCAACCAGAAGGCCGCCAGCCAGGAGCTGACCGTGGTGCTGCCGGCTTCCGTGAAGACCGGGCGCTACAGCGAGGTCCTGGCCCTGGTGAGCGATGACCCGGATCAGCCGGAGCTGTCCCTGCGGGTGCTGGTCCTTCTGAAATAGGCGCTGGCGCCAGGATTCCCTTCGGCCCCAGGTGCCTCCGGCGATAGCCTGGAAGGATGCCCGAAGCCCGCAGGTCTCACCTCGTTGCCGTCCTCGCCCTGGCGACCATCGCCCTGGTGTGGGCCGGGGGCTTCCCTGCCACCAAGTACTGCCTGCAGGCGGGGCTGTCCGTGGGGGCCCTCCTGAGCCTCCGCTTCGCCATCGGCACCACCTGCCTCGGCCTGCTGCTGCTGATCTTCCGGGTCCCCCTCCGCCGCCAGGAGGTCCTGGACGGTCTGTTGCTGGGCTTGGTCCTCACGGCCACCTTCTGGCTCCAGACCGATGGCCTGCGCTTCACCACCACCTCCAAGTCCGGCTTCATCACCGGCCTCTACGTGATCTTCACCCCCATGGTGGCCCTGCTGGCGGGAGACCGCCTGCGGCCCTCCCATGCCCTCGGTGCCCTGGTGGCCCTCACCGGCCTCACTCTCCTGGTGCGAGAGCCCGGCGTCGCCTGGGGCGGCTGGAACCGGGGGGACTCGGAGACACTCGCAGCGGCCCTCCTCTGCGGCTTCCACATCGTCATGACCGCCCACTACTCCCGCCGCAGCTCTGGCTGGGTGCTGGCCTTCACCCAGGTGGCCGTGACCGGCGTCATCTCCCTGGCCATCACCCTGGCCCTGCCGGCTCCCTACGGCTTCCAGGGTGCTGGCCCAGCCCTGGCCCAGGGCGGCGTCTGGGTGGCCCTGGTCTTCATGGGCCTGCTGGCCACCACCCTGGCCTTCTATGTGCAGAGCACCTTCCAGTCCCGGGTGGGAGCCACAGAGTGCGCCGTCATCTTCTCCATGGAGCCGGTCTGGACCGTGGGCCTGGCGGTGAGCGGCTGGGTGCCGGGCATCCGGGAGCACCTGAGTGCCACCCAGGCGCTGGGCGGGGTCCTCATCCTCTCGGCCACGCTGGTGGCCGAGCTGGGACCGAGGCTGGTGCGGCGCCGGGACACCCCGGAGCCCGAAGAGGTCATCGGATAGACGCTATCCTGAAGCGTCGGGGGGATCGGACATGTTCATCGTCACGGGAGGCGCAGGCTTCGTGGGCAGCAACCTGGTGCGGGAGCTGAACCGCCGGGGGCACACCGACATCCTGGTGGTGGACAACCTCACCCGGGGCGACAAGGCCCGGAACCTGGCGGACCTCACCCTGGCCGACTACATGGACAAGCAGGAGTTCCGGGCCCGCCTGGACGCCGGCACCCTGGATCTGAGCCCCGAGGCCGTGTTCCACAACGGCGCCTGCTCCGACACCATGGAGGCCGATGGCCGCTACATGATGGCCAACAACTACGGGGACTCCCGGGCCCTCCTGCACTGGTGCCTGGCCCGCAAGACGCCCTTTGTGTACGCCAGCAGCGCCGCCACCTACGGGGCCAGCCGGTCTTTTGTGCCCGTGCCCGCCAACGAGCGGCCCCTGAACGTCTATGGATACTCCAAGCTGGCCTTCGACCAGCATGTGCGGAGCCTCCTGCCCGCCATCCAGAGCCCGGTCATGGGCCTGCGCTACTTCAACGTCTTCGGGCCCCGGGAGCAGCACAAGGGCCGCATGATGTCCGTCCTGCACCAGCTCCTGCGCCAGCTGCAGGAGGGGGGCGTCTGCAGGCTCTTTGAGGGCACCGACGGCTACCCGGACGGTGGCCAGGAGCGGGACTTCATCCACGTCAGTGACATCGTGGCCATCAACCTCCACTTCGGCAGCGGCGCCATGGCCAAGGGCATTGTGAACGCCGGCACGGGCCTGGCCCGCAGCTTCAACGACATCGCCCGCACCCTCGTCCACCACCTGGGCCAGGGCCGCATCGAATACATCCCCTTCCCCGCCGAGCTGGTGGGCAAGTACCAGAGCTTCACCCAGGCCGACGTCAGCGGCCTCCGAGCCGCCGGCTACACCGCCCCCTTCACCACCCTGGAAGCCGGCATCGCCGCGACCCTGGCGGAGCTTTAGGCCGGCCGAGTGTTTTGGGAAAGCGATCTAACCGCAGAGAACGCAGAGCACGCAGAGGGGCACTGCCCTAGGCCAGCCGTTCAAGAGCAAAAGCGAAACCGCAGACGTCATGCCCCTGGAATGTAGAGAAAAGCCAGGACCTAGGCCAGCCGATCCAGCACGACGAGGGTGACGTCGTCTTCGAAGGGCGCGGGGTGGTTGAAGGCCAGGGTCTGGGTGAGGACGGCTTCGGCGGCAGCCTCGGTCTCGGCAGGCAGCTCGGCGCAGATGCGGCGCAGGCCCGCCTCCTCCAGCATGGTGCGGTCCTCGCGCTCCACCTCCACCAGGCCATCGGTGTAGAGCACCAGTCGATCGCCCGGGAGGAACTCCGCCTCCTGGAGCGTGTAGGTGAACTGGGGATCGATGCCCAGCATGGAGCCCCGGCCCCGCAGCACCTCAGAGCGGCGCAGGCCCCCCTGCGTCCCGCCGGCCAGGCGAAGGGGGGCGCAGTGGCCGGCAGCGACATGGTGGAGGCGGTTGGTGCCGGGGTCCAGGCGGCCCAGCCAGGCCGTGGCGAACTGCTCGGCCAGGGTGGCGCGGCAGAGGTCCTCGTTCATGCCCTGGGCCCACGCCAGGGGGCCGCCGCCGAGGCGCACCTGATTCTCGAAGGAGGTCTTGACCATGGCGGAGATGAGGGCGGCTGGCACGCCGTGGCCACTCACGTCGGCGATCATCAGGGCCGTGGAGCCCTCGGGCAGCGGCACGACGGCGTAGATGTCGCCGCCAATCCCTGCCGCAGGCAGGTAGCGGTGGGTGTAGCGGAGGCCGTTGGCGATGCCCGGAAGCTTGGGCAGGAGGCCCTTCTGGAATGCCGCTGCCAGGCCCATCTCGGCCTGGACGCGCTGCTGGAAGCTGGTCAGCTCCCGGTTCTGGCGCTTGATCTCGTTCTGCATCGCAATGAGGCGGAAGGCAGAGGTCACCTTGGCCAGCACTTCCTGGGCATGGAAGGGCTTGGGGATCAGGTCATCGGCCCCCAGGGCCAGGCCGCTGATCCGGGAGGCTGTCCCCTCCATGGCCGACAGGATGATGAAGTAGATGTCCTGGGTGGCGGTGTCGCCCTTCACCTGCCGGCAGAACTCGTCCCCGGACATCTCGGGCATCCGCAGGTCCGAGATGATGAGGTCCGGCCGGGACCGTCCCATCTCTTCCAGGGCTTCCACCCCGGTGGCCGAGGTCAAGACCTGGTAGCCCGCGCGCTTGAGGTAGAACGAGAGGATGTCCCGGATGGGCGCCTCATCGTCTACCACCAGGACCAGGCCTTTGGCCATGGATGATCAGGCGCCGCGGAGGGCGTCCTGCTCCGTGGAGAAGATGGAGAAGTAGTTGGAGAGGTTGGTCTGGTCGAAGGTCTTCTTCACCGGCGCCGGGAGGCAGCAGAGGTGGAGCCGACCACCGGACTTGTCGACGCTGTTCCGGGCTGCGACCAGGAGGCCGAGTCCGGAGGAGTCGATGAAGCTCACCCCTTCCAGGTTGATCACCAGGAGGCGGGGCTGGGCCGTGGCGACAGTCTCCCGGATGACCTCGCGGAGCTGAGCCGTCACTTCGAAGTTCACCTTGCCGTGGATGGAGACCACGGATGAAGTGCCTTCCTGGCGGGACTGGATGTTCAACATGTTTCCTCCTGAAGTATTCCCTGAAGCACTCTTCGCCGCGCGGCATCGCGCTGACGCTGTTTGTATTCGGAATGGGAAGCCGGACCTGATAGTGATCTTTGAAATCCCGATTGTTCCATCACTTGGACTTCATGTGCGAAGAAGAAAGCAAATTCCTCCTGTTCAAGGAGCAATTCAGGGATCTGGGCCAGGTCGGAGAGCTCGGTGTCGCCCATGGTCTGGAGCCGCCCCTGCAGGGTTTCCAGGGCCCCAGTGGCCGGGCTCGGCAGGCGGACCAGGGTCCTTGCCGTGAACTGGATGGCAGAGTAATCCTTGCTAGAAAAGGGGTTCTGCTCCTTGCCGGGGGTCTTCAGGGTGAGGGCATGGCTGAGGGCACGCCGCTCCTCGGGGGCCAGGTCATGGAGGCAGAAGGCCGGGGGGAGGGCCTCCATCCAGGCTTCCAGGGCCCCGATGTCGATCATCAGGTTGCGGCTCCGGCTGGGCTTGATGTGGGTGGGCATGAGGACGTGGTGGTCCAGCAGGAAGCGGATCACCAGGAGCACGCCCAGCTGGTCCTCCGCCACCAGGCGGATGCCGATCTGGTCGTAGATGGTCTCGGCCACGTTCTCGGGCTTGTGCAGCATCTTGAGCAGCATGGAGACCCGGTCCTTGTTCTCCTTGCGCTCCACGGCCACCAGGGGGACATCGTAGGCGCCTCGCAGCAGCCACTTGCCGTCCTCATGCACCAGGTACTGGTCGTAGCGTTGGAAGACCTGCCGCTGGATCTCCGGCAGGAAGCGCAGGTTCACGTTGTGGTCCACGTGAAAGAGGGTGTGCATCAGCCGGAGGATGGCGCAAGACCAGCGGCTGCGGAGGTTGCGGGGTCGCTCGGAGGCCCAGACCAGCAGATCCAGGGGGTCGCCCAGGTCTCGGACCTCGAGGGGGACATGGAGGTCCGTCCCATCCAGGATCACCGCTTCCAGGAAGTCCACCGCATCCTCGTAGACCCGCAGGACCGCCGCCCGCTGCACGGGGATGCCCATGTCGTAGCCGTAGTTCAGGGCGAAGTTCCAGGCCTCGTCAGGCGAGTGCACCCGGAGCCCATCCAAATCAATGGGCGAGCCTCCGCCCAGGATCAGCTGGGTGACTTCGGGCGGCATGGGAAAGAGAGGAGGGGGTCTCATGGGTCAGGGTCCCTATCGGCACCAGCAGGCGATCGCAAAATAAACGGGGCGTCCACGGCGGGACGCCCCGTTTCCCTGCGGAAGTGCGCCTACTTGATGGCGAAAGCGGCGACGAGCACGTAGATCACGAGGGCCTCGATGAGGGCCAGACCGATGATCATGGTGGTGCGGATGTTACCGGCAGCCTGGGGGTTGCGGGCGACGCCCTCAACGGCGGCGGCAACAGCCTTGCCCTGACCGAGACCGCAACCGGCGGCGGCGATGGCGAGCGCGAGGTGGGCGGTGAACTGACCTTCGAAGAGGCCCTTCTGGACGGCGGGGGCACCCTGCGCAAAGGCAACGGCGGCGAGGGTGAAGAGGAAGGCGGTGGTGAGGAACTTCTTCATGGTAGTGCTCCTGTGAGGTTGTCCAGGGGGTTCGGAATCCCCGGGACGGTTAAAGGCTTGTTCAGGCGGAAATCGCTGCGCGATTTCCGAGGGACTAATGCTCGTGGGAAAC
>CAIMFT010000204.1 GCA_903840385.1 uncultured Holophagaceae bacterium
ACCCTGCACTCCCACGAAGCCCCCATCGAGCACCCGGGCTATGGCACCTTCATCGGGGTCTGGCTGCTGCTGCTGCTGCTCACCGGCTGCCTGGTGGGCCTCAGCCACGTCAGCCAGAGCTACGCGGTCTGGGGCCTGCTCACCCTGACGCCGCTCAAGGCTGGCCTGGTCTTCTACTACTTCATGCACCTGAAATACGAAGGCCCGCTGTTCAAGATCGTCCTGCTCGTGACCCTCGGGACGCTGCTCATCTTCTTCGCCCTGCTGTTCTCTGACGTCGCTTTCCGCTGAGGCTCCCATGGACTGGATGAACCAAGCCGCCGTATCGGCCCAGAAGTCCGACGCGGTATTTTTCTACGTGTTCGGCCTCTCTGTGGTGTTCCTCGTCTTCATCACGGTGCTGATGATCTATTTCGTGGTGCGCTACAGCAAGAAGCGCCACCCCGTGGCCGTGCAGATCGAGGGCCATGTGGGTCTCGAGATCCTGTGGACCACCGTCCCCCTGGTGCTGTTCCTCTCGATCTTCTACTACGGCTGGACCAACTTCGAGTACATGCGCCTGGCCCCCCGGGATGCCATGGCCGTGAAGGTCACCGCCCGCCAGTGGAGCTGGTCCTTCGAGTACCCCAACGGCAAGCAGACCAAGGTCCTCTTCGCCCCTCTGGGCAAGCCCATGAAGATGGATGTCCGCAGCGTCGATGTGATCCACGGCTTCTACGTGCCCTCCTTCCGCATCAAGATCGACGCCGTGCCTTCGCGCACCAACACCACCTGGTTCGAAGCCACCAAGCCCGGCTCCTACGACATCGAGTGCACGGTCATCTGCGGCAACGACCACAGCCTCATGCTCAGCAAGGTCATCGTGGTGCCCGAGGACGAGTTCAAGGCCTGGTACTTCGGAGGCGAGGATGCCCCCGAGCCTGGCAAGGCACTCCGGGCCAACGAGGCCCACCCTGGCCTCAAGGACATGCCCAAGGGCCTCTCGGTACTCCAGGACAAGGGTTGCCTGGCCTGCCACTCCGTGGATGGCAAGCCCAAGGTCGGCCCCACCCTCAAGGCCATCTACGGTCGGGAGGAACAGGTCCTGGTGGCAGGCAACCTCCGCACCATCACCGTGGACGATGCCTACCTGCGGCGCTCCATCACCACGCCCATGGCCCAGGTCGTCAAGGGCTACCCAGCGGCCATGCCCCAGCCCAGCCTCAGCCCCCAGGAGCTCGACGAGGTCGTGGGCTACATCAAGTCCCTCAACTAGCCAGGACCAGCCGTGACCGCCGCCGCCCTCCCTGCCCCGCGCACCAACCCCGTCACCCTCCTCCTGGAGCTGACGAAGCTGAGCATCTCCGGCGCTTCGACCTTCACGGCCGCCGCTGGCTACGTGGCCTTCCGCCGGGGCGGCGACCTGGGCCTGGTGACCACCCTCCTGGGGATTCTCCTGCTGGCCATGGGCAGCAGCGCCCTCAACGAGGTGCAGGAGCACAAGCACGACGCCCGCATGCCGCGCACCGCCCAGCGCCCCATCCCCCGGGGTGACATCACCCCGGCCCGGGCAACGGTACTCGCCGTCACCATGGCTGTGGCGGGCTTCCTGGTCCTGCTGACGGCCCACAACCTCACCTCGGCCCTTCTGGGGGCCCTGGCCCTGGCCTGGTACAACGGCTTCTACACCCCCCTCAAGCGCCTCAGCGCCTTTGCCGTGGTGCCGGGATCCCTCATCGGTGCGCTGCCCCCGGCCATCGGCTGGACCGCCGCGGGGGGTACGGTGTCAGACCCCACGGTGCTGGCCCTGGCCTTCGTGTTCTTCATCTGGCAGGTGCCCCACTTCTGGCTGCTGGTGGGCCTCCACGCCGAGGGCTACGAGCAGGCCGGATTCCCCACCCTGGTGAGCGTCTTCGGCCGGGACCGCCTGGCCCGCCTGACCTTCACCTGGACCTGCGGCACCGCCGCCGCCTGCGGCCTCCTGCCCATCTTCCGGGTGCTGAACACCTGGCCCGCCGAAGTGATGCTGGGCCTGGGTGCCGCCTGGCTCGTGGCTGGGTCCGTGCCCCTCCTGAAGACCGGCCAAGACGCTGTACTGACCCGCCAGGTCTTCATGAACATCAACATCTTCGCCCTGGTGCTCACCGCCGCGGTGATCCTGGATCCGTTTTTCGGGCGGTAGGCTCTGGCCAACAAAGTGTTGGCAAGTTTGGTGGGGGGCCCATTCTATTGAGGAGGGGGAGTCCTCGTGCGCACCATTTCGCTTCAGGAATTGCAGGCCAAAGGCGCTTCCATCCTGGATGGCCAACTGGAACTTGCCCTGGTGGAGGGTGCCAAGTCGTCTTTCTTCCTGATCCCCGTGCAGAAGGGGTTTGAGCAATCTCAGGCCGATCTTCTCTCCCGGGCCCTGGCCAAGGGCCTGCTGCTTCACTCGCAGCTACAGGCACAGTCCGCAGGCCTCGCCAGCCTGAGCATGGTGGAGATCAGCGCGGAGGTGCGCGAGGTCCGCAGTGGCCGGGTTGCCATGAACCGCAACGAAAAGTGAAAACCCAGATCACACGGTCATGAAGGCACGTTGGCTAGAGGGAAATAGAAGGTGAGTGGTTCATTCAGAAAGGGAATGAATCCGTGATGCTTGTAGAAGGCCCCAGCCGCCTGATCCTTGGCGTCCACGACCATGGCGAAGGCCCCGACCCCGGAATGGATTGCACGCGCCATGGCGTCGGCAAGCAAGATGCCGCCATAGCCTTGCCCTTGGAAACGATGGTCAATGGCAAGCCTCCCCATTCTGATAACAGGAACGAGAGGGTAGCGAGGCAGCTTGCGGGTGGCCTCATCCGGAAGATCTGCAAGACTGACACCCGACGCCGCTAGGGTGTAGAAGCCAATGATCATCCCCTGAGGGTCAGTAGCCACCAAGCAGGTGGTTACACGACTCTTGAGGTCCTGGCTCAATTGCTCCCGGAAGTAGGAATCCAGAGCCGGGACGTTGCTCAAGAACGTCTTGCGGGCGGCACCATGGAGAGCCTTGTCGTAGGGGTTGATCTGGAAGGCGCACAATTAGTCGCCCCCCAGGAGTTTGCGGCGACGTTCGAACGCCCGTACCAAGGCTGGAGCCATGGGCGGCGGGTTGAGAATGGCGCTGGCAAAAGCCTCCTGATCGGCCAAGGAAAGCCGAATCACAGAAGTCCTCTCAACAGTTGTCTGGGCGGCCTGCTGGACCGCCTGTATGACAAAATCAGTAATCGTTCGCCCTTCCAGTTCAGCAGCACGACGTAGGAGGACCTGAAGATCCAGCGGGATTCGGGCTTCGAGGCGGGCTGTGGGGTTTGCAGTTGCCATGTTGATGATCCTTACGGCAAACTGCCGTACTTCAATTTACGGCAATCTGCCGGAATCGCAATGACCCAGTTCGGATTTTTTGGGGGTCTCTGGAGTTGATGTCGGAACGAGGACGCAGTCAGTTCTGTCGGCGCTAACGGCCGTGCCCATGAGCCCCTCAAGCGGGGCCCCGGCAAAGAGGAAATGTCCCTCCGGGCCTTTTAGTGTTCTCATGACTCCTTGGCTTCGACCCACCAGCGGAGACCCCCATGAGCCACCAGCCCCCTGAAACCCGCCCCCGGGTCACCCTACCCCAGTTGCACACCTGGCATCAGGCGGACCGGAAGCTGGTCATGCTCACGGCCTACGACTCGGCCACGGCCTTGCTGGCGGACGCCGCCGGCGTGGACATCATCCTGGTGGGCGACAGCGTCGGCAATGTCTGCCTCGGGTTCGAGAACACCCTCCCCGTGACCATGGCCATGATGAACCACCACCTCGATGCGGTGGCCCGCACCCGGCCCACGGCCCTGCTCATCGCCGACATGCCCTACCTCAGCTTCCACCTCAGCGTGGAGGACACCCTGCGCAATGCCGGAGGCTTCATCCAGCGGGGCGCCCAAGCGGCGAAGCTCGAAGGTGGCGCCAAGCGCTTGCCCATGGTGCGGGCTCTGGTGGATGCAGAGATCCCCGTCATGGGCCACCTGGGCCTCACCCCCCAGAGCGTCAACCCCATGGGCGGCCACAAGGTGCAAGGCCGCCTCAAGGCCGATGCTGTCCAGATTCTTGAAGATGCCCAGCGCCTCGAAGAAGCCGGGTGCTTCAGCATGGTGCTGGAAGGCATCCCCGCCGACCTGGCGGCCAGGGTCACCGAAACCGTTTCCATCCCCACCATCGGCATCGGCGCCGGGCCCCACTGCTCGGGGCAGGTCCTGGTCTTCCACGACGTGCTGGGCCTGCTGCCGGGGACGTCGCCCAAGTTTGTCCGGCGCTACGCCGAGGGCTTCCGGGACCTGAGGAGTGCCCTATCCGAGTGGGCCGAGGACGTGCGCAGCGGCGGCTTTCCGGACAACCGCGAGTCCTATGCCCTGCCTGAAGGAGCCCGCTCCGCCGTGGCCCAGTGGCGTCCCTGACCGGTTCTTGTTAAACTGGTTAGAGATTCTGAAGGGTTGCTTTTTTTGTCCATGCGCGTTGTTCGTACGATTGCTGACCTTAGAGCCCTTCTGCGACCCCTTCGTGAGCAAGGTCATCGCATCGGGTTTGTCCCCACCATGGGCTTTCTCCACGAAGGCCATGGGGCCCTGATCCGCCAGAGCGCCGCCCGCTGCGATGCCACCGTGGTGTCGATCTTCGTAAACCCCACGCAGTTCGGCCCTGGCGAGGACCTGGCCACCTACCCCCGGGACCTGGAGCGGGATCAAAACCTCTGCCTGGACGCCGGGGCCACGGTGCTCTTCCTGCCCGATGTCAGCGAGATCTACCCCACTGCCTTCCAGACCCACATCGAGCCCGGCCGCATGGCCGAGACCCTCTGTGGCGCCTTCCGCCCCGGCCACTTCCGCGGCGTTGCCACCGTGGTGGCCAAGTTCTTCAGCATCGTCCAGCCCGACCTCGCCTTCTTCGGC
>CAIMFT010000205.1 GCA_903840385.1 uncultured Holophagaceae bacterium
CCTCAATGGCAACTCCGACCGGGGCCTCCAGGCCCTCTTCCCCCTCTTCCCCTGGCTGGCCTTCCCCGCCTTCGGCTCGTTCCTGGGGGGCCTCTACCGCTGGGGCCGCACCGAGGCTGGTGAGGATGGCCTGGCTCGCCTGAGCGAGGCCAAGTGGCTGGCCGGTCTCGCCGCCGTCGGCTTCGCCTGCTGGCTCTTCGGGTCCACCTTCCAGAAGGCCTGGCTCTGGCAGGGCACCTGGATCCAGCCCACCCCCGGCACCTGGCTCCTGAAGGGGCCCATGGGGGCCTGGACCTACAACGAGCTTTCAACCCTGCACAACACGACCCTCCCCAGCGTGCTCAACCGCCTGGGCTTCATCCTCATGGGCGGCGCGGCCCTGGGCGTCATCGAGAAGCTGCGCCCCCGCTGGCCCGGCCCCAACCTGGTGGTGGCCGCCAGCCACGAGAGCCTGCTGCTCTACATGCTGCACCTCAACATGATCTTCGGCCTGATGCTGACCCCCTTCTTCGTGGGCCTCACGGGCTGGGACTGGGGCACCCTGGGCTGGACCGGCACCCTCCTGCTGGCGGCGGCCCTCATTGCCATCAACCTCTGGGCCTGCCAGGCCTGGCGCAATGTGCGGGAGACCCCCATCCTCATGCGGCGCCTCCAGCGCTATGCCGTGAGCGTCCTGGCCGTGTGGTTCTGCATCGGCGGCTGGTACACCTTCCGGCACTTCCTGCGCAGCCCGGAGCTGGCCAAGGAGCCCTACGTCTTCCTGAACGCCGCCCGCGCCCGCAAGGGCCTGCCCGCCACGCCGGACGGCCTGTGCCGAGATCCGGAGGAATACTTCCGCGAAGCCGAGGCCCGCAAGGTGGCCCTCAGCACCGAGTCCCGCGCCGAAATCACCCGCCTGATCCGGTCTCGCAAGTAAACGAGGTAATATAGATCGGGTCATGACCGATCCCGGCAACAGTCCCGCCTCCACCCTGCTCATCTTCGCCCTCCTGGCGGTGCTGACCTACCGTTGCGCCATGGCTGCGTTGCTGTCGGCCTTCCAGGCGCTGCCCTCTCTGCAGCGGCGGCGGCTCCTGGAGGAAGAGGCCATCCCGGATGCCCGGCTGGCGGCCCTGCTGGAGCATCCCCGCGCCCTGGGCATGGCCCTGCGCTTCTGGAACCAGGCCCTGCTGCTGGCCCTGGCGGCCCTGGCCTGGCCCCTCGCCATCACCCTGCCCGGCGGCGGCTGGACCTTTGCAGTGCTGATGGTGGTCTCCCTCTGGCTGCTGGATCTGTTGCTGCCGGCCCTGCTCACCGCCCGGGATCCCAGCCTCTGGCTGCAGCGGCTCTTCCCCCTCTTTGCGCCTGTCATGACCGCCCTGGGTCCCGTGGTGAACCCCATCGCCCGGAGCATCCACCGCCAGCGCGCCGAGGACCGGGCCCGGGACGATGACGAGGAAGAGACCACCGATGAGGCCGTCACCGCCCTGCTGGAAGAGGGCGAGGCCGAGGGCATCCTGGAAGCCGAGGACCGGGAGCTGATCCGCAACGTGGTCAGCTTCGGCGACACGGTGGTGCGCGAGGTCATGACCCCCCGCACCCGCATCGTGGCCCTGCCCATCGAGGCCGACATCCCCACTGCCTGGGCCGCCTTCACCGAAAGCCGCCACTCCCGCCTGCCGGTCTACGAGGGCAGCATCGACCGCATGCGCGGCGTGCTCCTGGTCAAGGACCTGATGCAGGTGCCGGACGGCGCCCAGCCCCCCCTGGCCTCCATGCTGAAGCCCCCCCACTTCGTGCCCGAGAGCAAGCCCGTGGCGGAGCTGCTGCGGGACCTCCAGCGGGCCCGCACCCAGCTGGCCCTGGTGGTGGACGAGTTCGGCGGCGTCTCCGGCCTGGTGACCATGGAGGACCTCCTGGAAGAGGTCTTCGGCGAGATCCAGGACGAGCACGAGGCCCCCACCGGCATGCAGGAGCAGGCCCCCGGCGTGTGGCTGGTGTCGGGTCAGGTCCACGTGGAAGACGTGGCCGATACCCTGGGCCTGGCCTGGGAGCGGGATGGCTTCGACACCGTTGGCGGCCTGGTGATGGCCCGCCTGGGCCACGTGCCCCGGGCCCAGGAGACCGTGGCCGTGGAAGGCGCCCGGCTTACCGTCACCCGCATGGAAGGCACCCGCATCGTGCAGGTGAGGGTCGAACGCACCGAGCCCGCAGAACGCTCGTGAACCTGCGGTTCACGAGAAAAGGAAAGCTTTACCTATCTCCAATCTCCAGCCGCTAGGCTGAAGATTGGAGCCTTGCCGCATGATCCGTCGCATCCTCGCCCTAACCGCCATCCTGGTC
>CAIMFT010000206.1 GCA_903840385.1 uncultured Holophagaceae bacterium
CTGTATGACTTCCGGGCCATCAAGTACGAGCCCAAGACGGTCTACACCAACCTGCCGGTGGCGGGCGCCATGCGGGGCTACGGCACGCCCCAGATCTTCTTCGCCCTCGAGAGCCACCTGGACGACATCGCCCGGAAGCTGGAGCTGGATCCCATCGAGCTGCGCCGGAAGAACCTCATCAAGCTGGGCCACCAGGACCCCCTCACCAAGAACGTGGTCCGCTCCTTCGGCATTCCCGAGTGCATCGAGAAGGGCAATGAGCTCATCCACTGGGAAGATAAGAAGAAGGCGCACCAGGGCCAGACCGGCCACCTGCGCCGGGGCCTGGGCATGGCCCTCTTCGCCTACGCCTCAGGCACCCATCCGGTGGCCCTGGAGCTGGCGGGGGCCCGCATCGTCATGAACCAGGACGGCTCCGTCACCCTGCAGGTGGGCGCCACGGAGATTGGCCAGGGCAGTGACACGGTCTTTGCCCAGATCACCGCCGAGACCCTGGGTCTGCCCGTGGCCATGGTCCATGTGGTCACCACCCAGGACACGGACATCACGCCCTTCGACTCCGGCGCCTACGCCTCGCGGCAGACCTTCGTCACGGGCATCGCCGTGCGCAAAGCGGCCCTCGAGGTTCGGCAGAAGGTCTTGGACGTGGCCGCCCGCCGCACGGGCCTGGCGCCTGCGGAGATGGACATCCGGGACCGGATGATCGTCGAGACCAGCCTGGGCCGCACCGTCTGCAGCCTGGAAGACGTGGCCATGGACTCCTTCTATGATCGGCTCCTCGCCGCCCCCATCACCAGTGATACCTCCGCCAACGTGCGCATCAACGCCATGTCCTACGGGGCCACCTTCGTGGAAGTGGAGGTGGACATCCAGACGGGCCGGGTGGAGGTGACCGAGCTCTGGAACATCCACGACTCGGGCACCATCATCAACCCCAAGCTGGCCGAGGGCCAGGTCCACGGCGGCGTCAGCATGTCCCTGGGGGCCGCGCTGCTGGAGCAGATGCTCTTCGACCCCGTCACCGGGAAGCCCCTGAACCCCAACCTGCTCGACTACAAGCTGCCCACGGTCCTGGACACCCCCAAGATCAATGCGGCCTTCGTGGAGACCTTCGACGCAGCGGGCACCTTCGGCTCCAAGTCCCTGGGGGAGTGCCCGACGATCTCCCCCGCTCCGGCGGTGCGCAATGCCGTCCTGGACGCCACCGGCGTGGCCTTCCAAAAGATCCCCCTCTACCCGCAGGTGGTGTTCGAGAAGTTCCGGGAAGTCGGGCTCCTGGCCGAAAGGAGTGTGCAGCATGTTTGACATCTGCGAGCTCTGCGAACCCGAGACCCTCGCCGAGGCCAAGGCGATCTATGCGGCCAACCCCGAGCTGAAGGTCATCGCCGGCGGCACGGACGTGCTCATCCGGATGCAGCACGGGAGCCTCGCCGGAGCGGGCCTGCTCAGCCTGCGGTGCATCCCGCACCTGGATGAGATCCAGCTGCTCGCGGACGGCACCCTGTCCATCGGCGCCATGGCGCCCTTCACCCGGATCTTCGAGCACGAGCTCATCCGCAAGCTCGTGCCGGTGCTGGGCGAGGCCTCGGTGTCCATGGGTGGCCCCCAGGTGCGCAATGTGGCGACCATCGGCGGCAACCTCTGCAATGGCGCCGTGTCTGCGGACAGTGCCTCGACACTGTTTGCGCTGGATGCCCTGCTGAAGCTGGAGACTGCCGAGGGCGAGCGGATCATCCCCATGCGCGACTTCTACGCCGGCCCCGGCAAGGTGAACCTGCTGCCCGGCGAGCTGCTGGTCGCCATCCTCATCCCCCGTGAGGGCTACGAGGGCATGGGCGGCCACTACATCAAGTTCGCCCCCCGGAAGGCCATGGACATCGCCACCCTGGGGGTCGCCGTGGTCTGCAAGATCCGGGAAAACCGCTTTGTGGAGCTGCGCATTGGCCTGGGCGTCGCCGCGCCCGTGCCCGTCCGCTGCTTCGAGGCCGAGGCCTACGCCAAGGGCCGGGAGGTGACCTGGGAGTGTGTCCAGGAGATCGCCCGGCTGGCCCTGAAGCCCGCCAAGGCCCGCTCCTCCTGGCGCGCCTCCAAGGACTACCGGGAACACCTGATTGAAGTGCTGGCCCAGCGCGCGGTGGCTGAAGCCGTGAAGCGAGGGGGAGGTTGCTGTGCTAACTAAAAATGCGGCAGGCGTGAAGGCCCGGAAGCGGCTCTGCATGACCGTGAATGGGCGTGCCGTGGAGATCGAGATCGATATCCGCGAGTCCCTCCTGGACGTGCTGCGGGATCGCCTGCAGTTCACCGGCGTGAAGCAGGGGTGTTCCGTGGGCGAGTGCGGGGCCTGCACGGTCCTCATCGACGGCACGCCCATGAACTCCTGCATCTACCTGGCGGCCTGGGCCCACGGGAAGACGATCACCACCATCGAGGGCCTGGCCCAGGACGGGCTGCTCACGCCGGTCCAGGAAGCCTTCGTGGACGAGGGCGCCATCCAGTGCGGGTTCTGCACCCCGGGCGTCGTGCTCTCCACCACCGCCATGGTGGACAGTGGCAAGTCCTTCACCCACGACGAAGTGCGCCGGGAGCTGTCTGGCCACCTCTGTCGCTGTACCGGCTACCAGAAGATCGTGGACGCCGCGGAACGGGCGCTGCGAGAGGCTGCCACCGCCGCCGACGAGTCTCCGGTCTAACCCAGTCACCACCCCGCTAGGAGTCCCCGTGATCGGCGCTTCTTCCATCCGGAAGGAAGGCCGTGCCAAAGTCCTTGGCACCGCCATCTACACCGACGACAAGTTCATGCCCGGCGCCCTTCACGGGCTCACGGTGCGCTCAGAGGTGCCGCGCGGCATCCTGCGGGCGATCCACTTCGGCGAGGGCATCCCCTGGGACGAGTTCACCCTCGTCACCGCGGCGGACATCCCTGGCACGAACCTCGTGGCTTCGGTGGTGGATGACCAGCCCTTCCTGATCGGGCTTGGTCAGGAGATCACCCACTCCCAACAGGCCGTGCTCCTCCTGGCCCATGCGGATCGCCACCTGGCCGAGAAGGCCCGGCGGGCGGTGCGCCTGGAGATCGAAGAATTACCCGCCGTGCTGGACATCCAGAGCTCCCTCGACCTGCAGACGGTGATCTACGGCGACAACAACCTGCTGAAAGAGATCCACATTGCCAAGGGCGACCCTGACCCCGTCTGGGCCCAAGCCGCCCACGTGGTCGAAGGCGAGTACCGCACGGGTGCCCAGGAGCAGATGTACATCGAGCCCAACGCCATGCTGTCCGTGGTGGAGCCCAGGGATGGGGCCCTGCAGGTGACGGTCTGGGGCTCCCTGCAGTGTCCCTACTACGTGCACGGCGCCCTCCGGCAGCTCTTCGGTCTCTCGGAGAAGCAGGTTCGGGTGGTGGCCATGGAGATGGGCGGCGCCTTTGGCGGCAAGGAGGACTACCCCTCCGTGAACGGCGGCCACGCGGCCCTGCTGGCCTGGAAGAGCGGCCGCCCCGTGAGGCTCATCTACGACCGCGAGGAGGACCTGGCCTGCACCACGAAGCGGCATCCCTCCCGCACGCGGCTCCGGACGGCCTTCGATGCGGAAGGGACCC
>CAIMFT010000207.1 GCA_903840385.1 uncultured Holophagaceae bacterium
CCTATCTTCTATCCGGTTTTCAAAGACGCTCCCATGCCTCGCATGGCCTCCACGATCGGTTCGCACCCACCGCAGATCCCCACAGCCTCAACTGCGCAGGACATACAGACTACCACTCGGGTAGGTTCGTGCAAGAAAAAATTTCAGAGGAGGCCGTCAAACCTTCTGCTGGAGCCAGCCTTCGGCCATCATGATCACCGGAGACGCCATGAACAAGCTGCGGAAAGCGGTCATTCCCGTCGCCGGACTGGGCACCCGGTTCCTGCCGGCTACCAAGGCCCAACCCAAGGAAATGCTTCCACTTGTGGACAAGCCGGTGATCCAGTACGTGGTGGAGGAGGCCGTCCGGGCCGGGGTGGAGAGCCTCGTCCTGGTCACGGGCCGGGGGAAGGCCGCCATCGAGAACCACTTCGATGTGGCCTTTGAGCTGGAGGACACCCTCCGGCGCCGTGGCCGCCAGGAAGACCTCGACCTCGTCCAGGGCATTGCCCAGCTGGCCCAGTTCGCCTACGTCCGCCAGGGGGAGCCCCTGGGGCTTGGGCATGCCGTCCTCTGCGCCCGCCATGCGGTGGGCAACGAGCCCTTTGCCCTCCTGCTCGGCGACGACGTCTTTGATGAAGCCGACTCCGCCCTGGAGGCCCTCATTACCGCCCACCACGCCACGGGCTTCTCTGTGGTCGGTGTCCAGGAGGTTCCTCTCGAGCATGTGTCGCGCTATGGCATCGTCAATGCGCCCCCCGCCACCCCTGGCCCATGGAGTGTGACAACCATTGTCGAAAAGCCAGAGCCGGGCGCTGCCCCGAGCCGCTGGGCCGTGGTGGGGCGCTACGTCCTGGAGCCCCGCGTGTTCGACCACCTCGCCGCCCTGGAACCCGGTGTGGGCGGGGAATACCAGCTGACGGACGCCCTCGCCGCCCTGGCCCGGGAGGGCCGCCTGGTGGCCGCTCCCATCCCCGCCAAGCGCTGGGACACCGGCAACAAGCTGGACTACCTGAAGGCCAACGTGGAGTACGCCCTGAAGCGTGCCGAGCTGCGGGAGGACTTCGCCGCCTACCTCAAAGAGCTGGCCCGGGGCCTCTGATCAGCGCCGGAGCCGGAGGGCGTTGAGCACCACGGTGAGGGAGCTGAGCCCCATGGCCACGCCCGCCAGCATGGGGCCGCCGAAGCGCTCCAGCTGGCCGGTGGCGGCCAGCGGCACCAGCAGCAGGTTGTAGCCGAAGGCCCAGGCAAGGTTCTGGCGGATCACCCGGTGGGTCCGGAGGGCCAGGCGGCGGGCGGCCAGGATCGGCTCCAGGCCTGGCCGCAGCAGCACCAGCGGTGCCGCAGCCATGGCGGCGCCCGTGCCCTGCTCACCAGCGCCAGAGCCCATGGCGATGCCGCAGTCAGCCTGGGCCAGGGCCGGGGCATCATTCACGCCGTCCCCCACAAAGCAGACCACGGCGCCCTTGGCTTGAAGGCGCTGAAGGTGCTCCAGCTTGCCCTCGGGCCGGACCCCGGCCACCACCTCCTGGATGCCCGCCGAGGCCGCCATGGCCTGGGCTGCGGAGGCTCGATCCCCGGTCAGCAGGTGCAGCCGCAGGCCCTGGCGGCGCAGCTCTGTGACCACAGCCGGAGCTTCACTCCGCAGACGATCGCCGAGGATGAACACGGCCTGGAGGCCCTGTTCGTCGGCCAGTCCCACCGCGGTGACATCGGCCTCCAGCGCTGGGAAGACAGCCTCCAAAAAGGCTTCACTGCCAAGGCGCCAGGGGGCCCCCTCCACGGTGCCGGAGACCCCGCCCCCCGGGTGAGCGCGGAAGGCCTCGATGGGGAGCAGTGCCCCACCGTGAGCGTCCCGGATCCCCCGGGCGATGGGATGTTCCGAGTCCCGCTCCAGGCTCGCCGCCAGTCTCAGGAGATCGGCCTCCCCGAGGGTTCCGCAGACCACCACCTGCCGCAGGGTGGGCCGGCCCTCGGTGAGGGTGCCCGTCTTGTCGAAGACCAGGTCCGTGGCTTGTCCGAGGGCCTCCAGTGCGGCAGCATCCCGCACCAGCACGCCCTGCCGCGCCGCAGCGCCCAGGCCCACCATCACTGCCACCGGCGTGGCCAGGCCCAGGGCGCAGGGACAGGCAATCACCAGCAGGGTCACCGCCGGTCGCCAAGCCTGGGCCACGCCGCCGCCCAGCCACCAGCCCAGGAAGGTGAGTGCCGCCAGTGCCAGGATGGCGGGGACGAAGACGGCGCTGATGCGGTCGGCGAGATCCTGGGCCGGGGCCTTGGAGCCCTGCGCCTGCGCCACCAGGGCCGCCATGCGCGCCAGCTGCGTGGCGGCCCCGACTGCCTGGACCTCCAGCTCCAGGGCCGAGCCGTGGACCACCGTGCCCGCCACCAGGGAATCGCCCGGAACCTTGGGCACCGGGAGCGGCTCGCCCGTCAGCATGGACTCGTCCACCTCGGCAGCCCCGGAGCGCACCCGCCCATCCGCAGGCACCGACTGGCCCGGCAGGATCCGAACCACATCGCCGAGGACCAGGACCGCCACCGGAACCTCCAGCACGCTGCCATCGGGTTCGACCCGCAGGGCCGTGGGGGGAGCCAGGGCCAGCAGGGCCTTGAGGGCATCCGTGGCGCGGGCCTTGGCCCGGGCCTCCAGGTGCTTGCCGGTGAGGAGGAAGGCAACCAGGGAGGCGGCCGTCTCGAAGCTCAGGTGGTGGGCACCCTGCAACCATTCCGCCATGGCGAAGGCCCAGGCGATGCCGGCGCCCAGGGCAATGAGGGTGTCCATGGAGGCCTGGCCATGGAGGGCCTGACGGCCGGCCCGACGAAAGAAGCCCAGGCCCGCCCCGAAGACCACAGGGGTGGCCAAGGCCGCCTGGACCCAGCCCGGCAGGTGCCAGGGCACACCCGGCAGCATGCTGAGGAGCATGGGTGCGGAGAGGGCCAGGGCCAGAATCATCCGGTTCCGGCTGGGTCCCAGGTCCTCCCCGAGGGGTGCCTCAGCCTCGATTCGGACCAGGCCGTAGCCCGCATCCTCGAGTTGGGGAGCCAGGACCTCGAAGGTGGCGCTGCCATCAATATCGACGGTGGCCGTGGCCAGATTCACCCGGGCGGCAGTGACGCCCTCGGTGCTCGTGATGGCCTTTTCAACGTGCCGCACGCAGGCGGCACAGGTCATGCCCGTGACACTGAAGGTCTGCGTGGCCACGGGGTCCCCCGGGCCTCAGGCCAAGCCGACCAGCTGATAGCCGGCGTCCGCCACGCTGGCGGCCAGGGCGTCCTGGCTGGCTTCCCCTTCAACCGTGGCCGTGCCTTGGGCCAGGTCGATGGTCACCGCAGCCACTCCGGCCACGGCGCGCAGGGCCTTCTCAGCGTGGCGGACGCAGCCGCCGCAGGTCATGCCGGTGATTCGGTAGGTCTGGGTGGACATCGTTGACTCCAGTGGGCTTCAGGCCCGGTGCCCTGCGAAGGCCGGCAAGCGGACGGCCTCCGACAAGAGGGTTTCCATGAGGTTGCAGCCCAGCTCACTGCTCTGGCCGTCCGGCGTGCCGAGGGTGATCCGAAGGATATCCACCAGCAGCCCGATCTCCTTCAGCTTCGTCTCCAGAGCTTCCAGCTTGGCGCCGAGGGCCTCCCGCACATGGTCGCAGGGGGCCGAGTCCTGGCGCAGCGAGCGCAGCAGCTCCTGGACTTCTTCCAGGCTGAAGCCCGCCGCCTGGGCCGCCCTCAAGATCCGCACCCAGTGGATGGCCTCGACCGGGAAGAGGCGGTAGCCCTTGGGGGAGCGGGGCAGGTCGCCGAAGACCCCGGCATCTGCGTAGAAGCGCAGGTTCCGGGCCGTGATGCCGGAGCGGCCAGCCAGCTGCCCGATCTTGAGCAGGGGCAGGGACCGGGTTCCGGTCGGGACGGGGGCCTCAAGGACAGCTGCCATGGATCCTCCAAGCGTGCACTGAAAGCAGAATAACCCTCCAGTTCCATGGAAGCTCAAGGACAAAAATCACAAGTAAACTATATGCTCCAGTGGCGATGAATATACAGGTGCAGGAGGGTCACGGCAGCCGGGGTGATCCCGGGGATGCGGCTGGCCTGCCCGAGGGTCTCCGGGCGGTGCAAGACCAGCTTCTCCATGACTTCTCTGGAGATACCCTGCAGGCGCTCCACCCGCAGGTCGGTGGGAATGAGCACCTGGTCCCAGGCCCGGTGGCCCTCGAGCAGGCGCGCTTCCCGCTCCCGGTAGGGGGCATAGCGCAGGTCAAAGAGGAGGAGGTCCCGCTCCCGGACCGCATCCCAGCCGGGCACCCCGCCTTTGGTCTCCTCCAGCAGGGCCAGGCAGGCATCCGCCTCGGCGGGCCCGATCTGCTGGCGGCGGAACAGCTCCGCCAAGCTCAGACCGGCCTCCAGGCGGATGCCGACCCCGGCGGCAATGGGACCGAAGGCACTGGTCTGGGTCACCCAGGCTCCCTCGCAGCGCTGCCGCAGGGTCGCCCGGGCGGCCACCCGAGCCTCGACCTGGGCCAGCTCCGCCGGGGTCAGGGCCCCAACCTCCTGGGCCAGCGCCAGCAGCCGACCGTCGGCCAGGTCGCAGGCCAGCCCCAGGCGGTGCTCGGCCCGGGCGGTGAGCATGCGGTACGGCTCGTCCGTGCCCTTGGTCACCAGGTCGTCCACCATGACGCCCAGGTAGGCCTGGTCCCGGCCCAGGATCACGGGCTCCTGCCCTCGCAGCCAGCGCACCGCATTGATGCCAGCCAGCAGACCCTGACCGGCGGCCTCCTCGTAGCCCGTGGTGCCGTTGATCTGGCCGGCAAACCACAGGCCTTCCAAGGCCTCCACGGCCAGGTCCCGCTGGAGCTGCAGGGGATCGAAGCTGTCGTACTCAATGGCGTAGCCCGGGCGCAGGATCTCGGCGGCCTCGAAGCCCGGCAGGCTCCGGACCATGGCCTGCTGAACCGCCGGGGGCATGGAGGTGGAGAGGCCCGCCAGGTAGATCTCGTCGGTCTCCAGGCTCTCGGGCTCCACAAAGATCTGGTGCCGACCCTTGTCTGGGAACTTCACGAACTTGTCCTCGATGGAGGGGCAGTACCGGGGGCCGACGCCCTCAATATGGCCGCCGTAGAGGCTCGACTCGGAGAGGTGCTCCCGCACGATGGCCTCGGTCTGGGCCGTGGTGTGGACGATGTGGCAGGGCACCTGGCGCTGGGGGATGCCGGGGCTGAAGAAGCTGAAGGGCCGGGGCGGGTCGTCGCCCGGCTGGACCAGCAGGCGGGTGAAGTCGATGGACCCGGCGGCTAGGCGGGGACTGGTCCCAGTCTTCAGGCGGCGGTGGCGCAGGCCCAGGGCCCGGAGCTGCAGGGCCAGGTGGGTGCTGGCAGGCTCGCCGGAGCGGCCGGCCTCGATCCGCCGGTCCCCGATGAGGATCTGGCCATTGAGGAAGGTGCCGCTGGTGAGGACCACGGCTTCGCAGGGCAGGAAAGACCCATCCAGGAGCTCCACCCCCTCGAGGCCCCGGGTCCCCTCCCGCCAGCGCAGGCCGGCAGCCGTCCCCTGCCGCAGCCGCAGGCCCGGGGTGCGCTCCAGCAGCAGCCGGGCGGCGATGCGGTACTTCACCTTGTCCGCCTGGGCCCGGGGCCCGCGCACGGCCACCCCGCGGCTCTCGTTGAGGATGCGGAAGTGGATGCCGGTGGCGTCGATGAGCCGCCCCATGGCGCCACCCAGGGCGTCCAGCTCCCGCACCATGTGGCCCTTGCCGACCCCACCGATGCTGGGGTTGCAGCTCATCTGGCCGATCTGGTCCAGGTTCATGGTCAGGAGGGTTGTGGGCAGGCCCATGCGGGCCGCCACCTGGGCCGCCTCCAGCCCCGCATGTCCCCCCCCGATGACCACCAGCCGCTGCACACGCCCCCCAGGCCTTCAGGATACCCTCGGGTCCCGGATCCCCCGGAGCGCCCCCGAATGTGGGAAACTGGGTCCATGAAACCCCGCCTGACCCCAGAGGAACGCCGCGACCGGAGGCAAAAGGCCGTGCGCCGGTCCATGTTTGTGCTGCCCTCCAGCATCACCATGGCCTCCATCTTCTGCGGCTTCTCCAGCGTGGTGATGTCCATCAATGCCGCCGGGGCAACCCCTGAGCGCTACTTCCTGTGGGCCGGTGGCCTGCTGGTGCTGGCCGGGGTCTTCGATGGCCTGGACGGCCGGGTGGCCCGGGCCACCAACACCGCCACGGAGTTCGGCGTGCAGCTGGACAGCCTGGCGGATGTGATCAGCTTCGGCATGGCGCCCGCCATCCTGGCCTACCGCTACGCCTTCTTCCACCTGGGCATCCACGACAACCACCTGCGGGCCGCCGGCTGGGCCGCCTGCTTCGTCTTCATCGCCTGCGGCGCCCTGCGCCTGGCACGCTTCAATGTGCAGGTGAAGGCCGTGGATCCCCGCTACTTCGTGGGCCTGCCCATCCCCGCCGGCGCTGCCGCCGTGGCCTCCGTCATCATCTGGCACCCGGTCCCGCCGGTCCGGGCCTCCCATGCCTACGCCTTTGCCGTGGAGCTCTTCCTGGTGGGCCTGCTCATGGTCTCCACGCTCCGCTTCCCCAGCTTCAAGAAGGCCTCGGCCAGCCCGCGCACGGCCATGGTCACGAGCCTTATGGTGGTCCTGCTCTTTGCGCTGATGATCCTCTTCCAGCAGCGCTTCTTCATTGGGTTCTTCAGCACCTACATCACCCTCGGCCTGCTCCTGAACCTGGCCTGGCTGGCCGGCTGGCGTGGCGTGACGCCCCCCCAGGATGGGGTGGAAGAGCCCGAGACGGTGCACTGAGCCTGACGGCGAGGTCTCCCTAGGAGAGGACCCCGGCGATGCAGGCACTGATGAAGTTGGCCAGGGTGCCGGCCAGCATGGCCCGGAAGCCCAGGCGCGCCAGATCCCCACGCCGCTCGGGCACCAGGGCCCCGATGCCCCCCACCTGGATGGCGATGCTGCTGAAGTTGGCGAACCCGCACAGGGCAAAGGTGGAGATCAGCCGGGACTTGGCCGACAGGCCGGTCATGTTGCCCAGGTCCAGGAAGGCCACGAACTCGTTGACCACCATGCGCTTGCCCAGCAGGCCGCCCACCTGCCCCGCCTCGGTCCAGGACACCCCCATGAGGAAGGCTGGGACCTTGAAGGCATAGCCCAGCACCAGCTCCAGGGTGAAGGCTGGGTGAATGGCCTTCATCAGGCCGTTCACGAGGTAGATGAGGGCGATGAAGGCGATGAGCATGACGGCCACGTTGAAGGCCAGCTGCCCGCCCTCGAAGGCGCCCCGGGCGGCGGCGTCCAGGAGGTTGGCATCGTGGTTCGGGATGTCCACCTTGATCTCGCCCTGGGTCTCGGGGACCTCGGTCTCCGGCTCCAGCATCTTGGCCAGCATCACGGCGCCGGGGGCGGTCATGATCACGGCCGTCAGCAGGTGGACGATGTCCACGTGGGCCACCTGCACGTAGGCCACCATGATGCTGCCGGACACGTGGGCCATGCCTGCGGTCATGACGAGCATCAGCTCGCTGCGGGTCATGCGGGCCAGGAAGGGACGGATGGTGAGGGGGGCCTCGGTCTGGCCCATGAGGATGCTGGCGGCCACGCTGACACTCTCGGCCCCGGAGACCTTCAGGAACCGGCCCATGGCCCGGGCGGCGGCGGTGACCACCCACTGCATCACGCCCAGGTAGTAGAGCACCGCAAAGATGGACGCCACGAAGATGATGGTGGGCAGGACGGCGAAGGCGAAGACCATGCCCACCTTGCTGCCGGGACCGTCGGAGAGGGACCCGAAGACGAAGCTGGCACCCTCGTGGGCATAGGCCATGAGGTGTTCCACCACGATGCGCATGCGGTCGAAGGCCGAGCCCACCAGGTTGCCCCGGAGGAGGCCCAGCACGATGAGGCCAAACAGGCCCCAGTTCAGGGAGCGGTTCTCATAGGACGCGAAGCGACGCAGGGCCATGGGAACGAACATCAGAGCCAGCACCACCCACCCGGTCCCCCGGGGGAAGGGCAGAAAGCCCAGCAGGCCGGCGATGACGGTGCCCTTCAGCACCACCAGGGCGAAGATCCACTGCAGGCCCAGACCCCAGGCCACGGTCCGCCAGTGGATGGCCGCGCGGTTTCTCGACAGGCCGTAGGCAAGGGCCACAAAGGCCGCGATTCCGACCAATCCCATGAGGCGATCCATGCAAGGCTCCTATAGTTCCTGGTTCAGGGCCTGGATGGCCTGCTCCATGTGGTACCGGGCACGGCCCAGCAGTCCTTCCCGCGCCATCACCAGCACCAGCGTGCACTGCTCCTGGGCACCCAGCATGAGGATCCAGTGCCGGTCCGTGGCGAAGGCCACCTGCCTGACCTCGCCCTGGTCAAGCTCCTCCAGGGCCTGCTGCAGCTGCCGGCGGATCGCCTTGTCGTAGGCGGCGAGCAGCTGGAGGGCCTCCTCCGGGACCTGGGCCGCCCGGCAGCAGAGGGGCTCCCCATCGCGGTCGTTGAAGGTTGCCGCCAGGGCCTCGGGCACCCGTTCAATCAGCTGATCCAGAACCTTCTGGAACATGGTCGGGCTCCTGTCTGCGTGCCCAAAGCATGACCGCAAGGGCGCCCCTGCGCCACCTGGGGTGACCCTCAGCGCTTGAGGAAGAGGGTCTCGAAGTCCCGGAGGGCCTCGGGATCCCCATCCCGCTTCAGGGGGCGGTGGAAGTCCTGGGGGCTCAGCTCGGCGAACTCGCCGAAGGTGGCCACATTGCCATTGATGTAGGCGATGAACTCATCCTGGCGGCCCTTGATGTAGCCCCGGAAGGGTCGGGCCACCAGGCCCAGGAGGGCCGAGTCCAGGGCCGTCCAGGTCTCCAGGTGGGTCTCAAAGCCCTTCTTCCCCTCCCAGTACTTGTAGGAGGTGAGCATGCGGGCGCCCACAGCAAAGGGTGTCTTCAGGCGGCCCCGCTCGGCCCGGCCCTCCACCAAATAGACCCGGTGTCCAGGCCGCTGCAGGATGAGCCGCAGGCTGCCTGTCAGGCCCCGGGTGTCGTTGATGCTCCAGGCCCCATCCGGGTGGGTGAAGGCATAGAAGGCCGGCACGAACTGGCAGTGCCGCCACATGGCCGCCCCCAGGCGGGGATGGTCGAAGAGCTTCTCCATGGTGGCGAGACGGACATGCTTGGGCGTGGTCCGGGTGTCGAAGATGAAGTCCGCCCGCTGGATGATGTCCAGGGCCTCCTCCCGGGGGCCATGGGGGATCTGGTCCAGGAAGGCCGGGGGCTGAGCCTGGAGGGCAAGGGCCAGAAGGACAGGGACCACGGCGCGCATGGGAAAACGCTACCACTTTCCGGTTAGTTCTTGACCCGGAAGGGGGCTGAACCGATGGGAATGGCATGGCCCTTCCGGTTCGCTACCTGCCCACGACCCCCCTGGAGGAGCTCCGGGGCTGTCTGGGCGGCCACCTGGAGAGCGATTCGACCACCCAGGTGCGGGTCCAGCAGCTGCTGGGCCAGCTCCGGCAGCCGGCCCTCCCTGAGCTGGGCGAGCGCCTGGTCAGGGCCTCCTCCACCCCGGGCATGAAGCGCTTCATCCTGGGCCTGACCACCAAGTTCGACTGGCCCGAGTGGACCCCCTGGATCCTGCGGGCCCTGCTCCATGAGACCGACCTGGGGGTGTTTGATGACGGCTGTGCTGCCCTGGGTCGCCTGGAGCTGCGCACTGCCCGGGAAGCCCTGGAGAAGCTGGCGGCCCAGCGCACGGACCCGGACCGCCAGCTGATCCTCCGGCGGGAGCTGAACCTGCCCGAGGGCCAGACCCTGGCCTTCTGCCTGGGTCGCCTCCTGGAGGGGGCCGACAACCTCCGGCTGGCCCACCAGGGCGCCAGGGGCCTGGCCGCCCTGGCCCGCCCCGAGGACGCCCCGGCCCTCAACGCAGCCATGGAGGGGGCCGATCCCCTCGCCTTCCGTCTGCTCCTGCGGGCCCTTGCGGATCTCCCGGGCGAGGCCCCAGGGCCGGTCCTGGTGGCCCTCTTCCAGGACACCTTCCGGAACCTCCAGGATCAGGAGGCCCTGGAGCCCCTGGCCTCCCGACTGCAGACCAGCCCGCGGGGGTCCACCCGCGCCGAGCTGGGGCGAGCCATCGCCGAGCACATGGGCGCCGCCCACCCCGAGGTGGTCCAGGCCCTGAGCAAGGCCCTGGCCGCCGGTGAGGTCGGCAACCCGGGGCCGCCCCTGGAGGCCCTGCGCGGGGTGGCCCAGGGGGCCTGCGAGCACTTCCTGACCGAAGCCGCGGCGGTGCACCTGGAGGGGAAGGTCGCCCGCTTCAGCGCCATGGTGGCCGAGGCCCAGGAATCCGCCAACCAGGCGTGCGCCCTCCTGGGCGCGCGGCTGGACCTCCTGTGCGAGTGCCTGGTGCGCCAGACCCAGGAAGGCAGCCTGGCCGCAGCCCAGGTGGTCCCCCTGCTGCAGGCGGCGTTCTATAGCCACACCGGCAGTGAGGGACTGGACCAGGCCTTCTGCCGCTTGGTGCCGGCCGCAGACGCCCCGGCCCTGGAGGGGATCCTCAGCCTGCACGACCCCCAGCGCCGGACCGCCTGCCTGGATGCCCTCGGTGCCCGGGAGGACGACGCCCTCGGCCCCTTCTTCCTCCGGGCCATGCAGGACGGCATCGTGGAGGTGGGCCACTGTGCCATGCACCACTTCAGCCGGCTGCCCTCCAGCTTCCCCACGGTCATGGCCATGTTCGAGTCAGGGCAGCCCGAGAAGCTGCGCCTGGCGTTCCGGATCTTCACCGAGAACGCCACCCAGGCCGCCGCCGAGCCTCTGATGGGCTACCTCCGGGGCGATGTCCGGGATGACCTGCTCCTCGATGCCGTGCAGGCCCTGGGCGCCATCCGGAACCCGGCCGCCGCCCCGGTCCTCCTCGACCTGCTGCACGATGGGAAGCCCGCCCGCCTGCAGGAGGCCCTCGTGGAGGCCCTGGCCGCCCTGGCCACCCCCGAAGCCGCCCAGGGACTCCTGGCCAAGTCCGCCAACCTGAAGCTACCCCAGGTGCTCATCGTGGCCCTGGACGGCGCCCTGGCGGCCTTCCCCGGCTTCGAACAGCCCCTCCCCCAGGACTGCGTGGGCGCCATCGAAGCACTCATCACCCGCTGCTGCGATGACCGGGAGGGAGAGGGTCGCCGCCTCCCGGCGATCCTGGCAACCCAGCACCTCTACTGCTTTGACCAGGCCCTCTACGCCCGCCTGAAGGATGCCTTCTCGGACTTCCTGTTCGACCTCCGCACCAAGGGCGGCTGGGACCGGGAGGCCAACGACCAGGTGGCTGCCGTCCTCAAGGAGCTGGGTCGGCGCAGCGCCAGCCTGGGCCTGATCGCCGCCAAGGAAGAAAAGCTCCGGGCCCTGGCCCAGGCCGTGCCCCCCCTGGGACCCAGCCGGGCGCCGGCCCTGCTCGTGCTGCGAGAGACCCTGCAGGACCCGGAGTTCATCCTGCGCGCCGAGCTGGCCCAGGAGCTGGCGACCTTCACCACCCTGGAGCTCGACCGCAAGGACCAGGACTGGCGCGACCTCGCCCGCCTGTGCGAGATCGCCGGCCTGACCCGCCGCCGGGAGCTCGCCGAGCCGCTCAAGGAGGTCCTCCAGCGGGCCACCGGGCTGGGCCTGCGGAGTGCCGCCAAGGAAGGCCTGCTGGCCCTGGGCCTCAGCGAGGCGGACCTCGCCCGTCGGGCCCCCATCCATAGCCTCCTCCTCCTCGACCCCAGCGCCTTCTTCCGCAAGCGCCTGCTGGTCGCCCTGGGGACAACCTGGGAGGTGCGGGAAGCGGGCAGCCGGATCGAAGCCGCCCACCTCCTCGCCGAGCACCCGGTGGACCTGCTGGTCTCCGAGCAGGCCGATGCGGCGGGGGACCTGGTCCCCTGGCTCAAGATGCAGTGCGAGGCCCGCCGCTGCCGCCAGGTCCTGCTGTCCACCTCGGCCCGCGACCTGGAGGCCGGCGGGCCCTGGCTCCTGGGCATCCTGCACAAGCCCTACGCCCCAGAGGCCCTCCTCCGGGCGCTGGAGCCCTGACCGGGCCCCCGGGCGGCTATTCTTTTTTTAGATCAGATCCGAGGCCTCCATGCCCGCCTTCCCCTTCCGGCTCCGCCCGATGGCTGCGCTGCTCTGCGCAGCCTCAGCCGTGCTGTCGGGGCAGGACCTGGCCCTGGCTGAGCGGCTCTTCCGGAGCGGAGAGCGGGCCTATGCAGCCCAGGACCACAAGGCCGCCCTCGAGACCTGGGGGCAGCTCCTGCAGGCCACCCCCACCAGTCCCTTCGCCCCCCGGGCCCTGCTCCGCCTGGCCCGCCACCAGGTGGAGGTGGAGCTGCGTCCGGAGGCCGCCCTGCCGTACCTGGACCGCCTCCGGACCGACTACCTCCGCTCCCCCGAAGCCGCCGAGGGGCTGCTGCTCCGGGGCGAGCTGCTGGTGCGCCAGGCCCGGCGCCCCGCCGACCTCAAGGACGCCATGGCGGAGTTCAACCGGGTGCTGGACCTGTTCCCGGACGCCCCGGCCTGCGCCAGCGCCCGGCTGCAGCTGGGCCTGGCCTGGCGCGCCCAGGGGCAGCCCGGGCGGGCTCTCCAGTCCCTGGTGGACGCCTTCCGCCTCCACCAGGATCCCCGGGTCGCCCCGATCGCCATGCTCGAGGCCGCCCGCACTCTGGATGCGCTGGGCGACCTGCCGGCCTGCCTGCGGATGCTCCAGGACCTGCGCACCCGCCACCCGGCGACCCCGGAAGCCGCCGAGGCCACCTGGCGCACCGCCCTCCTGGTGAAGCACCGCCTGCAGAAGCCCCCCCTGCGCCTCGAGGGGCCCTGGCCCGCTGGCCAGACCAAGTGGCTCAAGACACCGATCCTGCTGACCACCGGCACCAGCGGCGAGCTGCTCATCTACCAGAACGACCTGGACCAGACCTTCCGCCTGGTGGACGGCGACCTGAAGCCTGCGGGCCCCAAGGTGCCCGGTGCCCGGGTCCTGTTCACCGCCCCTGGCGGCGCGCTCTGGGTACTGACCCGCTCCGGCCTCTGGCGGGATGGCGCCACGGCCCAGGCCCCCCTCGACCCCCTGGGTGCCATCTGCGGGGCGGCACTGGACCGCTGGGGCAGCCTCTGGGTGGCCGATGCCAAGACCGCCGCCCTCACCGTCTTCCCCTCGGAGGGTTCCGCCCGCACCGTGGCCTCCCCCACCCCCTCGGCTCTGGTCGCCCTGGGCGACGGCAGCCTGCTGGTGGCCTCGGACACAGACCGGAAGTTCCTGTTTCTGGATCCTGACGGCCAGCCCCGCACCATCGTGCCCTATGGCAAGGGCCTCCCGGCCGCCTTCCGGACCGTGACGGCCCTGGCCACGGATGGGGCAGGGCAGGTGGCGGCGCTGGTGGATGGGGGTGACTTCGGCGAGGGGGTACTCATCCTGGGTCCCGACGGCACGGTGCTGCGCCAGGCCACCCTCAAGGCCCTGGGCGTCAGTGGGCGCATCACGGCCCTGGCCCTGGACCGCTCCGGTGGCCTGCTCCTCTGCGACCGCCGCAACGACCTCCTGCTGCGGGTGGACTGAGATGCGCCCTCGTCTGCTCCTTGCCCTCCTGCTCCTCGGCCCCACCCTCTGGGGCCAGGATGCCGCCCTCCGGGACACCTTCGTCCAGGCCAAGGCGCTGTGGGCTACCCAGGGGGACCGGGAGGCGGCCTCGGACCGCTTCGATGCGGTGGTGGCCGTCCTGGCTCCCCGGGCCGGCGCCCTCGAGCCCGCCTGGCGCCAGGTGCTCTGCGAGGCCTACAACTGGCTTGCCGTCCTGGATGACCGCAGCCCACAGAACAAGGCTCGGGCCACGGTCCGCCTCCAGGCCCTCATCGATCTGGAGCCGGACTTCGATGTGGACCGGGCCCTCACCTCCCAGCGCCTGGCCGGGGTCTTCGACCGCCTGAAGGCCGAGAGGTTTGCCCCCCTGCGCCTCACCTTCGACCCCGAGGGCGGGAGCCTGACCGTGGACGGCAAGCCCGCCGCAGCCCTCCCCCGGAAGCACCTCCCCTTCGGGCCCCACACCCTGGTCTATGCCCGCCCCGGCTACACCCCCATGGAGGTCCCCCTGGAGCTGGGGCCAAAGGATGCCAAGGCCGTGGCCTTCGCCCTGAAGCGGGTCTCCTCCACCGTGACCTTCCAGGTCCATCCACCCGATGCGGAGGTCCTGCTCGATGGCCGCAGCCTCGGTCCCACCCGGGGCCTGGCGGTCGCAGGGGGCGCAGGGACAGAGTCCCAGGACTTCTCGGCCCCCTTCCTCATTGCCGATCTGCCGGCCGGGAAGCACCGCCTGGAGCTCCGGGCGGCCTGCCACCGGACCCGGATCCTCACCCTGGACCCAGACCTGGCCACCCCGCTGGCCGACCACACCCTGGAGCCCATCCGCCTTGAGGATGCCCGGGGCACCCTGAGCCTCAGCTCTCCCTGGCCCGGCGGGGAGGCCTTCCTGGCCGGCCAGAGCCTGGGGCCTTTGCCCCAGAAGGGCTTGCCCCTCTGCCCGGGCACCTACAGCCTGCAGGTGCGCTTCCCGGGCGGCGGCTTCGCCAAGACCCTCACCGTGGAGGACGCCAAGACCTTGGACCTGGAGGTCCAGCCCAGGCCCCGCCTCGCACTCCTGGGCCTGGCGGCCGGCGACTTCACCGGGCGGGCCCGCTTCCTGGCGCAGCTGGAGACCCTCGGGGACCGCCTCCAGCACCTGGCTGTCCTGCCCCCACGCCCCGACGAGAGCCCCGCCGAGGCCCTGACCCGCCTGAAGGCCTCCCGGGAGGTGGAGCTGGTGCTCACCGCCACCCCCATCCTGGAAGAAGGGGTCCACTACATCGAGCTCGGTGTCGCCACCCTGGACGGCGAGGCCGAGCGCCTGCGGGTGAAGCCACTGGAGCAGGACCCCCTGGCAGGCCTCGCCCTGCGCCTGAACACCCTGCCCCCCTTTGGGCAGCCCGGCCTGGGCCTGACCCTCCTGGACGTACCGGGCCAGCCCGGGCCCTGGGTGCTTGCCGCACCGGATGCCGCCCTGAAGGCCGGCCTCGAGGTGGGGCGCCCCATCCTCCAGGTCGGAGGCAACGCCGTCGCCACCACCCAGGCCCTGCGCCAAGCCCTCACCGGAGCCAAGGGCACCGTGACCCTCAGCCAGGGCGGCCCCGAGGTCACCCTGCCCCTGGAAACCGAAGGCCTGGAGCTCCCCCTGGGCGCCCCGGACCTCTGCTACCCGGCCCTGCTGGCCCAGCTGCGGCTGCTGGCGCTCCGGGCCAAGGGGGACGAGGCCCACCTCATCCGCCTCAACCTGGCCCTCGCCCTCATGCAGTTCCGGCGCTTCGATCGGGCCGTGGAGCTGCTGCGGGACACCCGCCTCAGCGCCACCCGCGGCGTCAGTCAGGGCAGCATCGACTTCCACACGGGCGTATGCTTCCTCCACCTGGGTCCGGCCTATCTGGCCGAAGCCACCCAGGCCTTCCGCCAGGCCCTGAAGTACCCTCAGTCCACCCTGCTCGGCCCGGATGGGCCCCTGGTTGCCCCTCTGGCCAGGCAGGCCCTTGAAGCGCCGAACTGATCCCGGAGGCATCCATGAAGCGGCAGCGCGGTGAAGGCAAGGTAGGGTGCCTGGTGTCCCTCCTCCTCCTGGGCATCCTGGGTGCGGCGGCCTTCAAGGCCGTGCCCATCTACTACGGCAACAGCGAGCTGGTGGACGCCTGCGAGTTCATCGCCAGCGGAGCCAGCCGCAAGCCGGTGGACGTCCTGGAGCGCGAGGTCAAAGAGAAGGCCCGGGCCCTGGGCGTCACCGAGCTGCTGGCCGACAAGACCGCTCTGCGCATCACCAAGTCCGGCGGCGGCGAGGTGGGCAGCTGCACCATCACCCTGCGCTACGTGCAGGTCATCGACTTCTATGGGGTCTACCAGTGGCCCCTGACCACCGAGAAGCGGATCACCAAGCCGATCTTCGAAAACATCAACTGACCTCCAGGGGGTCCAGGCTTTAGCCCTTGCGGCGCGGCCCACGTCACGGCAACCTGCCCCCATGCCCTTGTCACTCCCTCAAGACCGCCCACTCGGACCCGGCGAGGCCCTGCACCCCGTGCGGATTCCCGGTTCCAAGTCCGTGACCAACCGGGCGCTGCTCCTGGCGGCCCTGGCCCCGGGCCAGAGTCGCCTGGGCGGCGGCCTCGAGGCCGAAGACACCCAGTGGATGCGCCAGGCCTTGCGCGGCCTGGGTTTTCCGCTGACGGAAGCGGCCGGAACCTGGCACCTCCAGGGTGGCTCGCGGCCCCGGGCCGAGGCCCCTCTCTGGCTCGGTGCTTCCGGGACCACCCTGCGCTTCCTGCTCCCCTGGCTCGCCCTGTGCGCCCCGGGCCCCGTGCGGCTGGAGGGCGATCCCCGCCTCTTTGAGCGGCCCCTCGGCCCCCTGCTGGAGCCCCTCCAGGCCCTCGGTGCCCGCTGGACACCGGATGCCACCGGGGCCTGGCTCCAGCCCGTGGCTGAGCCGCCGCACTCCCTGGACCTGCTCGTGGATGCCCGGCTCAGCAGCCAGTTCCTGTCGGGCCTGGCCCTGGGGGCCGCCGCTCTGCCCGGCGACAGCCGCCTCACCTGGAAGGCCGCTGCCAGCGCCAGCTACCTGGAGCTCACCACCCAGTGGCTGCGGCGCTTCGGCTGCCAGGCCCACCTGGACGCCGGCCAGTGGCTGATTCCGGGCGGGGCCCTGGCCTGCCGGGAGCTGGAGCTGCCCGGGGACTGGAGCGGCGCCGCCGCCTTCCTCGCCGCCGCCGCTGTCACCGGGCGGACCCTGCGGGCCGGTCCACTGGACCCCGAGGACGCCCAGGGCGACCGGGCCATGGCTGACATCCTGGCCGCCGCCGGGTGCCAGGTCACGTGGGTGGCGCCTCAGACCCTGGAGGTCTCCGGCCCCCTGCGCCGGGGCCTGGATGCGGACCTGACGGACTGCCCGGACCTGGGCCCCGTCCTGGCGGCCCTGGCGGCGCTGGCCCCCGGCCCCTCGGAGCTCCGCGGCCTCCACACCCTGCCCCTCAAGGAGTGCGACCGCCTGGACGCCTCCGCCGAGCTGGTGCGCTGGCTGGGCGGGCAGGCCGAGGTCATCGGGGATCACACCCTGCGCATCACCCCGGGGACGCCTTCGGCCCCCAGGGCGCCCTTCAACCCCCGCAACGACCACCGCATGGCCTTCGCCGCCGCGGTGGGGGCCCTCCGCTGGGGCGGCGACCTCCTGGATCCCCACTGCGTGGCCAAGACCTTCCCCGATTTCTGGGAGGTCTGGCAGGGCATGCTGGGATGATCCGGGCCGCCTGGCTGGGTCACTGGAAGCCTCCGTGGGGGGTGGACCGGGGTCAGCGCTGGGGGGATCCCATCTGGGCGCTGGCGGCCATCTCCCAGGCCTGGCTGTTGGGGGGACGAGAGGGCCGCTGGCCCCGCTTGAGCCAGGAAGCCCGACGGCCCCTGGGACCCCAGGTGCTGCAGCCGCCAGGGGTCTGGGAGCCCCGCCCGGATCCCGCCTGGGTGGCCCGCCTGCGGCACGGCAGTCCCGCCGTGCCGGCGGAGCGCCGGGGGGCAAGGGAGAGCGAGCTCCTGGCCTGGGCCTGGGAGGCCCTGCTGCAGGGAGATGGCGCCCCCTGGATGGCGGCCGGGACGGTCCTCCTGGACCGACCGGCCCGCCTGGCCTGGGTGGCCCGCCTGGGGGCCGTGGATGCCGCCGGCAAGCTCCTCCTGCCCCCCTGGCTGGACCTCGTGCCAGAGGCTCTGCGCTCCCTGCCCCCCGGCTGGTGGGAGACCCTCCTCCGGGCTCAGGATGCCGAGGGGCGCCTGCTGCCGGAAGGGGCCCTGGACCCAACCGTCCCCTGGGCCCGCCTCCAGCCCTGGACCGGGCCCCTGGCGCTGGGCAACCTGCCCCCGGAGCTGGCTCCCGACCAGGGCTCGCCCTGGCTGCAGGGACTGCCGGATGGGACCTGGATGCTGGACCCCGCCCTCCGGGCCTGGGGCCGGGGCTGGGGCGCCTCACCCGGAGGCCTGGGCCCCCAGCTGGCGGAGAACCTGGCGAGCGGAGCCCCGCCCGCTCCCGCCCTGGCAGCGGTGCTGGCCCTGCGGCTGCCCACCGACGGCCCCGCCGGCTGGGGACCAGCCCTGGCGGCGGACCTGGGGGAGGAACACCAGCGACCGCCCCTGCCACCGGCCTGCGGCCACCCCACCTGGGACCGCCTCCGCATGCGCTGGGGGGGCGAGGCGGCGGCCTCCGCCCCGGGCTACCCGGCCTGGGAGACGCCCGCTCATCCCTGTGCGGACCCCTTCCACTGGATGGCCGAGGGTCGGCGGGCGCTCCTGGGCTACGACCCGGAGGCTGCCCTGCGGGCCTTCACCCTGGCCCATGCGCACTTCACCCGCCTGCGGGCCACAGCCTGGGGTGACCGAGCCGCCTCCAACGCAGCGGTGGCGGCCCTCCAGTGGGCGGATCTGCCCGGCCATGCTCGCTGGGCGGCTCTGCGGGGGCCGCTACCCCAGCCCTGGCGAGCCATGGAGGCCGCCCAGCTGGCGGAGGTCCACCAGGACCCCGAGGTGGCGCTGGCGCAGATCCGGGTGCTGGTGAGTGCCCACCCGACCTTCCCCGAGGCCTGGGGCCTCCTGGCCAGCCATGGGGCAGACGAGGCGCGCTGGGACTTGGTGCGGGAGGGCCTGGAAGGGGCCGGGACGCACCCCTACACCCGCTTCCTCAGCGCCGCCCTGGGCGACCTGGCCGAACCCCCGCCCGAGGATGCGGACCCGGAGACCCGCCTCAGCTGGGAGGCCCACCGCCTGTTCCGAGGGACCGGCACCCCCCAGGCCTTCTGGGCGGCCTGGCGGGCCTGCCCCACCCAGATCATGTGCCTGGAGCTGGGGGTCCAGGTGCTGGAGCGCATCGCCAGTGAGCGGCGACCCCGGGAGCTCCTGGCCCTCCAGGCCATCGCCGACCGGGCCGACTCGCCTCGGCACCAGCGCCGCCTCGCAGCCCTCTGGCCTCGCCCGGAACAGGCCCCGGATCTTGCCCCCCGCCAGCTGCTGGAAGCAGTCCTGGCCAGCCGCACCGCACCGGCCTGGATCGCCTGGGAGGAGGGCGGCACCCTGCAGACCCTGGGGACCGGCGAGCCCCCACCGGCAGGCGCCCTCAGCCGCCTGGCCCGGGAGGGGTCCCTGCCACCCTTCGCCCACGGCCCCTGGGTCTGGCAGGGCCATGCCCTGCGCTGGGAGGGCTTGACCGTGGGAGGCCTGCTCCTGGGCCAGCCCCCGGACGCCCTCCCGGGTCAGGCCCTGGAAGCCCTGCTGCTGGCCCCCTGGGTCGCCCGCCTCCGGGAGCGGCCCCCCGAACCGTCCGACCTGGAGCCGGGACTGCTGCTCACGGACGGCAGCGAGCCCATGGCGACCCTGCTCCGGGAGCTGGACCGGGTGGCGCCCACCACCCTGCCTGTGCTCATCCTCGGCCCCACAGGCAGCGGCAAGGAGCTGGCGGCCCGCCAGTTGCACCAGCGCTCCGGGCGCCGGGGGGACCTGCAGGCGGTGAACTGCTCGGCTTTTGCAGAGGGCCTCCTGGAGTCCGAGCTGTTCGGTCACGTGAAGGGCGCCTTCACGGGGGCCGACCGGGACCGCCGCGGGGCCATCGAGGCCGCCCGGGACGGCACCCTGTTCCTGGACGAGGTGGCCGACCTGTCGCCGCGCCTGCAGTCCCTCCTCCTGCGGGTGATCCAGGAGCAGGAGGTCCGCCGGGTGGGCTCGGATCGCGCCGTGAGGGTCGATGTGCGCTTTGTGGCCGCCACCCACCGGCCGCTGGAGGACCTGGCGACAGCCGGCGCCTTCCGCCGCGACTTGCTGTTCCGCCTCCAGGGGGCGGTGCTGCACCTGCCCGCCCTGGCCGCCCGCCGTCAGGAGTTCCCCTTCCTGCTGCCGAAGCTGGTGGCCCGTGCCGCCCAGGGCCTGCAGCGCCCGGCGCCGGCCCTGGCCCCCGGGCTGGCCCAGGCCCTGGGGCGCCTGCCCTGGCCCGGCAATGTGCGGGAGCTGCTCCATGCCCTGGAGCGGGCGCTCCTCCGCTGTGGCGAGGGCCCCCTCCGCGTCGCCCACTTCCCGGAGCTGGCCGCCCCCGCAACCCAGGCCCACACCTGGGAGGAGGGCACCCGGGCCTTTCAGCGGCGCCTCCTGCTGGACACCTTGCAGGCCTGCGGCCACCGAGCTGCGGAAGCCGCCGAAACCCTCGGCCTCGCCCGCCCCGCCTTCTACGCCACCGCCAAACGCCTGGGCGTGGACCTCCTCGCCGAGCGCCTCCAGCGGCCGGAGTGAGGCCTCTGCGCATGATGGGAATCACCAGAAATGAGTGACAAAGAGAAGGCGACAAAGCTACACCGCCAAGACGCCAAGAACGCCAAGAGGCGCCGGGGCCGCACCCCCAATAGCACAGCCTTGGAGCCCGGCTTTCTTCGTGGTCTTAGTGGTCTTCCTGGTTAATTGTTTTTTGTAGTTCTTGGCGTCTTCGCGTCTTGGCGGTGATCTTTTCCCCTTAGATGCGAGTAGGCATCAGACCCGCCGCCCAAAGCTCCGTTCAAGGTCCCCCAGGCTGAGCTTTTTCAGGATGGGCCGGCCGTGGGGGCAGGTGTTGGGGACCTCGCAGGCCAGCAGGTCCCGGATGAGGAGCAGGGCCAGCTCCGGGGGCAGGGCGTGGTGCTTCTTGATGGCGGCACGGCAGGCCAGCTCAGCGTTGAGGTCCCGACGGAAGGTGTCCAGGTCCACCCGGCCCTCCCGCTCCAGGCGGATGAGCAGGTCGTCCAGCAGGGTCTGCGGGTCCCGGTCCACCAGGAAGTCCGGCAGGCCGCGCACCACCAGGGCATCGGCACCGAAGGCCTCGGCCTCCACCCCAGCCACCGCCAGCTCCGGCAGGAAGGGCTGGAGCCGGGCCAGGTCCGCCGGTCCCACCTGCACCACCTGCGGCGGCATGAGGGGCTGGACAGCGGGGGCATGGCGGCGCAGGAAGAGGCGCTCGAACAGCACCCGCTCGTGGGCCACATGCTGGTCGATGATCCAGAGCTCCGGTCCCGCCTCGCCCGTGACCTCGGCCAGGAGGTAGGTCCGCTGGAAGGCCCCCAGGTAGCGGATGGCCGGCGCCTCCGCCTCGCCTTCTGCCACCTGCGGCGGCGGAGCTGAGGAGGGATAGGTCTGGTCCAGGGTGCGGGGCTCAAAGGCCCCGGCCAGGGCCTCATAGGTGGCCAGCCCACCGCCGGAGTGATCCGACCAGAGGCGCGGGTGCTGGGGGGCACTGCGGCGGGAGGGGTCCAGGTCGAACTCGGCCTCCATGGGCTTGGGCGGCATCTCCAGCACCGAGGCCAGGCCGCCCCGCAGCTGGGACCAGGCCTCTTCCGTGGCGCTGCGCACCCAGGCGAAGATGCGCTGAGGCTCGCGGAAGCGCACCTCGGCCTTGGTGGGATGCACATTCACATCCACGGCCTCGGGGGGCAGCTCCAGGAAGAGCACCGCCGCCGGGTAGCTGCCCTTGGCGAAGGTCCCGGACCAGCCTTCGGAGAGTGCCGCCAGCAGCAGGCGATCCCGCACGGCCCGGCCATTGACGAAGAGGTACAGGTGGTTGCGATCCCGGAAGCTCAGGTCCGGCGGTGACAGGAAGCCCCGCAGCTGCCAGGGGCGCTCGCCGTTCACGAAGGGCATCAGGCGACCCAGCTTCTCCCCCAGCAGGGGGCCCAGGCGCTGACCTGCATCCGCCACGGGCGGCAGGATCAACGGTGCGCCCCGGTCTGGCCGGAGGGTCCAGTGAACACCTGGCGAGCTCAGCGCCAGCCGGGCCACCACGCCCCAAAGCTGGGCGTGCTCCGTGTCCGTGAACTTGAGGAAGCGGCGCCGCGCCGGCAGCTGAGCAAAGAGGTCCCGGACGGCCACCGTGGTCCCTCGGCTGCGGGGCGTGGGGGTGACTTCCTTGATGATGCCAAACTCGCAGCGCAGGCGCTGGCCGGCGCCCTCGGTCTCGGCGCTGGTGAGGTCGAAGCGGCTGACGCTGGCGATGCTGGGCAGGGCCTCGCCCCGGAACCCGAAGGTGGCCAGGTGGCCCAGGTCCTCGGCGGTGCGCACCTTGCTGGTGGCGTGGCGCTCCAGGGCCAGGTAGAGGTCGTCCCGGGCCATGCCGGAGCCGTCGTCCGCCACCTCCAGCAGGCGCTTCCCGCCCTCTTCCCAGCGCACCTCGATGCGCTGCGCCCCGGCGTCCAGGGCGTTCTCCACCAGCTCCTTGAGGACCGAGGCGGGCCGCTCCACCACCTCTCCGGCGGCGATCTGGTTCGCCACCTGGTCGCTGAGGATGCGGATCTTGGACATGGGGTAAAAGCTATCAGGTATCGGCTATCGGCTGTCAGCTATCAGCTGTCAGCTGTCAGCTATCGGCTGTCAGCGGTTGGTGGCGAGGTGGCCTAGGTAGGCCAGCAGGAACACGCCCGAAGCAAGGCCGTGGGTCCAGGCGAAGCCGGTCCGCACGGCCGGGCTGGTCACCACCTGGATGGCGCCGCCGCTGAGCACCATGGGGGCGATGAAGAGCGCCGCCCCCAGCCCCGTGCGACGGCCCTCGGCACCCCCCTGCAGCCGCGCCCAGAGGTGGCCGCGCACCAGCATCCCCAGGGTGAAGACCAGCAGCGGACCCACCAGCACGTGCAGGTGCTGGGCCGTCCCCAGCCAGGGGTGGGCCTCCGGTCCGAAGGGGCCCGGCCGCTCGCCATACCAGCGCAGCAGGCCGTCCAGCAGGCCTGTGCCCGCAGTGACCAGGGCGGCGAGGTGCAGGCTCCAGCGCTCCAGGGGGGTCATCTCGCCTCCCGGTAGAGCACCTGGTGGAGGGCCAGGCAGCGGCGGGCCGCATCGGTCATGGCATGAGCCGTGAGGGTGGCACCGGACAGTGGGTGAATGGCCCCCTTCAGGCTGAGCTGAGGGTCCAGGCCCTTGCCGTCAAACTGCCGGACCCAGGCCTCCTTGGCCAGGTACTCGGCGGGCTCGCGGAACACCACCGCCTCCACCCGCAGGATCCGGCCCTCGGCAGAGATCGCCACCAGGAGAGTCTCGTTCAGGGTGCGCACCCGGTGGGTGTCGAAGAGCCCGACGCCCACCAGCACTCCGCCCCTGCGAGCCTCGTAGGCCACGATCCAGGTCCCGGCCAGGTCCACCTGGGCCAGGGCTTTGACTCGCCCCGCCTGGGCCTCGCTGAGGGTGTGCTCCTGGCGCAGCAGCTGGGCCCCGGGGAAGGCCAGGGCCAGGGCCTCCTGGGGGGAGGGCAGGGCCGCACCGAGGGGCAGGGTCAGCAGCAGGAGGGCGAGCAGACGGAGCATTGGGGACCTCAGAAGGTGTAGCCCAGGGCGAGGCTGAACTGGTTGCGGCCGGTGCGGGCGTGGCTTTCGTCCCGGGTCCAGTCGGCCTTCACCGCCACCTGGGGGATGGGCTTGAAGGCCAGGCCCGCCGTCAGCAGGGTCCGGTCCTCGGCGAGGTCCCTCACAACACCCGGCACCACCGCCTGCTGGGGGTCGAGCCGCTCGTACCGGACATAGGGGACCAGGGCCATGCGGGAGCCCTGCAGGACGTCGTAGCCCAGCTCCAGGTAGCCGCCCCACTGCTGCGTACCCACGGTGCGGGCGGGGTCGGTCGGCTCCAGGGCGGCGACCCCGGCGGCCCGGTTGGTGGTGGCGGCGTAGAGGCCCCGCACCTGGAGGCCCTGGCCCCGGTACTCGGCGTGGACGTCCCAGAGGGTGGTGGTGAGGGCCGGGCCCGTCCCCGACTGATTGCTGTTGCCCGTGTAGAAGCTGGCCCCGAGGAGCACACCGTTCCGAGGGGTCCAGTCCAGCCGACCGGTCCAGGCGAGGCTCTGGGCCTGGGCCTTGTTGCCGTCCTGGCGGCCATCGGCGATGCCGCTGGCGGAGAACCGGGCACCGTTGAGCCCGTTCATGAGGTAGACCCGGTAGCTGAGGCCGCCGGCCAGGTCCCCATGCACGCCCACGCCGACCTCGTGCCAGGTGCTCGGGATGATGGTCTGCTCCACCTGGGGGCGGCGGGCCCCCAGGAAGGCCGGCGGCTCGTGCAGCTCATTGACGAAGCCCATGGGCACGAGCAGCTGACCGGCCCGCAGGTTGATGGCTTTGTGCAGCAGAAAGTCCAGGTAGTAGAACTCGGCAATGGCCTCGCCCTCGGGATGTTCGTCGCTGAAGCCCCCATGCTCGAACTCGATCTCGGCGTTGAAGACGATGCGGTCGCTGAACTTGTAGCCGGTGTAGAGGACCATGCGCAGGGCGTCTGCGGTCTTCTCGCTGCCGACGTGCGTGCCGTCCTGCAGGGTGCTGGCCTTCCCCTGGTAGAGCAGCTCGCCATAGCCCCCCACACTGAGCCCCGGCGCTGCGCCGTAGACCTTGCTGGCGCTGGCCCCCAGGCCGAAGCGGCCCTCCTCGGTCAGGACTGGGGCGGTGCTGCCTGTCTTCAGAGACTCCAGCTCCCTGGACAGGGCCTCCAGGCGGCGCTCCAGGTCGGCCATGCGCTGGTCCGGGTTCGGCTTGTCCTGGGCCCAGACAGCGCTGGCCAGCAGGGTGCAGAGGAGGGGGCGAAGGAGCAGGTTCATCGGGACTCCCGGGGCAGCAGGGTGGGTTGCAGGGACAGGAAGGCCTGGGTCATCCGGAGCTCACCGTCGTTGAGCAGGAAGGCGGCCGCGACGCCCTGGTGCTCGGCCCAGGCCAGGCCGGCCTCGGGGCCCAGGACGTAGAGGGCCGTGGACAGCACGTCGGCACTGAGGGCTTCGCTGGCCACCACGGCGGTGCTGCCCCAGGCCGCACAGGGCTGGCCGCTGCGGGGGTCCAAGAGGTGTCGCCCCCGCTCGGACGTGCCGCTGCAGGACAGGGAGGCGTCCCTCAGGAGGAGGCTGCAGCAGGGTCGGAGTCGGTCCAGGGGGTCAGCGATGTCGACCCTCAGGGCGTGGCCCCAGGCCAGCACCTGGCCGCCGAAGTCCAGCCACCCGGAGGGTACCCCCGCCGCCTTGCGCATGGCCTCCAGGGCATAGCCCTTGAGGAAGCCGCCCTCCTCCACACCGGCCCTGGGGTGCGCCAGCCGGGCCGTACCGCTGCTCGGATCCAGCACCAGCAGGGCCGAGCCAGAGGCCTGGCGGGCCGCTGCCAACGTGGCGGCAGCCGGCGTCCGCCCCCCCTGGCGGGTACCCCAGGCCTGGAGCAGGGCCATGAGCACGGGGTTGAAGGCCCCCTCCGTCCGTCGGTGCCAGGCCTGGACCTGCGCCAGCAGCTCCATCCATTCCGCCGCCAGGGGCACTGCGCGACCTTCGGCGGCGTTGAGGCGGCTCCAGGCCGAGGCGGGGTTCCAGGTGGAGCAGGCGGCCTCGATGCGGGCTGTCTCTGCCAGGGCCAGCTCCGAGGCCTGGCCCAGGTCCCCATCCCCCTCCAGGTGCAGACGGAGCTGGGTCCCCATGGCCAAGACGGTGCGGTCCAAGACCGGGCGAGGGCTGAGCCCGGAGACCTCGGCCACCGGGGTCGCGGTCAGCAGGAAGGGGAGGGCAAGCACGATCATGAGACCGAGTCTCATCTTGCGACCAGCCCGCTTCAAGGCTTATTTGAGAATATGTCTCAATTAGTGACGACGGTCACGCCTTGGACAACCGGACAGAGGGTCTCGGCCTCCCCTGTCGAGACCGCCACGACGCGCACGGCGGTCTCTCCCGGGTCAGACTGGAGGCATGCGCCGACCAACCCTCCTCTCCAGCCTCCTTCTGCTGCCCGCCCTGGTGCAGGCCGGTCCGCGCACCCAGGCGCCGGACGCGGCCTGGATCACGTTCACCACGCCCCACTACCGCATCCACTGCCCGGCGGCCTTCGAGGCCTTCGGCCGCGAGGTGGCAGGCCGGGTGGAGGGCGTCCACGCCCAGTACTTGGATCTGGTGGGCTATGTGTGGGAAAAGCCCATCGACATCGTCATCCAGGACCCGGTGATGGAGGCCAATGGCAGCGCCTGGCCCTTCCCCCAGCGGCCCATGGTGATCCTCTGGAAGACCGAGCCGGAGCCGGACTCCGCCATCGGCCACCACCACGGGTGGGCGGAGCTGCTGGTGACCCATGAGCTGGCCCACATGCACCACCTGCTGCGGCCCCAGCGGAAGCCCACCTTCTGGCAGCGCTGGACCGACGTGGTGGGCCCCCTGGTGGGCAAGACCCCGCGCTGGGTCACGGAGGGCTACGCCACCCTCATCGAAGGCAAGCTCACGGGCAGCGGCCGCCCCCACAGCGCCATCCGGGCGGCGGTGCTGCGCCAGTGGGCCCTGGAGGGCAAGCTGCCCACCTACGGGGCCCTCAGTGGCATGGACGGCTTCCTGGGGGGCAGCATGGCCTACCTGGGCGGCAGTGCCTACCTGGCCTGGCTCGAGGACCGCTCCGGGGATCCCAAGGCCCTCCAGACCCTCTGGACCCGCCTGGCGGGCAAGCGCGAGTTCGACGAGGCCTTCAAGGCCACCTTCGGCTTCGGCCCCCAGGACGGCTACCAGCGCTTCTGTGCCGAGCTGACCCACACGGCCCTGGAGCTGGAGCGCCGCACCAAGGTCCAGGGCCTGCGGGAGGGCGAGGTCTTCACCCAGCTGAGTGGCTGGGCCTCGGACCTGACCTTCAGCCCCGACGGCACCAAGCTGCTGGCCCGGGTGATGGATCCCAAGAAGCCCGGCCTGTACGTCTGGGACCTGAAGGCCCCGGCGGCCCCCAAGAAGCCCAAGCCTGTGGACCCGGACGAGCCCGCTGACCGCAAGCCCCTGGCGCCGACCCTGGCCCCCAACCAGCGCCTGGGCCGGGTCCACGGCGCCCTGCCCTGGAAGCCCATCTGGACCGCCAACGACACCATCGGCTTTCAGCTGCGCCTGCCGGACGGCGAGGGCGTGCTGCAGGCCCAGCCCTGGCAGTGGCAGCCCGGGAAGGTGCCCCACCCGGGCGCCGTCGCCCCGAAGGCCACAGCTGGTGCCGTCAGCTGGAAGGAGGTCGACGGCATCTGGAACCTGGTAGACGCCGCCAGCCAGCCCCTCACCCGCACCCTGGCGGCCGCCTGGAACCCGGCGCCGTCCCCGGATGGGAAGTGGATCTACTACACGCAGCTCAGCGCCACGGGCCTCCAGATCCGCCGCCTGGACACCAGCCTGCCACCCCTGGAAGCCAAGGCCCTGCCTGCGGACACCGCCCCCCTCGTGGCCCACGTAGCCCTGCCCAAGGCCGACGAGCCCAGCCCCCTGCCTGCGCCGGTATCCGTGACCCCCCACGCCTACCGGGTGGGCGAGACCCTGGACACCATGTCCCTCTTCAGCATGACCAGCACCCCCTCCGGCGAGTCCGCGCAGGTGGGCCTGGGTGGCAGCGACCTCCTGGGCCGCCTCAACTGGCAGGTCCTGGCGGGCCTGGGCAATGGGGCCGGCCCCCGGGGCGCCATGGCCGGCGCCGCCTGGCGCGGCTGGCTCTGGGCCCCCTCCTTCCACGCCTTCTCGATCCTGGAGCGGCCCTCGAGCCAGCGCTTCCTGCCCCTCCCGGGCCTGGACCAGGAGCGCCGAGGTGTGGAGCTGGCCCTCACCCGCGAAGGCCTGGGTCGACCGCGCTTCAGCTTCCGCCCTTATGTCGCCACCGAGCGGGTGAGCCTCGACGACCGCGCCGAGGTCAGCCGCACCCTGGTGGGCGGCGAGGCCCGCCTGGCCGAGTCCTGGGGCCTCGATGACCAGGCCCTCCGGCTCGACCTGACCACCAAGGAGCAGTGGGGCCACACGGATGGGCAGGCCTGGCGTCTGACCCGGGTGAGCCTGGGCGCCGCCTGGAGCAACCCCTGGATCCCCCTGGGCGTGCACTTCGAGCAGGGCCAGATCAGCGGTGCGCCTTCGGTCCTGGACCGCTTCCACCTGGGTGGCACCACCACCTCCCTGCTGCCCACCGCCCTGGATGCCAACCGAGTGGAGCAGGTGGCCCTGCCCGCCCACACCGCCAGCGGCAACCGCCTGCAGCGCCTGCGGGCCAAGGCAGGCGCCCAGGGCATCGTCGCCTATGCCGAGCGCAGCAGCGTCTGGCAGGATGCCGCCCCCAAGCCCGCCGCTCAGCGGGTCGTCGGCCTGGAGCTGAGCAGCCGGAACATGGGCCTACCCCTGGACATCCTGCGGCGCCTCCCGGGCAACCTCTCCTTCACCCTGGGGGTGCACCGACCCCTGGATGGCATCATGAAAGGCCGCACGGTGGGGACCGTCTCCCTGCTCCTGCGCCCCTGAGGCCGTTCCTGGATGACCTTTCTTGTTGCGCTGATTCTTGTCCTGCTCCTCCAGTGGCTCCACCTGCGCCTGCTGCGCCTGGAGCTGCCGGAGCGGTTCCACCGCAGCCTGCCGTGGCTGCTGCTGGCCTGCCACCTGCCGCTGGCGCTCTTTGGTCTGCTGCGCCTGGCGGGTCTGGGGGGCCACTCGGCCCTGCCGCTGCTGCGGAGCCTGGCCCGCCTCGGGTTCTACTTCCAGGCCATCACCGTGCTCCACCTGGCCATCGCCATGCTGGCGGAAGGGGCCTGGCGCCTCTGGCGGCGGAAGCGCCCGGCCGAAGATACCCCCGAAGAGGCCCCCATCGAGCCCGGGCGGCGGGTCTTCCTCCGCACCGCCGCCCTGGCCAGCGCGGGGGCTGCTTCGGTGCTGGGGGCCGGTGGTGCCCGGCAGGCGCTGGGAGATCCCATCCTCACCCGCCGGGACCTGGCCTTCGCCGACCTGCCCCCGGGCCTGGACGGCCTGCGCATCGCCCACCTCAGCGACCTCCACGCCGGCCCCCTGGTGAGTCCATCCCTGCTCCGGCGCTGGCGGGTCCTGGCAGAGCGGGAGCGGCCTGAGCTGGTGGTCTTCACGGGCGATCTGGTGGACAGCCGCCCGGAGGAACTGGCGGCCCTGCTGGAGGCCTTCCAGGGCTTTGAGCCACCCCTGGGCCGCTTCGCCGTCCTGGGCAACCACGACTACTTCGACGACCCCCGCCCCATCTGGCGGGACCTGGAGCAGGCCGGCATCCGCACCCTGGAGAACGCCGCCGCCCTGGTGTCCCGGGGGGGCGATGTCCTGGCGGTCATGGGCCTGCAGGACCCCATGGCCCGCAACGGCCGCTTCCGCCGCCTGATCTTCGGCCCCGGCCCTCGGCCCGAGGAAGCCACCCGGCAGGTCCCGGCCCGGGCCTTCCGCATCTGCCTCAACCACCGCCCCTCGGAGTGGGAGCAGGCCCGCCTGGCTGGCGCCCGCCTCACGCTGTCCGGCCACACCCACGGCGGGCAGATCAACCTGATCCCGGGCTTCAGCAGCGCCCACCTGCTCGGCCCCCGCACAGACGGCCTCTACCGGGAGGACGACGACCTCCTCTACGTCAGCCGCGGCCTGGGCGTGGTGGGCCTCCCCGTCCGCATCGGCGCCCCCCCCGAGCTGCCAATACTCACCCTACGCCGGGGCTAGCCTCACCCCTTGATAAGCACCCAGAGGCCTACGGCGATGAAGGCGGTGCCGGCGGCCCACTTGATGGCGGCCTCGGGGATGTGGCGGAAGAGCACGCCCCCCACGGCCACACCGATGGCCGTGGCGCAGACCAGGGCGGCGCTGGCCGCCAAGAAGACCGTCCAGATCTGGCCGCTGCGGACGGTGGCCGTCATGGCAGCGAGCTGAGTCTTGTCACCCACTTCCGCCAGGAAAACCGTGACGAAGGTGGTCCAGAAGAGGGAGCGGTTCATGGCGATCTCCGGAATGCACAGGATGCTTCAGGGTAATGGATCGCCAAGTGCGGCACACTGGTCAGATGGCGCTTGAGCTCTTCGACCTCCCAACGACCTTCGTAGATACGCCCGAGAAGCTGCAGGCAGCCCTGCCGCTGTGGCACGCTGCCGGCCTGCTGTCCGTGGACATCGAGTGCAGCCTCACCGGCATGCACCACTGCGTGCTGGCCCTGATGCAGGTGGCGACCCACGACCAGGCCTGGCTGGTGGACCCGCTGCCCCTCGAGGACTACATGCGGCCCGCCCTCCAGGCCATGAGCCAGGTGCCCTGGATCGTCCACGACTTCTCCGGCGACGGCATCGTCTTCAAGCGCCTCTACGATGTGGTGCCCGACAGCATCTTCGACACCATGCTCCTGTCCCGGGCCCTGGGCTATCCCCAGCCCGGCCTCAAGACCATGGCCCGCCTCAAGCTCGGCCTCGACATCCCCAAGGAGGAACAGGACTCCAACTGGATGCTGCGGCCCCTGCGGGAGGCCCAGATCAGCTACGCCAGCCGGGACGCCGCCCTGCTGCTCCCCCTCCTGCGCATCCTCGCCGACGAGGCCGAGGCCAAGGCCGACGATCCCGAAGCAGGCCCTCGTCTGGCCGCCCTGCCCAAGGAGATGCGCCACCTCCTCCGCCGGGTGCGGGCCTACACGCCCCCCAGGCACGACCCGGTCGTGGACAAGATCAAGCACCTCGGCGAGCTGGCCCGGGAGCGGGCCATCAAGCTGACCAACCTGCGCTGGGCCTGGGGCAACGAGGGCGACGTGGCCGCCGTCATGGAGATGGGCAACCGCTGGATCACGGCCCGCCTGGCCCATCCGCCCACCACCCAGGAAGCCCTGGAGCGCACCATTCCCAACCCCCGGTTCCGCCGCAAGCGGGGGGAGGCCCTGTGGGAGGTCTTCCGTGAGGGAGCCCATGAAACTCAGGAAGATGCGGATTCGTCCGATGGGTTGATCTGGAACAACCCTGGGAACCCATGAACCCTCCACTTGTACTCCCGAACGACGACGGCATCCTCATCTCCTTCCCCAAGGGCCTCCTGGGCTTCCCCCAGCTGACCTCCTTCCGCCTCTACGAGCCCCACGACGGCTACCCGCTGAAGTTCCTGCAGTCCGTGGAGGATCCGGAAGTCTCCTTCACCTGCATCAACCCGGCGGTGATCAAGCCGGACTACAACGTGCCCTTGAGCGAGGAGGAAGCCCAGGCCCTGAGCCTGGAGTCCCCCGAGGACGCCCTCATCCTGACCTTGGTGGTGGTCCCGGAGGACCCCCGGCAGATGACCACGAACCTGGCCGGTCCCCTGGTGCTGAATGGGAAGACCCGGGTGGGCTACCAGATCGTGTTCAGCTCCGAGAAGTTCCCCCTGCGGTTCCCGATCCTCCCCCAGGACTGATCCGGTCTGGTAGCCTTCGAGCATGCTGGTCATCACCCGGAAGCTGGAGCAGTCCATCGTCATCGGCGGCGAGGTCGAGGTCATTGTCCTCGGCGTCACCAAGGATGGGGTCCGCCTGGGCATCAGGGCGCCCCGCAGCGTCCAGGTCCACCGGCGCGAGGTCTTTGACGCCATTGCCGCCGAGAACCGCGCCGCCACTGAGACGAAGGTTCCGCTCCAGGATGCCGCCGCCCTCCTCCGGGCCGCTCATGCCCCGAAGGCAAAAGACCGATAAGGACCCACCGAGGTCCACGTGAACGTCTCTCCCGCCGGTGCCATTGCCCAGAGCCAGCAGCTGCTCCAGAGCAGCATCGCCATGGGTGTGCTCCGCAAGTCCCTGGACATCCAGGCCCAGGTGGGGGCAGACCTGGTGAAGCTTATGGACCAGCAGGCGGGCCTGGGCCAGACCATCGACACCAGCGCCTGAGCCCTACTTGAGATAGGGCGCCAGGTACCGGCCGGTGATGCTGCTCTTCTTCCGGGCGATCTCCTCGGGGGTGCCCACGGCAATGAGACGGCCTCCTTCGCCGCCGCCTTCGGGGCCCAGGTCGAGGATCCAGTCGGCGGTCTTGATGACGTCGAGGTTGTGCTCGATGACGATGATGGTGTTGCCCGTCTCCACCAGCCGGTTGATGACCTCCAGCAGCTTCTGGATGTCCTTCAGGTGCAGGCCGGTGGTGGGCTCGTCCAGGATGTACACCGTGCGCCCTGTGGCCCGCTTGCTCAGCTCCTTGCCCAGCTTCACGCGCTGGGCCTCGCCGCCGGAGAGGGTGGTGGCGCTCTGGCCCAGGCGGATGTAGCCCAGGCCCACGTCGATGAGCGTCTGCAGTTTGTTGGCCAGCACGGGGATCGGGGCAAACAGGACCAGGGCTTCTTCCACGGTCATGTTCAGCACGTCGGAGATGCTCTTGCCCTTGTAGTGGATCTCCAGGGTCTCGCGGTTGTAGCGCTTCCCCTTGCATTGCTCGCAGGTGACGTAGACATCCGGGAGGAAGTGCATCTCGATGCGCAGCAGACCATCGCCCTCGCACTTGTCGCAGCGGCCGCCCTTGACGTTGAAGCTGTAGCGGCCGGGCGCGTAGCCCCGGGCCTTGCTCTCCGGCAGGTGCGCGAAGAGCTCCCGGAGGGGCGTGAACAGACCCGTGTAGGTGGCGGGGTTGCTGCGCGGGGTGCGCCCGATGGGGGCCTGGTCGATGTCGATGACCTTGTCGATGGCCTCGAGGCCTTTGATGGCCTTGTGCTTGCCGACGATGTGCACGCCCTGGTGCAACTGATTGGCGAGGGCCTTGTAGAGGATCTCGTTCACCAGGGTGCTCTTGCCCGAGCCGCTGACGCCGGTCACGCAGGTGACCAGGCCGATGGGAAAGTCCGCATCCACTTTCTTGAGGTTGTTCTCCTCGGCGCCCAGCACCGAGAGGTAGCCCCGCTTGGCCTTGCGGCGGACCCTGGGGACCGGAATCGAGTCGCGGCCTGCGAGAAAGTCGCCGGTGATGGAGCCCGGGGTGGCGCGGATCTCGTCGGGAGTGCCCTGGGCCACCACGTAGCCGCCGTGCTCCCCGGCCCCAGGGCCCATGTCCACCACGTGGTCGGCGGCGAGGATGGTCTCCAGGTCGTGCTCCACCACCAGCACCGTATTGCCCAGATTGCGCATCTCCTTGAGGGTGCGGATGAGCTGCAGGTTGTCCCGCTGGTGCAGGCCAATGCTCGGCTCGTCCAGCACGTAGAGCACGCCCTGGAGCTTGGAGCCGATCTGGGTGGCGAGGCGGATGCGCTGGCCCTCGCCACCGGACAGGGTGGCGGCACTGCGGTCCAGGGTGAGGTAGCCCAGGCCCACATCGTCCAGGAAGCCTAAGCGCTCGCGGATCTCCTTCAGCACCTTCTCGGCGATGACGGCGTCCTTCCCTTCCAGGGCCAGGTTCGTGAACCACTGCCGGGCCTCGCGCACGCTCTGGGCTGCGACCTGGGCGATGTTCAGGCCGCTCACGAAGACCGCCAGCACCTCGGGCTTGAGGCGCTGCCCGGCGCAGACCTCGCAGGGGATGATGCGCATGGAGGCTTCCAGCTCGGCCTGGATCTCTTCGCTGGTGGTCTCCCGGTAGCGGCGCTCCAGGTTGCCGACGATGCCCTCGAAGTGATGGACGAAGTCGTAGCGGCTGCGCTTGCTCTCGTAGGTGAAGCGCATCTCCTTCTCGGTGCCGTGCAGCAGCAGGCGGCGGATGTCGGCGGGCAGCTTCTTCCAGGGGGTGTCGAGGCCGAACTTCAGCTTCTTGGCCAGCTGGTCCATCATCTGCGAGCGCCAGCCGTCCTCCGCCACGCTCCGCCAGCCGCTGGCCTGGATGGCGCCCTCGCTGATGGAGAGGCCCGGATTGGGAATGATCAGCTCCTCGGCGAACTGGCGCTTGAAGCCCAAGCCGTCGCAGGTGGGGCAGGCACCGTAGGGCGTGTTGAACGAAAAGGACCGCGGCTCCAGCTCTGGCAGCCCCTGGCCAAACAGGCGGCAGGTGGCGCTGTTGCAGGCCAGCTTGGAGGAGAACAGCACCTCGCTGCCGTCGAAGTCCACCAGCACCCCGCCCTCCGCCAGGTTGGAGGCGATCTCCAGGCTGTCCGCCAGGCGGGTCTGGATGGCTGGGGAGACCTTGAGGCGGTCGATGACCACCTCCAGCGTGTGCTTCTTCTGCTTGTCCAGGTCGGGGATGCCATCGGTCATGTCGATCATCTGGCCGTTCACCCGGGCCCGGATGTAGCCCCGCTTCATGAGGTCCTGGAGCAGCTTCTTGTACTCGCCCTTGCGACCCCGCACCACCGGTGCCAGGATCTGGAGCTTCGTGCCCTCGGGCCGCGCCAGGATCTGATCAGTCATCTCCTGGATGGTCTGGCTGGCGATGGGCTGGTGGCAGGCCACGCAGGTGGGCCGCCCGGTGCGGGCGTAGAGCAGGCGCAGGTAGTCGTAAATCTCCGTGACTGTGGCCACGGTGGAGCGGGGGTTCTTGCTGGTGGTCTTCTGCTCGATGGAGATGGCCGGAGAGAGGCCCTCGATACTGTCCACATCGGGCTTCTCCATCTGGTCCAGGAACTGGCGGGCATAGGCCGACAGGCTCTCCACATAGCGGCGCTGGCCCTCCGCGTAGAGGGTGTCGAAGGCGAGGCTGGACTTGCCCGAGCCCGAGAGCCCGGTGATGACCACCAGCTGGTTGCGGGGCAGGGTCAGGTCGAGGTTCTTGAGGTTGTGTTCCCTCGCACCCTTGATGTGAATGTGTTCCATAGATCCTCAGCTTACTCCGTTTTTTTTTCGCTTTCCCGTATTGCGTCTAGAATCATCTGATGCATCCAGCCGCGCTGGCAATCCTTCTGCACCGCGCCCTCGAGGTGCGCTTGGCGCGCCTGCAGGAACTCCTGGGCCAACCGCACTGGGCCGATGACACGGAGCGATTGCATCAGGTCCGGGTAGCTGCCCGAAGGCTGGGGGCTGTGCTGGACCTGGTGGATCTCGAAATCTACCCGAACCACAAGTCCCAGCGGCGGGCTCTCAAGGAGCTGGTGGACACCCTGGGCCTCCCCCGGGAGCTGGATGTCCACGCCGGAATCCTGCGCACCTACCTGGCGGGGACCGTCAGGGTGGCTCACGCCGCCTCCATCGAACACGTGCTGGTGCGGGTGGACCGGGACCGAGCCAAGGCCCGGCGGAACATGACCAAGAGCCTGAAGCGCCTGCGGCTCCCGGACCTGGACCGCCTGCTGGAGGTGCCGACTCTACCCGACCCCTTCCAGCCCATCACCCTTCAGGAGGGTGCCTGGGCCTGCCTGGAGCCCCGGGCGGAGGCGGCCCTAGGGGGCCTGGCCGCTCTGACCGAGCGGGAGAACCCCTCCGCCATGCACAAAGCCCGGGTGCGCATCAAGAAGCTGCGCTACGCCGTTGAAGCCCTGGAGGCGGCCTTTCTGGACCCCCCGGAGGCTTGCCTCAAAGACCTGCGGAACCTCCAGACCCTCCTCGGAGACCACCACGACCTGGCGGTCCTGGAGGATCTCCTTTGGACCACCGAGGCCGGGCTTCGGGCCGGCGGCCACGGAACGCTGGGTGAAGGGACCCTCGACCTGCTGGGAGAGGTGGCCGAGGACCGGCGAGCCCTGTTCGGTCGCTTCGTACAGGCGGCCGAAGGCCTGAACCAACCCGCTTTCACAGGTGCGATGAGGCCCCTGCTTGGGTTGGACGCAGGCGGCTCCCTGTGAAGCCCTGGCCCCTCCGCTTCCGTCCCGCAGCTTGGCTCCACAGCCTGCACGCCAAGCTGTTCCTTCTCCTGGGCCTGGTGACCAGCCTGATCACCGTAGCCGTGGCCTACTCCATCGTCCGCAACAGTGGTCGGGAATTGGAGAGCTACACGCAGAGGCTGGTCATCGAGGCCGCCGGCACGGTGGAGACCGATATCCTGGAGCGCGATCCCACCTTCCGGGATGCCGACAAGCTGGATCAGCTGCTGGCCAGCATTGCTGGCCCGGACCGCAGCGTCTTCCAGATCGATGTGTTCCGCCGGGTGGGTCGAGGCAACGAGGTGGAACTGGTCCGCTCCTCGGGGGACGAGGCGGCCATCGAGTGGGGCCCGGAGATTGGCTCCTACCTCTCCCTCAAAGGCCCCCAGGCGGAGCTGGTGGACCTCAACACCGGCGGGCGGGCCTGGAAGGTGTACCTGCCCATCCGCGCCCACCGACCGGGGCAGCCGCCTCTGGGCCTGATCCGCGCCTACATCGACCTGGAGCGGTGGGAGGTCATCTGGAACAAGAACTTCAACCGCACCCTGAAGACCCTTCCGGGGGTCCTCCTGGGCGAGTTCATCCTGCTCTGGCTCATCCTCCGCATGCTCATCAGCGACCCCATCGATGCCATGGTCGAGACCATGCAGCGCCTGGAACGAGGCGATCCCAGCGCCCGCGCCCCGGTGCGGCGGAGCGACGAGCTGGGCCTGATCGCCCACCGCTTCAATGACATGGCCATCCAGCTGGAGCTGGCGGGGGAGGAGCGCGAAGCGCTCATCCGCGAGGTGCGCGGCCTGAACAGCAACCTCCAGGACCGCATCGACGCAGCGCTGGCCGAGCTCAAGGCCAAGAACGATGAGCTGGCGGCACAGGTGGAGCGAAACGCCCTCCTGCGGGAGGAGCTGGGGGCCCAGGAACGCCTGGCTGTGGCGGGCCAGCTCACGGCCACCTTCGCCCACGAGGTGGGTACCCCCCTCAACCTCGTGGCGGGCCACCTCCAACTCCTGGAGTCCCAAAAGGGCCTGCCGGACAAGGCCCGGGAACGGCTCCAGGTCATCCAGTCCCAGATCCAGCGGGTGGGTGACATCGTGCGCCGCCTCCTGGACCTCACCCGCCGCCCCCAGCTGCACCGGGAGCCCCAGACCTTCGCCGACCTTCTAGCGGATCTGCAGCAGCTCTGGACCCCCACCCTGGCCGCCCATTCCGTCACGGTGCAGACGGAGGCACCTCCCGGCTGCTCCCTGGATGTGGACCGCAAGCAGATGGAGCAGCTCTTTTTGAACCTCATGAACAACGCCATGGACGCCATGCCCGGTGGAGGCTCAGTGCAGCTCACGGTGGGTCCCTCCGGGGACAGCACGCCAGGCGACCTGTGGTGGGAGCTGCGCTTCCGCGACTCTGGCCAGGGCATCCCCGCCGAGGTGCTTGGCCAGGTGTTCCGGCCCATGTTCACCACCAAGCCCGAAGGCGAGGGCACGGGCCTGGGCCTCAGCATCTGCCGCGAGATCGTCCGCAACCACGGCGGCGAGATCCACATCGAGAGCACCGAAGGCCAGGGCACCTGCGTCGTGTTCACCCTTCCAGGTGCGCCCAGCGCCTAGATCTCCACGACCTCGATGTCGCCCAGCGCTTCTTCCAGGAAGCGACTGCCGACCTCTTTGAGGCGGGTGCTGGCGTCGGTCAGCTGGACGGTGAGCCCACCGCGGGACCCGGCGGTGCGGTAGCCCAGGCTGCCCCGCAGCAGGTGGTCCACCGCCCGGGCCGTGACCTGGCCGCTGTCGATCCAGCGGGTGCCGGGGCGGCTGCGCTCCAGGCTGATCATGAGCGTGGGGTAGTGGGTGCAGCCGAGCACGACGGTGGCCACCTCGGGGGGCAGCTGCTCCAGATAGCGGCGACAGATGGCGTCGGTCAGCGCGTCATCAAACCAGCCCTCCTCTGCCAGGGGCACCAGCAGGGGGCACGCCACGCTGTGGATGGTGCGGGTGGGGTCGTGCCGCAGGACCGCCGCCTCGTAGGCCCCGCTGCTGACGGTGGCCAGGGTCCCGATGATGCCGATGGCGCCCGGATGCTGCACCGCCGCTTCGGCGCCGGGCTCGATCACGCCGATCACGGGGCAGGGGCTTACCGCCTGGAGCGCCGGCAGGCCGTGGGCGCTGGCGGTGTTGCAGGCGATGACGATGAGCTTGGGTTGGTGCCGCTGGAGCAGCTCCCCCATCTGGAGCGTGTAGCGCTCGATGGTGCGGTGGCTCTTGGTGCCGTAGGGCAGACGGGCCGTGTCCCCCAGGTAGACCAGCTCCTCCTGGGGCAGCAGCTGACGCAGGGCGTGGATGACCGTGAGGCCCCCGATGCCCGAATCGAAGACCCCAATGGGCTGGTCCGGGTTCACCGGGCCTCCCGCTCGGCCAGGATGGCGATCCACTCGCCTTCCTGCACCACCTGGACCGGCTTGAACCCATAGGCCACCAGGCTCACCAGGGCCTCGTCCGTGCGCTCCGCCAGGATGCCACTGGCCACCAGCCAACCGCCGGGCGCCGCCACCTCCGCCATGCGGGGTAACAGCTCCTGGATGGTCTCCAGCAGGATGTTGGCCAGGAGCCCTGCATAGGGTCCGCTGACCTGGGGAGCATCCAGGGTCCCCACGAAGCTGGTGTAGGGTTCGGCGCCTCCCAGGAGGTGGGCGTTCAGGTCGATAAGCTCCCCCATGGCGGGGCCGCAGTCGGGGTCGATGTCGAAGGCCGTGATCCGCTGGCCCCCCAGGAGGAACGCCGCCAGGGAGAGGATCCCGGTGCCGGCGCCGATGTCCAGGATGGGTCCGGCCAGGCGGTCTGCGGCTGCCAGGTCCTCCAGCAGGGTCATGCACAGGCGGGTGGTCTCGTGGCCGCCGGTACCAAAGGCCAGGCCCGGGTTCACCACCAGGTCGAGGCGGCCGGCCGGGCCCGGGGTCTCATCCCAGAGGGGGCGTACATGAAAGCGGCTGCCGACCTCGAAAGCGCCGAAGCCGTCCCGGCTCCGGGCCAGCCAGTCCTCATCGCCAAACCCTTCCGCCGCCAGGAGGCCCACGCCGGGGAAGGCCAGCAGGCCTGCGGCGTCAGGGGCGGCAACCTCTGGAGGGAAGTAGGCGTAGCAGGTGCGGGGAGGGTCCGCCTCCCGGTAGAAGGCCGAGGAGCCCCGGGCCTCCAGCCAGGCACAGAGGCCCTCTTCCTGAAGGTCAGGGACCTCGAGTTTCCACCTGAGATGCAGCACGTTCGCCATGCTCCCAGGGTAGCAGGGGCCTACTCGGCCTCGACTTCCGCATCCTCGAGGTCCAGGCGCTTCATCTTCTCCAGGAAGGTGGTGCGCTTGAGGCCCAGCAGGTCAGCTGCCCGCTTCTTGTTGCCCCGGGTAATGGCCAGGCTCTGGAGCATCAGGGTCTTCTCCATCTCGGACACCACCTGGTTGAGGTCCAGCCCCTCGGGGGGCAGATCCATGCTGTTGCTGGAGACGAACTGGAGGTGGGTGAAGGCCTCTGCCGGCAGCTCCGGTGGCAGCGCCGAGCCGGCCGGGGCCGACAGGCCCATGCGGTCCGCCAGGAAGGCGAAGTCCGCCCGGGTGAGCACGGGGCGCGTGCCGGACAGCACGATGGCGCGCTCGATGGCGTTCTCCAGCTGCCGGACATTGCCGGGCCAGGCGAGCTCCATGAGCAGGGGATCCACGCTGGGGTGCAGGGCCTTGGGGTAGAGCCCATGCTCCCGCGCCTTGCGGTTGAGGAAGTGCTGGGCCAGGTAGGGCACCTCTTCGGGCCGGGCCCGCAGGGGCGGCAGGACGATGGGCACCACTTCCAGGCGGTAGAAGAGGTCCTCCCGGAAGGCGCCCTCCTGGACCTTCTGCCAGAGGTCGACGTTGGTGGCGGCCACCACCCGCACTTCCACTCGCACCGGAGCGCCGCCGCCCAGCGGCTGGACCTCCCGCTCCTGGAGCACGCGCAGCAGGCGCACCTGGGCCGCCGGTGGCATGGTGCCGATCTCATCCAGGAAGATGGTGCCGCCGTGGGCCTCACGGAACTTGCCCGGCGTGTCCTTGCGGGCATCCGTGAAGGCGCCCTTGTTGTAGCCGAAGAGCTCGGACTCCAGCAGGTTCTCGGGAATGGAGCCGCAGTGCACGGCCACAAAGGGCTGGGCGGCCTCGGCGCTCATGCGGTGGATGGCCTTGGCGATGACTTCCTTGCCGGTGCCGCTCTCGCCGAGGAGGAGCACCGTGGCCCGGGTGGCGGCGGCACTGCGGGCGCGCCCCAGCACCTCGCGCATGGCCTGGCTGGCCCCCACCAGGCCGAGGGAGAGGGCCTGGGAAGCACTCAGGGCGGGGACCGTGGTCGCCCGGGGGCGGAGTCCGCCTTGGGGAGGCTCAGGGCCGAGGGTGCCCCAGCGCACGGAGCCTAGCCGACCCCACTCCGCCAAGTCAGCGGGAGTCAGGGCCGGAGCCTGGGGATCCAGGAGGAGCAGGATGGGCAGGGCCCCGACCTCGGGGACCAGGCGGAGGAGCTCCGGCAAGGGCCGCTCCCCTTTGGCGTTGAGCACCCAGAGATCCGTCTCCGTGGGCGGCAGAGCCGGTGCCGCGCCGCGGTCCACGGTCACGTCCCACAGGGTGGACCAGCGCTGCTCCAGACCGCCGGTGACCCCCCCGAGGGTGGACCAGTGCAGACGCGGGAGGGAGGTCATGGGGTCCTCGGGCCGGGAAGCCTGTTCCCACCCGAGACCAAGGAATGTCCCGAAGGGGAAAGGAGGGTGGGCGGAAAAAGGGGGCAATAAGTAATAAAGCGTATGTCCAACAAAATCTCTGTCCTTTGAACCCCTGTCAAGGAGGGACGTGACCTAATACCGTCACCCCTTCCCTTTCAGGTCCTGCGATTTTCAGCGGAAACACAGTGTGGGACTGGGTTTTCGGCCAGGCAAACGATACCTTCCAAAAATAATCTGGTCATCGATTTTTTCCTCATTAAGTCGTTGACCAATTTGCATGTTGCCGTTTTTTTCTTACGCCGACTTCCCTACATCCCTCCGTGCTTCCTTTACGCCAGAGCGTATGCTGTGGTCCTCACCCGGAGGCTGTCATGTCGCTCAAGGAATCCACCATGGTTCCCCTTGGCACCGCCTGCCCGGACTTCACCCTGCCGGGCGTGGACGGTCGCCTGTGGTCCCTCCATGACTTCCACACCCCCGCCCTTCTGGTGGTGGTCATGTGCAACCACTGCCCCTATGTCCAGGCCATCGATGGGCGCCTGGACGCCTTGGCCCGAGCCCAGGCCGGCCGCTGTGCCGTGGTCGCCATCAATGCCAACGACGCCGTCAGCCATCCAGAGGACAGCTTCGAGGCCATGCGCAAGCGCGCCCTGACCCGGGGCTTCACCTTCCCCTACCTGTGGGACGAGGAGCAGACCGTGGTCAAGGCCCTCGGGGCCGTCTGCACCCCGGACTTCTTCCTCTACGACTCCCACCGGCGCCTGGCCTACCGGGGCCGCCTGGACGACAACTGGAAGGACGCCACCCGGGTCACCCGCCAGGAGCTGAGCGAGGCCATCGACGGCGTCCTGGCAGGCCGGGACCCCCTTGAGGTCCAGCACCCCAGCATGGGCTGCAGCATCAAGTGGAAGTAGGCCCTGCGGACTGACCTGGGCCTCGGCGGGGGGTATGATCAAGGTTCTCCCTGGAGCCCCTGTGCGCCTGCCTCTGCTGCCTCTGCTGTTGTTGGCCCTGCCCCTCTGCGCCCAGTGGGACCTCCGGGTGGAGCTCCCCCGCCCCTCGGGTCAGAGCCTCCCCCAGACCATGCTGGTGGGCTCCGGTCAGCTGGTGGCCGGAGACCTCGGCACTGGCAGCGGCTACATCGCCACCCTCAGCCACCAGCTCTTCCAGCTGGGTCCCCTCCTGCGCCTGGAGGGGGGGGTCGAGTACTCCCAGCTGAACGCCAGCGGCGACCTCAACAAAGGCAGTGCCGTTCAGGGCACCCGGCTCAAACAGCAGGGCCTAGGGGCCGGCATCAACGCCCAGGTGTGGGTGCCCTTCGTGGGCCTGGCAGGGGAGATCGGCCTCATTCAGCGCTTCCAGCGCTACACCTTCGACACGCCGGGTGCCAGCAACACCAAGGACCTGAGCCGCACCTGGCTGCGGGTGGGAACCCGCTACCGCCTCCCTTCCATGGGGGTCCAGCCCTACCTCATCGCCAGCTACCAGCAGCCCGTCAGCAAAGACCGTCCCGTGAAGCTCTCCTCCGTATCAGACCTGGCCTCCTACTTCTCTGCCCAGGGCAGCGGACAGGAGTTCGACCGCCTGTGGACCTTCGGTGTCGGAGTGAACTTCTGATGGCCCATCGGCTCCCATTGACCCTGCTCGTGCTGTTGGCCCTGCCCCTGCCGGCAGCCCCTCCAGCACCCCGCCCCAGCCTGGTGGTGGTGGTGTCCGTGGATCAGCTCAGCGCCCAACTGCTGGAGGCCTTCGGCCCGGGACTGCCCGGTGGCCTGGGGCGGCTCCAGCGGGAGGGGCTCTGGTTCTCCGAGGCCTACCACGACCACGGCCTCACCGAGACCGGGCCGGGCCACTCCGTCATCCTCTCGGGCCGCTTCCCCGCCCACACGGGCATCGTGGAGAACCGCTGGATCGACCGCACCACAGGAAAGGCCGTCTACTGCGTGGAGGACCCCAACGGCAAGGCTCTGCACAACCTCAGCCAGCCGGGTTCATCCAACGTCCGCTTCCTGGGCGATGCCCTGGGCGACTGGCTGCAGGCCCAGGTCCCAGGCAGCCGCGTCTTCGCCATCTCCGGCAAGGACCGCGCCGCCATCCTCATGGCCGGGCGGCGCCCCACCGGCGTCTACTGGTTCTCCGGCGCTGCTGGCTTCACCAGCTCCACCGCCTACCAGGGGCAGCTGCCCAGCTGGCTGGTGCGCTTCGATGCCGGGCTTTCCGAGCGCCTCACCGCCGACACCTGGCTCTGGCTGAAGGACCCAGCCACCCCCGAGGGCCGCACCGCCCAGTGGACCTTCGGCACCACAGTCCTGCGCAATGGGGCCCTGCCCCGCCTCATTCATGGCTCGGGCATGCCCATGGACAAGGGCTTCGAGAACCGCTTTCGCCGCTCCCCCTTCCTGGACGCGGTGACCCTCGAGGCCGCTGAGGCCCTGCTGGCGGGCGAGGCCCTGGGCAAGGGGCCCGGCACCGACCTGCTGGCGTTGAGCTTCTCCGCCACGGACTACATCGGCCACGCCTATGGCATGTTCGGGACCGAGATGCGGGACCAGATCCACCGCCTGGACCGGGCCCTGGGTCGCCTCCTGGACCAGGTCCGCAGCAAGAACCCGGATGCGTGGGTGGTGCTGACCGCCGACCACGGTGCCCTCGACATCACCGAGGCCCTGGTCGAACAGGGCTTCCCGGCCAAGCGCGTGGAGGTCGGCCCCTTCATGGCCGCACTCCAGACCGAGCTGCGCACCACCTTCAAGACCGACAACGACCTGCTGCTTCCGGCCTACGATCCCACCACCCTCTACCTGAACGAGGCGGTGGTGAAGGCCGCCGGCCTGGATCGCGAGGCGGTGCTGGTGAAAGCCCAGGCCTGGCTGAGGGCCCAGCCTGACATTGCGGATGCCTTCACGGCCCGGGAGATGCAGGCCACCGATCCCGCGGCCACCGGCAGCCCCCGGGACAGCAGCAACCGCATGCTGCTGCGCCGCAGCTTCCACGCCGAGCGCAGCGGCGACCTCATGGTGGCGGCCAAGCCTTTCGTGGTCTTCGGCACGCCCCCTGCGGAGTACCCCGCGGGCCACGGCTCCCCCAACGCCTATGACCGCCGGGTGCCCCTGATCTTTTTAGGGCCCTGGCAGGGCGGCCGCCGCCGGGAGCCGGTGCGCATCGTCGACCTGGCCCCCACCCTGGCAAAAGAGCTGGGCATCCAGCCCGGCACCGTGGATGGCAAGGCCCTGGACCTGGGAGCCCGCACCCCAGCCAAAGCGGCGAAGCCCCGCCGCTGAAGGCCTGCGCCACCATGGCAGCCTCCATCGTCCTCCTGACCGGTGCCGGCATCTCGGCGGAGAGCGGCGTGCGCACCTTCCGCGATGGGGATGGCCTCTGGGAGCAGCACCGCCTGGAGGACGTGGCCACGCCCGAGGCGTTCCGCCGGGATCCCGCCCTGGTGCACCGCTTCTACAGCGAGCGACGGCGGGCGCTGGCTGAGGTGGTACCCAATGCTGCCCACCAGGCCCTGGTCCGCCTGGAGCAGGCGTGGCCCGGCGAGGTGCTGCTGGTCACCCAGAACGTGGATGACCTCCATGACCGGGCGGGCTCCCGCAGCCTCATCCACATGCACGGTGAGCTGCTGAAAGGCCGGTGCACGGCCTGCGGCGCGGTGTTCGCCTGGCCCGGGGCCATGGGCTGCGACAGCCAGTGTCCAGCCTGCGGCGGGGTGGGCCGGGTGCGTCCCCACATCGTCTGGTTCCACGAGCTGCCCATGGCCATGGACCGCATCTACGACGCCCTGGAGCGCTGCAGCCTGTTCGCGGCCATCGGGACCAGCGGCCACGTGTATCCAGCCGCTGGCTTCGTGGAAGCCGTGGGCCCGGACACCCGCACCGTAGAGCTGAACCTGGCGCCCAGCCTGGTAGCCAGCGCCTTCCACGAGCTCCGCACCGGCCGCGCCACCGACCTCGTGCCAGCCTTCGTCGACGAGCTGCTGGCGGGGCTCTGAGCTCCCCTTCATCCCCTTCATCCCTGTTTTAAAAAGCATTTTTGACAGGGATAACTGCGGATGAAGGGATAAAACCGTAGTGCTCCTTTGAATGCTGCCAGCTTGTTTAGGCTTGCGTGCAGTCCCTACTTCCCTGTGGTCGCCAGGGGCACCACGGGCAGCTCGACGAAGCTGTCTTTGCCGGGGGCGTGCCAGATGCGGTGGGTGGCGGGGCGGTAGTCGGTGGGCTTGGCCAGGAAGATGTTGGGCACGAAGGTCTGGGGGTTCCGCTCGTAGAGGGGGAACCAGCTGGACTGCACCTGCACCATGATCCGGTGCCCCGGCAAGAAGACATGGTTGGCCGTGGGCAGGGCGAAGCGGTAGGGCAGCGCCTCCCCGGGCTTGATGGGCACAGCCTGCTCCAGGCTCTCCCGGTAGCGGCCCCGGAAGATGTCCGCCGAGACCATCTGCTGGAAGCCACCCAGGCCAGGCTGGGCCGGGACCTCGTCCGGGTACACATCGATCACCTTCACCACCCAGTCCGCATCCGTCCCCGTGGTGGAGGCCACGAGGTTGGCCACGGGCTCACCGCTGATGCGCAGGGGGGCCTTCAGGGGCTCGGAGACGAAGGCCAGCACATCG
>CAIMFT010000208.1 GCA_903840385.1 uncultured Holophagaceae bacterium
CCCTCACCAAGGTCACCGAGAGCCCGGACAAGCCCCTGGTGGTGATCTTCGGCGGCGCCAAGGTGAGCGACAAGATCGAGCTCATCCAGAACTTCCTGGGCAAGGCTGACGCCATCCTCATCGGCGGCGCCATGAGCTACACCTTCCTCAAGGCCCAGGGCTACGAGATCGGCAAGAGCCTCTGCGAGGAGGACAAGCTGGAGATGTCCCTGGAGCTGCTCAAGCAGGCCGAGGCCAAGGGCACCCGCCTGCTGCTGCCCCTGGACCATGTGGCCGCGGACGCCTTCAGCGAGGATGCCGACTGCGCCATCACCCTGGACCAGAACATCCCGGCGGCACGCATGGCCCTGGACATCGGGCCCGAGACCGTGGCCGCCTACGCCGAGGAGATCCGCGCTGCCCGGACCCTGCTCTGGAACGGCCCCATGGGCGTCTTCGAGATGGCGCCCTTCGCCAGCGGCACCCTGACCATGGCCGAGGAGCTGGCGGAAGCCACCACCCGCGGGGCCTTCGTACTGGTGGGCGGGGGCGACAGCGTCGCCGCCGTGAACAAGGCCGGGGTCGCCGCCCGGATGTCCCATGTCTCCACGGGTGGCGGTGCCAGCCTGGAGTTCCTCAGCGGCCTTGAGCTTCCGGGCGTGGCCGCCCTTTCGAAGTGAGGCCCCCCATGCGCTGCGTCGTCGCCAACTGGAAGATGAACCTCCGTTCCGGGGAGGCCCAGGCCTTCTGCGAGGACCTGCTCCTGCGCCTGCCCGAGGGCGGGAGTGCCGAAGTGGGCATCGCCCCCCCTTTCACCCTGCTCTCCCTGGTGAGCGGCCTGGTGCGCCCCCGGGGCCTCCAGGTGTTTGGGCAGAACGCCCATACCGAGGACAAGGGTGCTTTCACCGGCGAGGTCTCCATGGCCCAGCTGCGGGATGTGGGCTGCTCCGGTGTCCTGCTGGGCCACAGCGAGCGCCGCCAGTTCTTCGGGGAGACCGACGCGGCTCTGACCAAGAAGATCAAGGCCGCCTGGAAGTGGGATCTGCTCCCCCTCCTCTGCATCGGCGAGAGCCTGGCCGAGCGGGACAGCGGCGCCACCCTGGACGTGCTGGGCCGCCAGCTGTCGATCCTCGCGGAGACCGGCCCCGGCCCGCTGTGGGTGGCCTACGAGCCGGTCTGGGCCATCGGCACCGGCCGCCGCGCCGAGGCCCCCCAGGTGCTGGAGGCCCACGCCTTTATCCGCGCCGAGCTCATCCGGCATGGGGCCTGTGCCGACTATGAGGTGCCCATCCTCTACGGCGGGAGCGTGACCCCCGAGAGCTTCCCCGAGCTGCTGGGCATCCCCGACGTGGCCGGCGGCCTCGTGGGCGGCGCCAGCCTCGACTCCCACAAGTTCGGCGAGCTCATCAAACAGGCGGGCTGAGCTTCGGCAAAGAGGAAAGGCTCTCCACGAAGGACACGAATAAGAAAAGATTCTTTCTTCGTGTCCTTCGTGGAGAGTTTTTTTCTAGTGCCTGTGCATGAATGCGTCGGCGACTTCGGCGGCGAGGCCCAGGAGGCCTGCTGCGGTGAGCTCGAGGGCCGGGTGAGCGGGCTGGGTGGGCATGGCGAAGGCGGGATCCGGGGCCTGTCCGGGGCGCTCCAGGGCGCGACGGGCCTCCTTGAGGTCCTCCAGCTCCCGCTCCCGGGCCCGGTCCAGGCCGCCGCCGCCGATGAAGGCAAGCACCCGGCGCAGCTCGTCCCGATCAAACCAGAGACCGTGCTCCTTGCACACGTCCAGCACCACCCCTGAGCGCTTGGCGTAGTTGGTGCGGTTCATGAGCCTGGCGCAGGCGGGACAGGGCCGGTACTGCACGGTCTGGGCCGCCACCACCGGCGTCCCCACCGGGGTCGGCAGGACCCCCAGGACGGTGCCTTGGCGCTCCCGGCTGACACCCAGCTCCTCGAAGACGTCCCGGTCCAGCCAGAGGCCGCCGCAGGCCAGGCAGGCCTGTACCCGCAGGTCCCCCACCTGGCTGGCCCCCAGGGGCTTGGTGCAGGCCGGACAGGGCGCACCATCGGGCACGACGGAAGTCCGGGGCGCCAGGGCGGCGCCGCAGCCGGGACAGTGGGCCGCCCCCAGAGGTGCCAGGGCAAAGCAGGCCGGGCAGGCCACCGTGGCCAGCTGAGCCCGGCAGTAGGGACATTGGGAGGCGTCCGCAGGTACCCCCGCCCCGCAGCCAGAACAGCGAATGGTCCGAGCCTCCATCAGTGCGCCTTGGGGTCACTGGGTGGGACTGGCGGGGGCGGCAGCACGGCCGGGGGTGGGGGTGGCGTCATCTGCGGCGGCGGCGTGGGGGGGACCCCCTCCCGCTGCCGGGAGCCCGCTTCCCGAGGCGAGTCGGCGCTGCCGTAGAAGCGCTGCTCCGTGCCACGGGTCCACCGGAAGAAGGCCGAAGCCTTCTGGACCACCACCCGAGCAAAGGCCTTGGCCTCCTCCTCCCGGATCCGGCCATCGTCATCCCGCAGGGATCGGGGCAGCGGATCCATGGCCTCCACCACCTCCATGGGGTCGATGGCATCGACCCAGAGGGGCTCGGAGTGGCCGGGCTGGACCAGGCGGACCTGGGCCGAGATCGCCTGCGGGAGGTAGCCGAGGCGACCCATTACCCGATCCCGGTGCAGGGCGGCATGGCTGCCCGCAAAGAGGCCCCAGAACAGGCCGTCGACCACGCCCATGCCGCGGTTGCCCGAGGCGGCACTGAGGATGCCTACGGTGGCCCCCACCGCCAGGCCCACGGTGGCAGGGTTGGCGGAACCGGACCGGGGCGAGACCTCCCGGAGCTCCACCAGCAGCTCAGCCGCCCCTGGCGGCGGCTTCACGCCCTCGGACACCACCTCGGCGCGGTAGGCCAGGCGGGACCGCAGGATGGCGGCGTATTCGCTGGCCAGGCCATCCCGGTCCTCCAGCCGCTCAGCCAGGGCCACGCGGACAGCGATGGGCGCCGGTCGGAGCCGGAAGGCCTCCACCTCGGGGCGGGTGCAGGCGACCAGGAGCAGAGCAGGAACCAGGGACCAGGAAAGCGAGCGCCGCATGGAGACCTCCAAAAGCAGGGGTGCTGCCAAGCCCAGTGTGGTGCCCACCCCCAGGGCCTGTCCAGGCTCCCGCTGCTTTTCAGGGTGCCTCTGGACGGTCGTTCATGGCAGACTAGGTGGTTGGAGTTTCCATGAACGGCCTCGCCCTCGCACTTCTGATCCTGTTCGGCGTCCTCCTCATCGGGGCGATCCTGTTGCAGCCCGGCACCAAGGGCGGCCTCGGCGCGTCCTTCGGCGGCGGCGGTGCGAACAGTGCCTTTGGCGCCCAGGGCGCCACGCCCTTCCTGTCCAAGGCCACCTACTGGCTGGCAGCGGGGTTCCTCGGCACGACCCTCTTCATCGAGGTGCTCATCATCCGCCAGAACCGCTCCGTGCTGGAGAAGACCGCTGACCGCCCTGCCTCCGTCGCCCCTGCCCCGACCCCGGCACCGGCCCCTGCGGTCCCCGGTTCCTCGCACGCGACCGACGCTCCCAAGCGCTAGGACCGTCCTCCGGGAAACCCATCATTGACCGTATCCGGCCTTTGAGCGACACTTGAATTTCCTCGTTGCCCGCGTGGTGAAATTGGTAGACACGCCATCTTGAGGGGGTGGTGGCCACAAGCCGTAGCAGTTCGAGTCTGCTCGCGGGCACCAAAGAAAAAAGCGCCTCCGGGCGCTTTTTTCTTTTAGCTACTGGCTATCAGCTGTCAGCTATCAGCCAAAGCAGATGGGTGCAACTTGGGCGCTTGGGGCGGTTCCTAGGCGCTAAGCAGTTGGCTGATAGCCAAGACTGATGGGGACACCCTGACCGCTGGGAGTTGGGCATTAGCCGATAGCTGACAGCCAACAGCTGATAGCTTTTAAGGCATGCCCTGGCCCCCCGCTGCTGCTCTGCTGGCCCCGCTGGCGCCCTGGTTCGACCGGGTGCGGCGGGACCTGCCCTGGCGGGCTAAGGACTTGGACCAGCCCCACCCGGACCCCTATGCGGTGCTGGTCTCGGAGCTGATGCTGCAGCAGACGCAGGTGGCCACCGTGACCCCCTACTTCGCGCGCTGGCTGGACCAGTTTCCCACCCCGGCTACTCTGGCTGCCGCCAGCGAGGACACTGTGCACAAGGCCTGGGAGGGGCTGGGCTACTACCGCCGCGCCCGCTTCCTGCAGGCCGCTGCTGCCGCCGTGGCTGCCGAGGGCTGGCCCAGTGATCTGGCGGGCCTGGCGGGGCTGCCGGGCCTGGGCCCCTACACCGCCGCTGCAGTGGGCGCCATCGCCTTCCAGGGGCCCACACCAGCCCTGGATGGCAACGCTTTCCGGGTGTTGGCCCGCCTGCTGCGCATCGAGGGCGACCCCAAGCTCGAGGCCGCCAGCCTCCGGGACTGGCTGGCCCCGGCCCTGGCGGAGCTCGGACCCTCTCGTCTGACCCAGGCCCTCATGGAGCTGGGAGCCACCCTCTGCCTGCCCAAGCCCGCCTGCGCGGGGTGTCCCCTCGCCCAGGCCTGCCGGGCCTGCCAGGAGGGCTGCACCGCCAGCATCCCGCCCCCGACCCGGCGGCCCACGGTCCTGAAGTCCGACCTCTGGCTGGTGGCTCTGGAAGCGGCCGGGAGTCTCCTCCTGCGGGAGCCCGCTGCCAAGGGCCTCCTGGCGGGCCTCTGGCGCTGGCCAGCACTGCCCGCAGCGGACCTGCCAGCCACTGCGCCAGCCCCGCCTGGCCTGGTGGCCTGGCCCGGCTGGACCCAGGTCTACACCCACCGCCGGGAGGCCGTCAGCCCCCTGCACCTGCAGCTGGAGCACCCCTTCTCCGCCCCCAAGGGCCTCCGCTGGGTGCCCCGAGCAGAGCTGGCTGCCCTGCCTCTGGGCAAGCGCGACCAGCGCCTCCGCGACCTCCTGGACACCCCAGGCCAGAACCCGCTCCGGGCACCAGACCCCGTAGCAGTTGTCGAGGCGCTGGGAGATATGGGCGGGCAGAACAGCAAAGGCATTTTGACCGCAGAGGAGAGCTGAGAAGCGGAGGAAAGCGGAGAACAGCTTGTCTGTTTTTCTCCGCTTCCCTCCGCCCCTCCGTTTTCCTCCGCTTATAGGCTTCTTATTCTTAAGGAGCTCGAAGCCTACAGCCCCAGGTCGCTGAGTTCCTGCTGAGCGGTGCGGGCTTCGGCGCTGCCGGTGAAGCCACTCACCAGCTCCTGAAAGGCCTTCACGGCCCCGGGCTTGAGGCCCTGCTTGAGCAGGCACTGGGCGCGCTTCAGCTTGGCGGGCAGGAACTGGCTCGAGGCCGCGTGCTCCTTGATGATCCGCTCGAAGACCGGCTGGGCCTTGTCATAGGCGCCCTGGTTGTAGTGACAGAGCCCAAGAAAAAAGAGAGCATCCGGCCGCTTGGCGCCCTGGGGGTAGGTCTTGAGCCAGAGCTCCAGGCCCTCCGCCGCCAGGGGATAGCTGCCCCGGTTGTAGTCCACGACCGTGGCATTGAAGGCCCGCTCGTCCTCGCCCGCCGGAGCGGCCGGCTGGGCAGGCTCGGGGCCGGGCTTCACTGGGGTGCGCGGCAGGCTGCCCAGGCGGTTGTTGAGGGCCCGGGTGCTGTCCTGCACGCCCCGCAGGCTCTCCTGCAGGTCGGCCTGGAAGCGGCGATCCTGGACCCGGGCCTCAGTGGCGGCCTGCTGGTCCGTCTGGGCGCGCTTGTTGCCGTCTTCCACCTGCTGGCGGAGCTTGAAGACCTCCAGCTTGAGGTCGCCGACTTCCTGCTCCACCCGGCGAAGCTGATCCTCGCTGCCGCAGCCCACGGCCAGCAGGGCCATCAGGGCGGGCAGGATCACGGTGCGGTTCTTCATGGGAGCTCCTGGGTGTCTTCATCGTAGGAGCCTGCTGCGCTCGGGGGTAGTCCCACCGGAATCCAGCGGCCCGAAACAAAGAAGCGGGGGCATCGGCCCCCGCTTCTTTGTGCTCCAGCGTGGGACCTATTTCAGCTTGAACTCGCCGCGGCGGTTCTGGCTCCAGCAGCCTTCCTTGGCCTCGGTGCAGAGGGGCTTTTCCTTGCCGAAGCTGATGGTGCTGAGGCGAGCCTCATCCACACCCAGGGTCTTCAGGTAGGCCAGGGCACCAGCGGCGCGCTTGTTGCCGAGGGCGAGGTTGTAGTCGTTGGTGCCCCGCTCATCGCAGTGGCCCTCGATCTGCACCTTGGCGGCGGGATAGGCCTTCAGGAAGTCCGCGATGCCCTGGAGGATGGCGCGCTCACCGGCCTTGATCTCGGCCTTGTCGTAGTCGAAGTGGATGTTCTTGAGGGCGGCTTCAGCAGCGCGGCGGTAGGCGGCGGCCTTTTCGGCGTCGGCGGCACGGCGGGCAGCATCCTCGGCGGCAGTCTTGGCATCAGCGGCAGCCTTTGCCTCCGCAGCAGCTTTCGCATCCAGAGCGGCCTTCGCGTCAGCAGCAGCCTTGGCATCGGCAGCGGCCTTGTCGGCAGCGGCCTTGTCCCAGCCGTCAAACCAGCCCTGCTTCTTATGCGGGTTGTCCTGGTCGTTCATGTAGGGATTGGTGGCGCGGGCCTTGCCATCCTTGAAGGCCTGGTAGCCCTCGTTGAAGGCGGCCTGGGTCTCCTGCTTGAGCTCTTCTGCGGACTTGGGGGGCTTGCAGGCCAGGCTGCCCAGGGTCAGCACAATGGCTGCGGGTACCACATAGATTCCGTATCGCATGAGATGTTCCTCCTTGATAAGCCTGAGTATAGAGGGTGCATACCCAGGGAATTGGCAAAATTTTTCAGCGTCCCCGAATCCAGCGGGGGCTCTGGCAGGCGCCCAGGTCCGACAGGCGCACGGTCTGGCGCCCGGAAAGGTCCGTGGTGAACAGCTGGGCAGACCCGAAACGGTTGCTGGTAAAGACCAGGCGCCGCTCGTCAGGGGACCAGGAGGGGGACTCAGAGGTGCTCACCCCCGTGGTGATCTGGTAGGCCTTGCCTTCCCCCAGCTTGTGGATGAACAGGTCGAACTTCCCCTCGAAGCGGGAGACATAGGCCACCATGGCCCCATTGGGGCTCCAGGAGGGGCTGGCGTTGTAGGAGCCCTCCTGGGTCAGCTTGCGGAGATTGGAGCCATCATCCTGCATGAGGAAGACCTGGGGGCCGCCTTCCCGGTCCGAGGTGAAGGCGATCTGGGTGCCGCTTGGGTTCCAGCAGGGCTCCGTGTTGATGCCTGCGCCATCCGTGAGGCGCCGCACCCGGCCCGAGGCCAGCTCCAGCACCATGACATCCGTGTTGCCGCGGCGGTCGCCCTGGACGAAGGCCAGGCGCTTGCCATCCGGGGACCAGGCCGGGGACGAGAGCATCATGCCCGCCGGGCCGGTGGGGTACAGGCGCTCGTGGGGGCCGTCCTTGCGCTTCTGGCCCCAGATCTCAGGAGCGCCCCCCTTGTAGGTGACGTAGGCGAGGCGGCCATCAGAGGCGAGGGTGGGGCTGAGGGTGAGGCTGCCATGGCGGGTCAGCTGGATCAGGCCAGCACCGTCCCGATCCACCTGGAAGATCTCTTTGATCCCATCCCCCAGCTGCCGCACGAACACGACCCGGCTAGAGGCCACGCCCTTCTCGCCGGTGAGGCGCCCCACCAGGTCATCGGCCAGGGTGTGGGCCACCTGGCGCAGGGGCACGATTCGGTTGACGTTGTAGGTGCGGGTGAACACCCCCTTCTCGGCGGAGGTGTCGAGGACGGAGGCATCCAGCTGGAGGTCCCCGCTGGCAGACTTGGCGATGCGCACGCTGAGCAGCCACTGGGCCCCGGCCTCCTTCCAGGCGGCCGTGGCGGCCCCCTCGGCGGGCAGCCGCTCCTGGAGGGTGGCGATGACGCCGGTCTCGTCCAGGTCACGGCGCAGCACCGCTGTGAACTCTGCACCCACACTGGCCACATCCAGTCCGGTGAGCTTGGGTGGGGTCATGCCCAGCACCAGCTTGGCGCTGCTGCTGGCGGTCAGGACCACCTCGGTCTGCTGGGCGCGAAGCCCTGCCACTGCGACGAGGCAGAGGAAGGTCCGTATGAGAAATCGCAGCATGGAGGCTCCGGCCTTGGGGCTTCAGACTATCAGATGAGCCGGCGGGGTCCGAGGTTCCGGCCCCTGCGGAAGCCCAGCCAGGCTCAGGATCAGCGGGTGGTTCGCCGGCGGCACCGCCAGGCAGCGCAGCTCTTCCACCGTGAACCAGCCCCAGGCGAGCGCCGTCCGCGGCGCCCCAGCCACCGTGACCAGGAAGGGGCAGAGGCGCACCGGGCCCTCGATGGCGGGCCAGGGCTCGGCGGCCTCTAGCTCGGTTCCGGTCTCCTCCCGCCACTCCCGCACCAGGGCCTGGAGGGGGGTCTCGCCGGTCTCGACCTTGCCGCCGGGGAACTCCCAGAGGCCCGGCAGCACGGCGTTGGCGGGCTCCCGACGCTGGAGGAACCAGCGGTTCCCGCGGCGCAGGAGGCCCAGGGCCACCACCGTCACTGCGCCTGGCCTTCCGCTGCCCCTAGCTGGGCCAGCCGCTCGGCATAGCGCCGCCGGAGGGCCTCGACCCAGGCCAGCTTCAGGCGACCGTAGGCCGGCCGCAGGGCAGTGCCCACCCAGGCCTGCAGCTCCGTCACGGAGGCACACTGGTCCAGGCTCGCACCCAGGAGAGCAGGCAGGCCCTCGTCGGGCCGCTGCCGGGCGGCCACCGGCGCATAGCTGATGCGGTGTATGGGACTGGCCCCCAGCTCCTGCAGGCCGGCCTGGTGCTGGGGGGTGCCGTAGCCCTTGTGGCGGGCCAGCCCATAGCCCGGGTGCTGGTCCTCCAAGGCCACCATCAGGGCATCCCGGTGCGCCTTGGCCAGGATGCTGGCGGCACCGATGGCGCAGCTGAAGGCGTCCCCATCCACCACCACCCGCTCCAGGAGGCCCGTGCCCGGGGCCCGGTTGCCGTCCACCAGCAGGATGCGGGGGCGCACGGCCACCTGGGCCACGGCCTGCCGCATGGCCATCATGGTGGCCTCCAGGATGTTCTCCCGGTCAATGGCCATGGCCTCCACCTCGGCGATGCCGTAGGCGGGGAGGATGGCCTTCAGCTCGGCGGCCAGGGCCTCACGGCGCTCAGGCTTCAACTCCTTGCTGTCCCGCACGCCCCGCAGCACATGGCCCCACTTCTGGACCGTGGCGGCGTCCAGCACTGCGCAGGCCGCCACCACCGGCCCCGCCCAGGCCCCACGCCCGGCCTCGTCCACACCGCCCCAGGCCACGCCCGGCGGCACATTGCCCAGGTCCCAGTCCAGGGGGTTCAGCACTTCAGCGATTCCCAGGCAATGAGCCAAGTCAACCCGGATCTGGACCGAGCTTGGCGCCGCGGGGCAGCGCCAAGTGACCAGGCCAGACCGGATTGAAGCCAGCTCAACATTTGAGGGACTCCCAGGCGATGAGCCAAGTATCCAACACCCCGCGAAAATGACTCCGATGCACCCCCGGTCGGTAGATGGCCTGGATGGGGATGTGCGCCCAGTGGAGCTTCCAGTCGGCGGCCTTCATGGCGATCTCCATCTCGATGGCAAAGCCCTCGGAGCGCAGGTCCAGCCGATCCAGGACCCGCTTGCGGATGAGGCGGAAGCCGCTCTGGCTGTCCTCCCACACCACACCGGCGATGCGACCCAGAGTCCAGCTGCCCAGGGCATTGGTGCGCCAGCGCCGGGGGGGGATGCGGGCCCGGTCCAGCCGCCGGGAGCCGATGAGGAAGTCGGCTTCAGGGTGGGTGGCAAGGTAGTCCAGGAAGCGCTGCAGGTCGGCCGGGTCATGCTGGCCATCCGCGTCCAGGAAGAGATAGAAGTCGAAGGCATCGCCCCGCAGGTGGGCGATCGCCGCCCGCAGGGCCTGGCCCTTGCCACCGCCTTGGCCAGGCTCCAGCCGCAGCACCTCGGCCCCCGCCGCCGCCGCCACGGTACCGGTGCCATCAGCGGAGCCATCGTCCACCACCAGCACCCGATGGAGGTCAAAGGGCCGCAGGCCTGCAAGGACCGGGGTGATGTGGTCCGCCTCGTCGTGGGCGGCGAGGATCGCAGCGATCTTCACGAGCGACTGGAGCGCTTGGCAGCGACGGCGGGAAAGGGCAGACCGTAGGAGGAGCGGAAGGCAGTGCGCTGGGCGGCGCCAGCCCGGGGGTCTGCCACCAGGCGGTGGGTGCGCTCAGGGCTCTCCGCCACCTGGACCACGGTCTCGAAGACCCGGCCCCGATCCGCCGCCAGCACCTGGGCTGTGCCGCCGGGGCCAGGGGCCGCCAGGGCGCGCTGGACCTCAGCGGCGCTCTCGGTGCGCCAGCCATCCACGGCGAGGATCTCCATGCCGAAGCTGAGGCCCGCCGCAGCGGCCGGACTGCCCGGCAGGACATTGGTCACGGTGGCGGCGCCGCCTGAGCACACGAGGCCAGTCCAGGCCCGGGCTCGCCGGAGGGCATCCGGTCCGGTGCGCTCGTCCTGGGAGAGGCCCTCCCAGGGGGCGCGCAGCTCCAGCTCCAGCCCGAAGGCCCTGAGGATGAGGTCGGGATCCAGCTCCGCACAGCCGGAGATCCAGGCCTCCCAGAAGGGGGCGGCAGGCTGCCCCGAGAGCTCCTCGAAGCCCTGGCGCACCTGGGTGTCGCTGAGGCCGGACTCGCCATGCCGTCGCCACAGCAGGGCAAACAGCTCCGCCAGGCCACTGCGCCCCTTGCTGCCTTCCCGCAGGGCGGCGTCCATGAGCCAGCCCACCAGCTCCCCCTTGTCGTAGTAGCTGACGCTGCTGTTGGGGCTGAACTCAGTGGGCTTGTAGAGGCGGATCCAGGCGTCCCAGCTGGACTCCTCCAGGCTCTGCTCCAGGCGGCCCGGGCGCTGGGTCTGCTCGCTCCAGCAGCGGGCCAGCTCGCGGGCGGTGTGGCTCCAGGGCACCACGCCGGCCCGCAGGACGATGGCGTGCTCCATGTACGAGGTGAGGCCCTCGTGGAACCACAGCATCCTGGTGGGGTTCTCCCGGCTGTAGTCGAAGGGACCCAGAATGGGGTCGTGCAGGCGCTTGACGTTCCAGGCGTGGAAGAACTCGTGGGCCACCAGCTGGTAGAGCGCGAAGTAGCCCTCGGGGCGCTCGAAGGCGTGGCTGTCCGCGATCAGGCTGGTGCAGTCCCGGTGTTCCAGGCCGCCGCGCAGCTTGGGCGTGAAGGTGAACAGGAACAGGTAGCGCTGGAAGGGGAAACCCCCAAAGATCGCCCCGGCTGCCTCCACGATGCGGCGAGTGGCCTCCACGATGCGGCCCTCATCCCCATTGTGCTCGCCGGTGAAGGCCAGCTCGAAGGCCGTGCCCCCGGAGGCGAAGCTGCGGGTGCGGAAGGTGCCCAGCTCGAAGGGCGAGTCCACCAGGGTGTCGAAGTTCGCCGCCAGCCAGGTGCCGCTCTTTTCGGGCAGGGGCGAGGCCACCTTCCAGGCCGGGGGCCAGCCCTCGAAGCGCACCTCCACGGGCCGGTCCAGCTGGCCCTCCAGATAGAGGAAGGTCGCCGCCGGGATGACCTGGGCGTGCCGGGTGTCCACATCGTTGGTGCGGACAGTCAGGTCGTGACCATAGACCCGGTAGCGCACCGTGAGGGGCTTGGTGGACACCGGCAGGGCCCAGCGCTGCTTATCGAGCTTCTCCAGCGGGCGCTCCCGGCGGGCCTCCTGGACCCGCACCCGGTCCACGAAGCGGGCATAGTCCCGCACCAGGTAGGAGCCGGGTGTCCAGGCAGGCAGGGCCAGCACAGCGCCTGCAGTGAGGGCCTCGGCGGGCAAGGTCAGCTCCACCTCAAACAGGTGCTGGGCCAGATCCAGCGGCCGCAGGACGGCACGGATGGGAGCGGGCCCGCGCATGGGGCTCAGGCCCGCAGGCCGCGCAGCCAGCGCTGGGTGACCCACCGGACCTCGTCAGGGGTGATCTGGTACTGGGGGTCGCGCAGCTTCTCCTCCACCAGCGAGCCCGTCAGGGAGGTGAACAGCAACACTTCCTTGCGGGCAGCTTCGAGGGGCACCCCGAAGACGTGGTGGATGAACAGGCCGAGGGGGCTCAGGCCCCGCTCCACCAGCGGCATGAGGTCCCGGAAGTTGGAGTCTGGGGAGGGCACAGCGACGGAGCGCAGGATGAAGCCCGTGAACTCCTGACTCTCCAGGAGCATGCCGAGGTAGGCCCCGGCCAGCTTCAGGGAGGCTGCCTCGGCCTCCGCCTGGTCCTTGATCGGGGCCGCCAGGAAGGGCTCCACCATGGCGTGGATGCGCACGGCCATGGCCGTGAGGGAGACCAGGCAGAGTTGCCGGAACAGGCCTTCCTTGCTGCCGAAATGGTAGTAGAGGGTGGGCTTCGAGACCCCGGCCTCCTCGGCCACTTCCTTCACCTGCACCCCATCATAGCCCTTGGCCGCGAAGTGGCTGAGGGCGGCCAGCAGGAGGCGCGCCTTGAGATCGCCGCCCTGCCCCAGCCGCTCCAGGCCGGCGCGGAAGCTGCCATCGGCGCCCACACCCAGGGCCTCGGGGCCGAATACCGGCACCATCTCGCGAAGACCGTGGTCTTGGACAGTGGACATGGGTGGCCTCAGGTTTGAACCAGGATGCCATGAACCCCGGCCGCTTGGGAGTCCGAGGCCAGGTGGCGGGGAGAAAGGACTCAGTCGAGGGCCTGCCCCAGGTCCATGAAGATCCGCCGCCAGGGGTCTGGCAGGGCCTGAGCATCCCGGGCGATGGTGGCACCGTCCCCCCGGGCGAAGGGGCCGGTGCGACCGGCGGCACCCAGCTCCGCCAGGTTGCGGAGGGTGGCCTCCGCCAGGGGCAGCAGGCCCCGCCCGGGCAGCGCCACGCCCCGGGCTCGCAGCAGGGCCTCGGCCCCCAGCCAGAGGGTGGCGGCGTGCCCGCAGGCCAGGACCGCTGCGGCGTGGTAGAGAGGCTTCGCCTCCGGGGCCAGCTCGAAGGGAAGGAAGCCCAGGCTGTCAAAGGCGGTCCGCAGAGCCTCGGGGACTGGACCGGTGAGGGCCAGGGGGGTCCCGGTCCAGTCCCGGGCATGGCCGTCGAAGCTGGTGAGGGGATGGGCGCAGGGCACCTTGGGCAGGTGGAGGCTGCCGGACATGTGGACGCAGCGCCCCGGAAAGTCCACGGCATGGGCCGGCACGGCATCGTCCGGCACCGCCAGCAGGACCAGGCCGTCGGGCTTGGCACTGCTCTCCACCAGCGCCACCCGGTCCCCCCAGGCCTCCGCCAGCGCCCGTCCCGCTCGTCCTCGTCCAAGAATGGTGAATTCAGCAGCCATTTTTTGAGGCTATCAGCTATCGGCTGTCGGCTGTCAGCTATCGGCTGTCGGCTATCAGCTATCGGCTGTCGGCTGTCAGCTATCGGCTGTCGGCTATCAGCTATCGGCTGTCGGCTGTCAGCTATCGGCTGTCGGCTGTCAGCTATCGGCTGTCGGCTATCAGGTGACTGGCTTGGGGTGGCTGCAACAACCCGCCGCTACCCGCATTGGCTGACAGCTGATAGCTGATAGCTGAAAGCCAACCTAAACTAACCCATGCCCCTTCCCCAACCCGCCCCCTGGGCCCTGCCGCCGGACCTGCCTTGGCCGCAGTTCCTGCGCCTGCTGCGGCGGCCGGAGCCGCCCCCGGGGTGGCTGGCGGCGGCGGCGGATCTGCCGGAGCTGCAGAAGCGGCCCCTGCTGCTGCGCTGGATCGCCCAGCACCCCAAGGCCCCGGCCCACCTCCGGGCCCGCCTCCTGCCCCGCCTGCCCTGGCGCTCCCTGGCCGCAGTGGCGGCGGATGCGGGCGCTCATCCCCAGGCCAAGCAGCAAGCCACGGAGAAGCTCCAGCACCTCTGGGCCGGACTCACCGCCGGGGAGCGGCGCAGCCTCGCTCCCCAGGCGCCCCGACCCCTCTGGCCCCTGGTCTGGCGCACCCCCTCTCCGGCCGTGCTGGAGGCCTTCCTGCGGCATCCGCACCTCGGCCTGGAAGGCCTGCTGGCCCTGGTGCAGCCCCCCCTGCGCCCAGCCCAGGCCGAGGCCCTGGCCGGCTCCCCCTGGTTCGGGGCCTCGCCTCTGGCCGAGCAGGTGCTGGTGATCCTGGACCGCACCCTGGCCCTGCCCGAGTCCGGTCTGGCCCTGGGCCATGGGGCGCCGTGGATCAAGGCGCTGGAACCTGCGGAGCGCATCCGCATCGCCAACCGGATCACCACCCCTGCCCTGCGGCGCATGGTGCATCCGCGGCGACCCCAGGCCGACTGAGGGTCACTGAACCACCGCAACAGCAAAACGAATTAACCACCAAGAGCACAAAGGGCGCAAAGAAAGGCAGAGGCTGGGATGGGGAAGCTGAGGGTTAACCGTCACACTGGGTGCTGCGAGGTTGGTCCATGAAGCCAATGACCATTGCAGCGGTGGTAGGGATCCTCCTGGCGGCGGTCCTCTACACCACGGCGACCTTCGCGGAGCGGCGGGCCCGGGTCTTAAAACCCAGTCACCTGTGGCTCTTCTGGGCGGGGCTGCTCGTGGACACCATTGCCACCACCCTCATGGCCATCATCGCAGGCGGCTACCACGCCAACGTCCACGGCGTTCTGGGAGTCGGGGCGATCTTCGTCATGCTGGGCCACACGACCTGGGCCACCGCTGTGCTGACCTTGAAGAAGGACAAGCTCATGCACCAGTTCCACACGTTCAGCACAGCCGTCTGGGCCCTGTGGATGATCACGCTGGTGAGTGGCTTCGCACTGGCGCTGCCACGGATGGCGGCCAAGGCAAGGCAGCACCCCTACGTCCTGCCCCCCCCCAACTAATGGGAGTTGGTGCTCCTAACAAATGAACTAAATCAGAACAAACCCCAACGTTTGACGCTCACTTTGTAGGCTTCGTAGTCCGCACCATGGGCCAGCAGCAGGCGATTTTCCTCCGCTGGAACGATGTAGAAGTTCAGGAAAAGGAAAAAGAGTGGGCAGTGCAGGAGCAGCGGATCGAGGGTACCAAGAATCAATGTGAGGCCGAGAAAGGGGAGGACATCCAGGAGGTAGAAGGGGTTGCGCGCAACACTGAAAGGGAACTCCGTGATCAGCGTTTTTGCGTGGTCCTTGAACATGGGGTTCGCACTGTGTTTGGCGAAGAACTTCACCATCCACACCTTGCTCAAGAGGAAGGCCGCCACGGAAAAAACAAACAGAGCCCAGCGAAGAGTGAGCAGGGACTGCGCCAGAGGCGGGGCCGGTAGCAGCCAGGCTCCCAGTGCCCACTGGACGAGCAGGGCAAACAAATGAATAAGGAAAGCCTGGGGTGGCTGGACTCTGACCTCTTTGTTGTCCATCGCTGCTCCTGTGAAGACGATAGGGTGCGGATGACCAGGGCTCAGGATGTGGGGGCCTCGGGAGGTTGCCACAGCTCCACCCGGTTGCCTTCGGGATCCATGACCCAGCCGAACTTCCCATAGTCAGAGTCATCCACCTTGGCATCGACCTCACACCCCTCGGCGCGCAGCGCGGCCAGGACTGCCTCCAGGTCTTCGACCACGTAATTGACCATGAATGGGGCCTTGCTCGGGGCGAAGTGCTCAGCCGTGTCCGGGAAGATGCTCCAGACCGTCATCCCATCGGGCCGATCCCAGGGGAAGGCCGTGCCACCCCAGTCCTGGACATCGATGCCCAGATGGGCCTGGTACCAGGCTCGGAGCGCGATGGGATCCTTGGCCTTCAGAAAGACCCCACCAATTCCGACAACGCGCTTCATGGTAGCTCCTTGGTTCGCTGGCTGCCCGGACTCAGCACCATCAGGCTCCGGTTACTTTCGCAGAATTTTGTCGAGAGGCCTGCCCTTGGTGAGCTCATCGATGAGCTTGTCGAGGTACCGGATCTTCTGCGTCATGGGGTCCTGGATGGCCTCGACGCGAAGCCCGCAGACCACGCCGGTGATCAGAGCGCAGTTGGGATGCAGTGCCGGTGCCTGGTCGAAGAAGGTTTGGAAATCAATGTTGACGGTGCTGTGGCGAGCAAGCTGTTCCCGGCTGTAGCCCGTCAGCCAGCAGATCACGGTGTCCACCTCTTCCCGGGACCGCTGCTTCCGCGCGGCCTTCTGGACATAGAGGGGGTACACCGTGGTGAACAGGAGCTTCGAGATGTCGCGTGGAGCCATGGGGTCGGCGCAGAGTTGGGGTGGGAGGGGAGCACACGGACAGACGAGGTGGCCGCCTGCTACTGGAAGAAGAAGTGGGCCCGAGCGCTCTGCGGAGCCTGATAGGGGTACGGCATCAAGAAGCGGTCTTGCTTCACATGGCCCAGAGGCACTTCGGAAGGGTTGCAAGCAGATCCCGACGGTGTCCGTGCCTTCTCGACCTTGACCCACCACCGGCTCTCCGGAACCTTGATCTGGAGGTTCTTCGGGGGCTCCGGGCGTGGCACCAGAGCCTCTGGTGAGTCAGCTAAAGCCATGGATGCGACCAGGACGAGCAGGCCAATGCGCATGCGGGTGCTCCTCATAAATAATTCGGCCATCTCCCTGCATTCCTAGCATTCCTGCTTTGCTTTGCGTCTTTGCCTTGGAGCCTTTGGCAAGCTCTCTTAGCGATCCTTACGCCCGCTTCAGAACCTCGGCCACGCAGCGCTCGATGCCCACCCAGACATCGCTGAGGCGGGCGTCATCGAACATGTAGGCGGGGGTGGTAATGAGCTTGTTCGCCTCGTCCACGATGATCTCCCGGGCCGAGGGGGTGAAGGTGTGGGTCTGGCCGAGGTGGACCATGGCGGTGGCGCAGCCGGGGTCGCTGCCCAGGGTCAGGATGGCGCTGGTCTGGCCCGCCAAGGTCAAAGCCACCAGGGCGGGGGCGATGCAGATGGCCCCCACGGGCTTGCCGGCGGCGAAGAAGCCGCGCAGGAAGGCTGCCACATCCGGGCGCACGCTGCCCTTCTCGCCCTCGAAGGCGAAGGTGCAGTGGTTCTTGGCGACGCCGAAGCCGCCGGGCATCACCAGGGCGTCGTAGTCCTCGACCTTCGCCTGGGCCAGGTCCAGGCACTGGCCCACCCGGGCGATGCGGCTGGACTCTTCCAGGAGGTTGCGGACGGCACCAGCCTCGGGCTGACCCGTGGCGTGGTTCACCACATGGAACTGGTCAGCGTTGGGGGCGATGCACTGGAAGGCCGCGCCGTGCTGGTCCAGGGCCAGCAGGGTGAGGACCGCCTCGCGAACCTCCGCCCCATCCAGGTGGCCGCACCCGGCCAGCAGCACCGCAACCTTGAGCGTCCTAGCCATGGGAGCCTCCTTGAGATGTCGCCCCCAGTATCGGCTCGTTCGTGGGTTCCAGGGACTGCGATTAACCTGGATTCATGCGTCTGTCTTCCCGTCTGCCGGGCCTGGAGCCCAATGCCTTGTCGGCCGCCCTGGCCACGCTCCGGGCCGAGGGCCGGGAGGTGCTGGACCTGACGGGCTCCAACCCCACCTGCTGCGGCTTCTCCTACCCCGAGGCCGAGATTCTGGCTGCCCTGGCCGCTCCTGCCGTGCTGGCCTACGACCCGGATGCCCGGGGGTCCGCCTCAGCCCGGGCCGCCATCGCCTCGCACCACGGCCACGGCCTGCGGGCCGACGACCTCCTGCTCACGGCCTCCACCAGCGAAGCCTACGGCCTGCTGTTCAAGCTGCTGGGGGACCCCGGCGACGAGGTGCTGGTGCCCAGCCCCAGCTACCCCCTGTTCGAGTGGCTGGCACGCCTGGAGGGCCTGGTGGCCCGGCCGGTCCAGTCCTACTTCCACGACCGCTGGCACCTGGACCTCGGTGCCCTGGAGGCCTCGGTGACGGAGCGCACCCGGGCCGTGGTGGTGGTGAATCCCAACAACCCCACCGGGCACTTCCTTTCCCAGTCCGAATGGACCGCCCTCACGGGCCTCTGCGCCCGGCGCGGCCTGGCCCTGCTGGTGGACGAGGTGTTTGCGGACTACGCCCTGGAGCCGCCCGCGGACCGCCTGGCCACGGCCCTCCTGGACCCCACCCCGCCCTGCCCGGTCTTTGTGCTGTCCGGTCTCAGCAAGGTGGCCATCCTGCCCCAGGTGAAGCTGGGCTGGATCGCCGCCCGGGGGCCAGACGCGGCCGCCAGCCTGGAATCCCTGGCCTTCCTGGCGGACCAGTACCTCTCGGTGAGTGCCTCGGCCCAGGCCGCTGCCCCGGCCCTGCTGGCTCTGGCCCTTGCCCTGCAGGAGCAGGTCCGCACCCGGCTGCACACCAACCTGGCCACCCTCGACAGGCTCCTGGCAGGCCTGCCCCACCTGAGTCGGCTACCAGTGGAAGGTGGCTGGTCGGCGCTGCTGCGCCGCCCGGCGGTGGACAGTGACCAGGCCTTTGCTCAGCGCCTGCTTGAGACCAGGGGCGTCCTCGTCCATCCGGGCTCCTTCTTCGACCTCCCGGGGGATGGGCATCTGGTGCTCAGCCTGCTGACACCGCCCAACCGCTTCGGACAGGGCCTGGCCGCCCTCCTGGAGGCCCTCCGGCCCTAGGCCCGCACCACCCCCAGCACAGGGGGTCCGTACGGCCCCGCAGGGGTGCTGTGACCTCCAGCACATGCTCGGCAGGGCGTCCGAGGAGTGGCTACAGATGTAGCGACCTGGATCTGTTCGGAAATTCCTTACCGCGTGGGTGTGTTTATCCCAACTTCATTGTTTCTATTTTTTATTGTTTTGATTATGCGCCACTTGGAATGAACCCATTTGATCTTGACTCGCCGAAGTCCCTGTCGTGGCATGGAATTCATCACCACATCTGACCGTCCCTTCTTCCCCCGCTTCGGAGGCGCGCTTCGTGTCCACACCGTCCCATCCGCAGTCCACCGAGGCCCAGGGTCAGCCCCTGGACTCCCGGGTTGCGTCTCTGGAGGCGGCCCTGGCGGAAGTGCTTGAGCGGGTGGCGCTCCTGGAGGCCCGGGGACCCGTGGCAGTGCCCAAGCCCACCCCAACGGCGGTGCTGGATACAGAGGCCCTGCCAGCCCTGCCCAGCGGGGTCCAGTTCATGGGCCTCATCGGGAAGGTCTGCCTCATCCTGGGCGGCGGCTACTTCATCCGCACCCTGGCCGAGGCCGGCCGCCTGCCCAATGCCCTCAGTGTGGCCCTGGGCCTCGCCTATGCTGTCACCTGGGCCCTCATCGCCCTGCGGGACAAGCAGCCGATGGTGGCCACCTTCGACGCCCTGGCCTCCATCCTCATCGCCTACCCTCTGCTGGTGGAGTCCACCGTCCGCTTCAAGTGGCTGGCCCCCGAAGTGGCGGCCCCCCTCCTCCTGGCGGTGACGGCCATGCACCTGACCGTGGCCTGGCGGCGGGACCTCCAGCCCATGGCCTGGCTGGCCACCCTGGCCTCCCTGGGCTCGGCCTTCGTCATGATGGCCGCCACCCATGCCATCGAGCCCTTCCTGGCGGTGCTCCTGGTGCTGGGCCTGGCCACCCTCTGGCTCACCTACGGCCGCCGCTGGCAGGACCTCCGCTGGCCCACGGCCCTGGCGGCCAACCTCGGCGTGCTGGTGCTGGCCTACCTGGGCGGCTGGACCGGCGGCCCCCCCGAGGGCTACAAGCACCTCAGCCCCAGCCGCGCAGTGGCCTTTGCCCTGGCCCTGGTGGTCGCCTACATCGGCAGCTTTGCCTGGCGGATGCTGAAGCAGCGCCGTGCCTCCAATAGCTTCGAGCGCATCCAGACGGTCCTGGCCCTGGTGGTGGGCTTTGGCGGCGCTCTCCGCCTCGCCATGGCGGCGGGCTCCGGTGCCGGACTGCTGGGCTTCGGGGCCGTCCTGGCTGGCCTGGGCTGCTACGCCGCCGGTGCCCCCTTCGCCCGGGAAGAGGGCGAGACCCGCTCCAACTTCGACTACTTCACCTCCCTGGGGGCCCTCTTCCTGCTGCTGGGCGGCGGCATGGTGGAGCCCCTGCCCCGGCTCGCCGTCACGGCCGGCATTGTGGGCCTCGTCCTCCTCTGGGGCGCCCTGCGCCTGAACCGCATGTCCCTGCGCCTCCAGGCCGGCATCTACCTCGCCGTGGCCGGGGGTGGTGCGGGCCTCTTCAAGTGGACCTTCCAGGCCTTCCTGGACCCCAAGGGTGCTGGAACCGCTCCCGCTGTGGCTGCCCTCATCGTCCTGGTGACCTTCTGCGTCGGGGTGGCCCACTACCTGACCCGCCCAGCCGAGCAGACCACCGGCGCCAAGATCCGGACCCTCGCCCTGGCCCTCAGCGGCTTGACGGTCCTGGGCCTAGGTGCCCTGGTTGTCTGGGCCATCGGCCCCATGACGGCCGTCGGGCCGGCCGATCTGGCCCGCCTGGCCGTGGGCCGGACCGCTGTCCTGACCACCCTGACCATCGCCCTGGCCTGGTCAGCGCGGCGGGTCTCGGGCCTGGACCTGAGAGCGCTCGTGTATCCCCTGCTCGCATTGGCTACCCTGAAGTTCCTTTTCGAAGACCTGACGGTGGGGCACCCCCTCACTCTGTTCCTGGCCTTCATGTTCCTCGGCACCACATTCATCCTTGCTCCTCGTCTGCTGAAGGTGAATCCATGACCCAAACCCCGCGCCCAAGCATCCTTCCAGGCCTGTTCGCCTGCGTCCTGGCCCTCGCGGCCACTGCCGTGACGGCCGAGGAGCACAAGAAGCCCCACGCCGCCGCAGTGGAGGTCCCCAAGGACCAGGTGCAGGTGCCCAAGCCGCCCTTCACCGAAGGCATCTTCCCCTGCAGCCAGTGCCATGATCCCAGTGCCATGGCGCCCAACCAGAAGCGGCGGGTCCTCAAGGACATGCACACCGAGATAAGCCTGCACCACGGTCCCGACACCCGCTGGTGCCTGGACTGCCACGACGCCTTCAGCCGGGACAACCTGCACCTGGCCAATGGGAAGCTGGTGTCCTTCAACACGTCTTATCAGCTGTGCGGCCAGTGCCACGGCGACAAGCTGCGCGACTGGCGGGTGGGGGTCCATGGCAAGCGCACGGGGATGTGGAATGGGGCCAAGCAGTACCTGCTCTGCGTCCACTGCCACAACCCGCATTCCCCCCACTTCAAGCCGCTGAAACCCATGCCCCCGCCGGCCCGGCCGGAGGCCATCCAGCTGAAGAACGGAGGTGCCAAATGACGGCCCAGGAACCTTGCCAGCCATCCTCCGGATGCCAGTGCCCTTCCACCGAAGAGGGCAGCCGCCGGGAGTTCCTCGGTGTGGCCGTAGCCGCCGTGGCCGCCGCCCTTACGGGGTGCGAGAAGCTCAGCGCCGAAGAGTTCCTCCAGGACAAGTTCACGGAGCTCTCCAAGGATGATGTGCAGAAGGTCATCGCCCGCCTGGAGAAGGAGTACAAGGAGAAGTACGGCAAGGAGGTGAAGGTCGGCAACGCCCCGCCCGTGCCCGGCACGATCTTCGGCTACGCCCTCGACCTGAGCCGCTGCATCGGCTGCCGCCGTTGCGTGCATGCCTGCGTCAAGGAGAACAACCAGTCCCGGGAGCCGGAGATCCAGTGGATCAAGGTGCTGGAGCTGGAGAAGGAGGAGGGCGTCAACCTCCAGCATGCCGAGCAGTACTACAACCCGGACGAAGTGCCCCGCGAGGGCCACTTCTACATGCCAGTGCAGTGTCAGCAGTGCAAGAAGCCCCCCTGCGTCAAGGTGTGCCCCGTGGGTGCCACCTGGCGGGAGAAGGACGGCATCGTGGTGGTGGACTACAACTGGTGCATCGGCTGCCGCTACTGCATGGCCGCCTGCCCCTACGGCGCCCGCCACTTCAACTGGGGTGAGCCCACGATCGCCGCCAAGGACGTCAACCCCGAGACCCACTACCTGGGCAACCGGCCCCGCCCCAAGGGCGTGGTGGAGAAGTGCACCTTCTGCATCCAGCGGACCCGCCAAGGCAAGTATCCCGCCTGCCTGGAGGTCTGCCCCACCGGCTCGCGCAAGTTCGGCAACCTGCTCGACAAGGAGAGCGAGATTCGCTACGTCCTCGAGAACAAGCGCGTGTTCAAGCTCAAGGAAGAGCTGAACACTCAACCCAACTTCTTCTACTTCTACGGGGTGTGAGCCAATGTCCACGCTGAGGAACTTCTCGCGGTTCATCACCGACACCATCCGGATCATCACCACCGGTGGTCCCATCTACTACGCCTGGGTCGCCCTGCTGCTGCTCCTCATTGGTGTGGGCGCCAACGCCTACATCGGCCAGCTGCACAACGGCCTGCTGGTCACGAACATGCGGGACCAGGTCTCGTGGGGCTTCTACATCGGCAACTTCACGTTCCTCGTGGGCGTGGCCGCTGCGGCCATCATGCTGGTCATCCCCGCCTACATCTATGACTGGGAGCCCATCAAGGAGATCACCATCCTGGGCGAGATGCTGGCCATCAGCGCGCTGGTCATGTGCCTGGGCTTCGTCATGGTGGACATCGGCCGACCCGACCGCTTCTGGCACATCATGCCTGCAGTGGGCCGCCTCAACTGGCCCCAGTCCATGCTGGCCTGGGACGTGCTGGTACTGAACGCCTACCTGGTGCTCAACTACTTCGTGGTGACCTACCTGCTCTACTGCGCCTACACCGAGCGCCACTACGTTAAGAAGCTGGTGACCCCCCTGGTGCTGCTGTCCATCCCCATGGCCGTGAGCATCCACACCTGCACCGCCTACCTCTACAACGGCCTGGCCTCGCGCCCCTTCTGGAACTCGGCCATCCTCGCCCCGCGCTTCCTGGCCTCGGCGTTCTGCTCGGGCCCGGCGATCCTGCTCATCCTGCTCCAGATCCTGCGCAAGACCACCAAGCTGTCCATCAAGGACGAGGCCATCTTCAAGATCGC
>CAIMFT010000209.1 GCA_903840385.1 uncultured Holophagaceae bacterium
CAGTCCACTCGTTGATTCGAGTCCAACTGGGCGCTGGTGCGCCCAGTTGGACTCGAACCAACGACCTGCAGCTTAGAAGGCTGCTGCTCTATCCACCTGAGCTATGGGCACGCAGGTCCAGTCTAGCGGGTTGGGGACTGGGATGCAGGGGGGCGGAAAGGGGCGGCGCTGGGGGGGAAAGGGTGAGAGGCTTGCGGGAATGTCTGCTGCCACCGAGTCCCAGGGCCTGTCCCTCCCGCTGGTCCTGATCATGGCCACGGCCACAGGTCTGGCGGTGGCCAGCAACTACTTCGCCCAGCCCCTGCTGCCCACCCTGGCCCTGGACCTGGGACTTTCCACGGCCCAGGCGGGGGGGATCGTCACCACGGCGCAGCTGGGCTATGCCACCGGGCTACTGCTCATCGTGCCCCTGGGGGACCTCTTCGAGCGGCGGGCCCTCATCACGCTGATGTCCATCCTGTCGGCGGCAGGCCTGCTGACGGTGGCGCTGGCGCCCAACCTGGCCCTGGTGCTGGTGGGCACGGCGCTGACGGGCCTCTTCTCGGTGGTGGCCCAGATCCTGGTGCCCTATGCGGCCACCCTGGCCTCCCCGGACCAGCGGGGCAAGGTGGTGGGCACGGTCATGAGCGGCCTGCTGCTGGGCATCCTCTTCGCCCGCACGGTGGCTGGGGCCCTGACCTCTCTGGGCACCTGGCGCACGGTCTACTTTGTGGGTGCCGGGGCGATGGTGGGGGTCGCTTTCGTCCTGCGGCGGGCCCTGCCCAAGCACCACCAGCCCGTGGATCTGTCCTATTTCCGCCTGCTCCTGTCGATCTTTGCCCTGTTCCGGGAGGAGCCGGTGCTGCGCCTCCGGGCCCTCCTGGGAGCGGCGGCCTTCGGCACCTTCAGCGTCTTCTGGACCTCCATGGCCTTCCTCCTGGCAGGCCCGCCGCATCGGCTGTCGCCCAGCAGCATCGGGCTCTTCGGCCTGGTGGGGGCGGCTGGAGCCCTGGCCGCCTCCAGCGCCGGCCGCCTGGCGGACCGGGGGAAGGGCCACTGGGCCACCGGGGGCGGTCTGGCCCTCCTCCTGGCGTCCTGGGTGCCCCTGGCCCTGGTGGGCCGCTCCATGGGGGTCTTCCTGGCGGGCGTCCTGCTGCTTGACTTCGCCATCCAGGGCATCCACATCAGCAACCAGGCGGCCATCTACCGCATCCGCCCGGAGGCCCGCAACCGCCTCACGGCGGCCTACATGACCAGCTACTTCCTGGGGGGTGCCGCGGGCTCCCTGGCCTCGGCTGCCGCCTTCAGCCGCTTCGGCTGGCTGGGTGTGGTGGCGGTGGGCGCAGCCTTCAGCGCCTCTGGATGCGTGGCGTGGGTTGCGGCTAAAGGTTGGGCCCGTCCCCCCCAACCCTAGGGAGGAACGGGCCCAGCCGGTCGGGCGGGGCTGCTCTAGTGGCCGCCACCGTCGGTGCTGAGGCCCAGCTGATCGAAGGCCCAGAAGAGGAGGCTGAGGGCGATGGCCACCACGGTGCCCAGCGCCATGCCCTTCATCTCCACGGTGCCCAGCTTCACGGCGGCGCCGCTGATGCCGCTCACCAGCACCACGGAGGTGAGGATCAGGTTGCGGGACTGGGTGTAGTCCACCTTCTTCTCCACCAGCATGCGGATGCCGGCGGCGGCGATGACACCGAAGAGCAGGATGCAGACGCCCCCCATCACCGGCACAGGGATGCTCTGGATGATGGCCGCCAGCTTGCCGGAGAAGGAGACGAGGATGGCGATGACGGCGGTGCCGCCGATGACCCACACGCTGTAGACCTTGGTGATGGCCATGACACCAATGTTCTCGCCGTAGGTGGTGTTGGGGGTGGCACCCACCAGGCCGGACAGCACGTTGGAGATGCCGTCGCCCAGGAGGGAGCGGTGCAGGCCCGGGTCACGCATGAGGTCGCGGTTGACGATGTTGCCGGTCACCACCAGGTGGCCCACATGCTCCGCCAGCACCACCAGGGTGGCGGGGAGGATGATGAGGATGGCCTGGACGTTGAAGGTGGGCGTGTAGAGCTGCGGCACCTGGAACCAGGGAGCCGCCTGCACCGCCTGGAGGTTCACCACACCCAAGGCGAGGGACATGGCATAGCCCGCCACCACGCCCAGCAGCACAGGAATCACGGAGAGGAAGCCGCGCAGCAGCACCGAGGCCAGGATGGTGATGGCGAGGGTGGACAGGGACACCACCAGGGCCAGCTTGGGGCTCATGCCGAGGGGCACACTGCTGGCGGTGAGGCCCGCCATGTTGGTGGCCACCGGGGCCAGCTCCAGGCCGATGATCGCCACGATGGCGCCCATGGCGGCGGGCGGGAAGATCACCTCGATCCAGCGGGTGCCGCCCACCCGAACAATCTGGGAGACCAGGATGAAGATGAGGCCGAAGACGATGAAGCCACCCTGGGCGGCGGAATAGCTGAGACCGGCCGCCATCACGGCGAAGACCGGGGAGATGAAGGCGAAGCTGGAGCCGAGGTAGGCCGGGATGCGGCCCTTGGCCACCGCCAGGTAGATCAGCGTGCCGACACCATTCATGAGCAGGCAGGTGGCGGGGTTCACCTTGAACAGGAAGGGCACCAGCACCGTGGCGCCGAACATGGCGAAGAGGTGCTGCAGGCTGAGGGGGACAGTCTGCGCAAGGGGCAGTCGTTCGTCGACGTCGATGGTTCGGCGTTCCATGGGGGCCTCGGTGGAAAGGGGGATCCCGGGGGGTGGATCCACGCGCTGGGGTGAACTGCGGTGCCGGGTGCTCCGGCCTAGACAGAGAGTCCTAGGTATTCTTTCAGATAAGCCTTGGGGATGGGACACATCTTGCCCCCTCTTTATTGCCGTGTAGGTCTTTTTGTACGTATTTTTATATATAAATTGGACTAGTTTTGTGCCATTTCTACTGGGACGTGATTTTCCTTGCGTCCAGGAATAAATCTAAGCATATGATCAGTCTCTTCTCATGCCTTTATCCGCTGATTATTCCCACGAGCCCAACCCTGGCTCGGCCGCCTGTCCATCTCCGTGGGCCCTGGTCATTCCCTGTCTAAATCGGCGTGCGAAGAGGGGTCTGCGGGGCGGGATGATCGGCCTCTGGGTGACCCTCCTCCTGGGCATCTTCCTGGGTTGTGGTGGCGGGGGCGGCGGCGGTAGCACCACTGGAAGCCCTGCGACCCCCACCCGCACCCATGCCACCACCTATGTGAACATGCACACGGCGGACGCCCTGGCCACGCCCGACCAGTGCCGGACCTGCCATGGGCAGGACCTGTCCGGGGGCACTTCCAAGGTCACCTGCCTCACCGCCGCCTGCCACCATGACCCGGTTCCTGGGTGGACTGCACCAGGGACCCACGGCCTCCACGCCAAGCGGGCTCCCGGCAGCGCAGGGGACGGCTTCTCTTCTTGCCAGGTCTGTCATGGGAAGGACTTCGCCGTTGCGGTCCGCAGCGGCAGCGGCGGTCTAAGGGCCTGCTCCAACTGTCACGGCGTGGCGGCGCCTCATCCAGCCAAGCCCTGGCATGATGCCGGAGGAAGCAACCACGCCACTGTGGACGCCGGCAACGCCACCGTGTGCGCTCAGTGTCACTACCCCGGAGCCTTGGCCAACCCCACCGGGCATCCGGCCACGCCCGCACCTGCCGGCACGGCTCCTGGTTGCTACAACAACACCCTGTGCCACGGTGAGGTCACCTCGCCGCATCCCGTGCCCTTCCTGGGGGTGGGCCACACCGCCATTACCCTGGCTGGCTACAACGGTTCCTGCACCACCTGCCATGCTATGTCCGGGGCGAGCCCCACCACCACGGCGCCGCTCTGCAGCGCCTGCCACCAGGCCGCCTCCCCCTTCTCCCTGACCAGCTGCGCATCCTGTCATGCCAGCCTCCCGGGGGGGACGGCGTTCCCGGATGTGGCGGGGTCCCATGCCAAGCACAATGCCCTGGTGGGCGTCACGGGGGCCTGCTCCACCTGCCACCTGGGCGCAGAATCCGGCACCCTGACTCACTACAACCATGCCAATGGCCGCGCCGGGAAGAACAGCCTCCGGGTTGCTCCGGGCGAAGTGGCCTTCCTGGGGGCCTATAACGGCAAGGCCGGAACAGCGGCCTTCAATCCCACCACCCTGACCTGCAGCAATGTGAGCTGCCATGGGGGTCAGACCACGCCGGTCTGGGGCACCACCGGCAGCATCAGCGTGATGACGGACTGCGTGAAGTGCCACACCGTGGGCACGGCCCAGGGCCTGCCAGAGAGCAACAGTGCGTCCTCGGGCTTCCACGCCCTCCACATGAGCTCAACGGCTCGGCTCCAGTGCACAGAGTGCCACGCCATGGCGAACGGCAGCGGCGGGGCGGTGAACCACCTCACCGGGCTAGGCACAGCCACGCTGGAGGGCGCTGCCGGGGAGACCGTGGCGTTTACTGGCGGAACCTACTCGGCGGCCGCCAAGACCTGCACGGTGACCTGCCACGGAGAGACCCACGCCGCCTATACCTGGGGTGGAACTGGTGGCGTGCATCCCACAGGCTGGGCGACCAACCATGCTGCGAGCGCCCTGGTGGGGCTGGCCAGCTGCAAGGCCTGCCATGGGACCCAGCTGACGGGCGGCCCCTACAAGGAACCCGGGTGCTTCACGGCCGCCTGCCACCACAACACGGTCCCTGGCTATGCCCTTGGCGCCAGCCACGGCCTGCGGGCGAAGATGGCTCAGGGATCAACCGGAGGTGGGCTGGCCTCCTGCCAGATCTGCCACGGCACCAACTTCGCTTCGGGGCTGTTGGCCTCAGACGGCAGCAGCAAGGCCTGCACCAGCTGCCATGGCGTGGCGGCGCCCCACCCGCCCAAGCCCTGGCACAACGCCGTGGGTTCCAACCACGCCACCACGGATGTCTCCAACGCCCCGGTCTGCGCCCAGTGCCACTTCCCGGGCGCTCCCGCCAATCCAGCGGGGCACCCCGCTGTACCAGCCCCAGCGGGCACCGCCCCTGGCTGCTACAACAACACCCTCTGCCATGGGACGGCAACCGCCCCCCACGCGCTGGGTGCGGTGTGGTTGGCGGCCACCAGCACGGCCTTCCATGGGATCGAGGCCAAGAAGGACCTGACCTACTGCCAGAGCTGTCACGGCAATGCCGGCAGCACCGGCTTTGAGGGTGGCACTGCGGCTACCACCAAGTGCAGCAGTTGCCACACCCAGGCCAGGGCCCACGCTGATCGCTGGTATCAGGCACCAGGCACCTTCCCGGGCTATGTGGCCTCCCACCGCAATGCGGGCAACCAGGCGGTGGCCTGCGCCCTCTGCCACGATGTCACCAAGGGCCGCACCGCCCCGGACATGGCGGCACCCAGCTGCTTCTCTGCCACGGCCAACAGCGTGGCTTGCCATGCCAATGGGCCCGGCCAGCCCAACCACAGCATCCCCTTCCTGGGGGGGCTCCATGTCTCTGCGACGGCCGCGACCTTCACCAGTGACTGCGCCACCTGCCACTCGCACACCGGCACCAGCCCGGTGGCGACGGCACCACTCTGCAGCGTCTGCCACACCCTGGGCAACCCCACGGCTGCCGGACTGGGCACGGGCACCTGCCTCAGCTGCCACGTGGGTGGGGCTGGCCTGCCCAATGGTCCGACGAGCGCCACTTTCCCCAGCATTGCTGGGGCCCACAGCAAGCACATGGGCCTGGCGACCAGCCTTACCTGCAACACCTGCCACGCAGGCAGCGGCACCGGGACGACCACCCACTACACCAATGCCAATGCGAGGACTGGCGCTCCCACCGGCCCCGGCAGCGTGGCCATCGACGCCACCTTCAACGCCAAGGGTGCCACGGCAGCCTTCAGCCCTGCGGCTCTGACCTGCAGCAGCGTGAGCTGCCACGGCGGTCAG
>CAIMFT010000210.1 GCA_903840385.1 uncultured Holophagaceae bacterium
AGGGTATTCGCCGCTGACGCATACAACAGGTCGCCCGTGGCATAGGTTGTCAGCCCCGTGCCGCCGTTCGCCACGGCCACGGTGCCGGTGACGTTGGCCGCATTGCCGCTGATGTTGCTGGACCAGACGGGATTGCTGGTGCCGCGACTCAGCAGCACCTGCCCAGAGGTGCCGGCCCCTGTGGAGCCGTAGACAACATCACTGACGGCGTAGATCACGCCGCCCTGGGTGGGCCCCGTGGTGGTGCCCGTGCCGCCATGAGCAACCGGCAGGTAGCCGCTGATGGCGCTGCCCGGGATGGTGGTGGCCGCGGTCATCGTGCCCGTGGCGTTGCCGTAGACGTAGCCGGTGAGCGTGGTTGCCCCCGTGCCGCCGTTGGCCGCAGCCACGGTGCCTGTCACGTTTGTCGCGTTGCCGGTGAGGGGCCCGGCGAAGGCCGTCGCAGTCACCGTGCCCGCTACATCCAAAATGGATCCCGGGTTCGTTTTGCCAATGCCCACTCTGCCATCGGAATTGATAAACATTCTCGCTGCGGTCATGTCCCCGACGTGGAAGCGAAGATAGTTCAAACCGTAGGTGCCGGAGACGATGGCCGACTTCATGGTCTGGTTGCCGGTGGTCGAGTCCTGGTAGCCAAAGCCAATGCCGACCTGGTTGTACAGAGACGTCGTGTAGTTCCAACCATTATCTCTATTGAAGACGCGCAGCAGCAGGCTGGGTGAGGGGTCATCGCTAAGAGCCTGGGCGGTGGCCATGGCCGAAACATTCGCATTACCCTTCACATCTAGTGAGAAGGCTGGCGTGTCGCTGCCGGTGCCGATACCTACACGGCCGGAGCTGTAGGAGATATTGCTGCCGCTGGTCGTCCAGGGACCGGACGAGGGCGAGGCCCAGGCCATGCCTGAGCCATTGGAACTCAGCACCTGACCACTGCTGCCGACACTGGTGAGGCCCGTACCGCCATTGGCTACGGGTAGGGCTGAGCCGGAGTAGGAAAGGGCCAAGGTACCGCTGGTGGTCACGGGGGACCCTGATACCGATAGGAAGGACGGCGCGGAGAGGCCGACGCTGGTGACTGTGCCGGAGTTGCCGCTGCTGGCCACAGAGCCTAGCTGGCCATTGGAATTGATGATCACCGTCTGGGTTGTACCGGAAGGTGTTACCCCAGCGATGCCCGCAATGTAGGTGGCCGTCTGGTTACTGGACCCGATGCGGATGATGCCGGAATCCCCGCTTAAGCCAGCGTTGCCGAGGTCGATGTTGTTGGATCCTGCTACCAGGTTTTTGCCAGCCTGGTAACCGACGGCAGTGTTGAAATCCCCGGTCGTGTTCCCAAGCCCTGCATCTTTGCCAAAAAACGAGTTTCCAGTCCCAGTCGCGCTAGCGCCACTGCTGTAGCCCACGAAGGTGTTGGCCCATGCGCCGGTGAAGGCACTCCCGGCACCATTGCCAATGGCCGTATTATATAGACTCATGTTGCTAGCCGCGCCTGTGCCAACGCCCAGAAAGAGGTTGGTCCCACCGCCCTTGCTGTGGAGCAGGTCAGCGCCGCCGAGCTTATAGGTGCTGTCGGCGGATACGTTCAAGCCGCCGCTGAAGGTTTTCGAACCAGCGATGGTCTGGGTGGTCGTCAGATCCACGAAGTTCTGCGTGGCGGAACCCGTGCCGCCATTGGCGACACCTACCGTTCCCAGCGATACAGTGTTGGAGGCGTTGCTTAGCGGACTGGAGAAGCTTAGCGGCGCCTGATAGTCCGTCCCTGCGCTGGCGGCGGAGACGCCGGCCCCATTGCCCTTGAGCAGGCCGGTGACGCTGGTACTGAGGGTGATCGCGGGGGTCGCGGTAGCGGTGGCCACACTGCCCCCGAAGCCATTGGCCGAGGTCACGGAAACGCTGGTGACGGTGCCGCTGCCCGAACCGCCACTGCTCGTGACAGACCCCAGCTGCCCAGTCGTGGTATCGATGACCACGGTCTTCGTTGTGCCCGTGAGCGTCTTGTCCTTGATGCCGGCGATGTAGGCGCTGGTTTGCAATCCTGCGGCGCCGATCCGGATCGCGCCAGAATCGCCTGGCGTACCTTGGTTGCCAATGGCGATGTTGTTGGACTCAGTCGTCAGAAGGTTGCCCGCCTGATACCCGATTAGGGTGTTCTTGCTCCCGGTTGTAAGCCGTTGGCCCGTGCCGTAGCCGACCCCGGTGTTCCCGTCGCCCAAGGCGGCTGTGAGAGACGAGGAACCGAGGGAGAGGTTCCATTGACCCACCAGGTTGGCTTTGAGGGCCTCCCAGCCCAGGGCTACGTTATAGGCGCCCGTGGAAATGTTGGCTAAAGCGCTCATGCCGAAGACGGTATTGGTGTAGTTCGTGGCCGGTCCGTACCCAAGGGTCAAACCATGAATCAGTGCCTCGCCCCCGACATCGAGCAGGGCCGTCGGTGAGGCGCTTCCGATGCCGACCTTGCCCGCCATGTAGACGGCACTGGTGCCACTGACGGTAAATGGACTGGCCCCAGTGGCTCCCGGTGCGCCATTCGCCCCATTCGTGCCGTTCGTACCGTTTGTACCTGCGGCTCCATTGGTGCCATTGGTGCCCGCAGCGCCGGGTACGCCGGGGGCACCATCGGCCCCGTTCGCGCCTGCTGCGCCCACCAGACTAACGCCCGCCGGCCAGGCTCCGTCCGCCTTGGGTCCATAGAGGATGCTGCTGACGGTGTTCAGGTAGAAGTCGCCGTTAACGCCCACGCTCACGACAGGGGCGATGATACCGTTCAGCACGGTCTTGCCATCCAGCCCGCTGGCACCCGTTGCACCCGTCAGGCCCGTGGCCCCGGTAATGCCCATGAGTCCCTGGAGGCCGGTGGCCCCGGTGCTGCCCGCTAGACCCTGGAGTCCAGTAGCGCCTGTCGCCCCCGTGGCACCCGTATCGCCCTTGGGGCCCAGCACGGTGCTGGGCACGAACTTCGTGCCGTTGTAGATCAGGCCCTGCCCGGTTGTCGGCCGGGTGGTGGTGAGGTCCACTGGGATGCCCTGAATCTGCGTCAGCACCGTCTGCGTCTGGCTCCCGGTCAGGTCACCACTGAAGGTCCCCACCAGCTCCCAGGCCGACCGGGATTGGAAGGCCGGGATCAGATCCACATCCGGGCTCATGGCCGCACCACCGATGACCACATGCAGCTTCAGCTCCGACTGCGCCAGCAGCGTGGCCGCAATCGCCGGCATCCCCGTGGACCCCAGCACCACCGAGTACATGCCGTCGGCCACCGTCACCGTCTGCGTGCCGGAGCTCCACAGCTCCAGGCCCGTGGGGTCCTTCAGCGAGAACACAAAGGCCCGTGCGCCGTTGGCGGCCACTCCAGCCTCCAGCAGGCGACCCTGGTAGGCCAGCTGCGGAGTGGGTGCCACCACCACCGCCTGGGTCGGCGGCCCCTGGGCGAAAACGGAACCGGCACTCAGGCCGACGATCATCGCCACGGTGGGAGTCAGGAAGGGGTGTCGCATGGGAGCTCCAGAGGAGAGCGGGCAGTGCGGTGCGGGTGCTACTTGGTGGAAGGGCGGAAGCCGTGGCGAAGCTGAAGGGTGCCGCTGCCGTCGGCAGCGCGGGTGGCGGGCACGGTCTCACCCACGACGGCCGTGTTCCGGGTGGGGACGGTGCCGCCGGAGCTCTGCACGCCGGAGGCGTAAACCAGATCCGGTGTGGACTCCGCAGGGGGAGGCGGTGGCAGGATGGTGGCTGTGGCTGAGGCCGTGTACCGTACATCACTGTTCCACATGGCCACAATGCGGTACTGGCCCTGGGCAGAGGAGGCCGTGAACAGGCCGTTCCCGCTGAAGGTGCCGCCGGCGGCCGGCAGCACGGCCCAGGTGGCGGTCCCGCCCCAGGGGATGGTGGCCGTGAACTGCAGCGTCTGGCCCGGAGCGACGGAGGCCACGGCCGGACTCACCGTCATCACCTGGTTGGCCGTGTTCACCTGATCGCCAGTGGCCTTGCTGCCACCGCCACAAGCCAAGGTCAGCAGCAGCGCTGCACCCACCGGCAGCCAATAGGGAACCTGCTTACCGGGCTTGGTCCACCCTTTCGGGCTTTCAAAGAGCTCCACTAAGGCCACGAAGAACTGACTCAAAGGGCCACGAAGGCAGAATCCTCGCGCCGAGAGGGCCTCCGGGCCTGCGGCCCCCGGTCGCCTGCGACCGGCCAAGGGGGCGGCGGCTGGAACGGCTCTTGGGGGCCGCAGCCAGCCGCCGCCCCCTTGGGGATGCCCGGGGTGGGTCAGGCTGCATTCGTGCCCTTCCTGCGCCTGCAGGGCGTCTTCGTGTCCTTGGTGGAGCGCTTTTTCGGCGGAGGCTGGCCGACAACCAGGAATGGGAATAGGGTTCGAGATCATCACCATCCCCCTAGAAGCGCCAGACGAGGCCGACAGCGGCCGTGTTCGCAGGCTGGTTCTGGTAGCCGTAGTGGCTGCTCAGCGCCCTGCCCTCCACCTCGATGTGGTCGGAGACCTTGAAGGTCAGCACCGGGCCAAGGGCCAAGCGGGTCCAGTGCGAGGTCCCGGAGAGGGTCATGCTACCGCCCAGGGTCGAGGTCACGGTGTTGGTGCTGGCCACGGACCAGCGCACCTCAGCCACCGCCAGACCCAGGCTCCAGCGCGCACCCAGCGGCACGAGCAGGTCGACCCCCAGCGCCAGACTGGACACGCGGGTGTCCAGCACCTGGGCCAAGGGCGCTGCAGTGCTGCCGCGGGTCTCCCCGGCGAACACGGTGTAGTCGAAGCGGGGCCGGAGCCGCAGCCCCTTGGGCAGCAACCATGTGGCGTGCAGGCCCAGGGCCACGCTGGGACTGCCGGTGGTGGTGCGCAGGCCCCCGTTGGAGGGGAACACCAGGGCGGCCTGGAACCCGTAGGCCCAGGGGCTTCCTGCCCCAGCCGTCGGCAAGGATGACGGTGCGGCGGGGCGCCGTGGCGCCGGGGCCGGGGCGGGCTTCTGGACCGCTATGGGCGAAGCCACCGCTGTCGGGAGCGCTGGGGCCGCCTGTGGGGATGGCGGCACGACAGGAGGCGTGGGGGCACTGGTGGGCAGCGGCGCAGAGGTCGGCCTGGGTGCAGGCGCGACAGCCTTCCGGATCGGGACCCGCAAAACGGCTGGATGGCGCTTGGCCGATGCGACTGCGGCAGGCGGTGCGGGTGGCGGCATTGGCGCAGGGACCGCTGCCGGCGCAGCGGGGGCCGGTGCAGGAGCACCCTTGCCACCACTTTTGGATGGGCAGCCTAGCACCAGGGCCAAGCCCAAACTGCCTAGCAGGACCTTGGCGAAGACCTCCGGTCGGCGCCGTGCATGCAGGAAGATCCGAGAAAGATGCTCATCTGACACCTGCCCAGACCTGGCTGGCATACACCCCTCCCTACCTGATCAAAAGGTCAGACGCCAGGTGGTTCCGGGGTAGCGACCACCAAACTTGATATTCAAGTCATCAATAGTATTGTTTCAATGAAAGGCTTGCGCCATAAGCTTGATTGCTTACACCTGGATGTATTTTTTCGATGCATTCAAGCACCTCGCAGGCGAGGCTCCGCCTCCCTGGTTCAAGGGCTGTTGTGCCCATTGTTTTCTTTGTGGTTAAGAACTTTTTGCGCTGTTCCCCTGGCTTTTCGGGGTGAGTAGAAACTCGAACCTGCGCTCTCCTTCCCTGCCCTGCGGGGTGAAGGTCCGCTCGAGGACGGCCACTGCACGGCGGCCCAGGGCCAGGACTGTGGCTGCGCGGGTGCCGTAGGCGGGGGTGCGGATGAAGGCGGGGGACAGGACCCGCTCCCAGTCCAGGGACACGCCGGTGTGGGGGAGGCTGGCGTCGGGGAAGGCGTGGTCATCCTGCAGGGCATCCAGCAAGGCACCGAGGTCCTCGCCCGCCTGGGCCAGGCTCTCCTTTAGTGCGGCGACCTTGGGCCAGGGCTCATCGAAGGCGCCGTTGGACACGGCATGGACCCCAGGTTCGAAGCGCAGCACCCGGTCACTGCGGCTCTCGTAGCCCACCAGGTGGGTCCCATCGCAGAGCAGCAGGTTGAAGGGGCTGGAGGCGCCGGAGTCCTGGCGCAGGCCCTCCAGGAAGCGCTCGGGGGTGGCCTCCCCTTCAAGGAAGGCCAGGGGGAGCCGCCCCCGCGAGGGGCCGTCGGGCCGGACCAGGGCCGGGTCCCGGTGGTTGGTGAGGGCAGCGAAGCGCCCGGTGCGGGTTAGGCCCAGCCAGGTGCCACCGGCCTTCAGGTCCCTTCCTCCCAGGAGCTGCCCGCCCTCCCACCAGGCCATGGGGGCGGTGGGGCGCTCGTAGAACTCGTCCCGATTGGCTGCCACCAGCAGGGGAACAGCCGTCCCGGGTTGCCACCGAAAGCCTATGAGACACATGGCTGGGGCACCCCTCCCATTCATCCCTGGCTTTACGGGATGTTCCAGGATAGTCTGTCGGTTCTGCCGGACGCATGTGCCGGGATTCCAGCGCACCACCAGAGCGTGGGCGCAAAAAAAAGAGGTGGACTTATATGTCCAAGTTAGAAGCAATCATCAAGGGCCAAGGTTCCAAGCAGTTGGGCCGCATTACCGTGCTGGATGCAGGGTATGTGGAGGACGACAGCGAGGAAGGCATGGAGTTCATGGCCGCCCTCCAGGGCGAAACCCGTGGCCTCCGCGAGGAAGAGGTGGTCCGGGGCGTGGTCGTGGAAATCCGCGGCAAGGACGTCATCGTGGACATCGGCTACAAGGGTTCGGGCACCGTCAACCTTGACGAGTTCAACAACCCCGACGGCACCCAGGGCGTGCAGGTGGGCGAAGTGGTCGAAGTCCTTCTCGAGATGCTCGAGGATGCCAACGGCAACGTGCGCCTGTCCCGTGAGCGCGCTGAGAAGATGAAGATCTGGGACGAGGTCGAGAAGGCCTTCCGTTCCAACATGACCGTGCACGGTACCGTGCTCGAGAAGGTCAAGGGCGGCCTGGCCGTGGACATCGGCATTCGGGCCTTCCTGCCCGGCAGCCAGGTGGACATGAAGCCCGTCCGCAACCTCGATCCCTACCTCGGCAAGTCCTTCGACATGAAGGTCATCAAGGTCAACCGCCGCCGGGGCAACATCGTCCTGTCCCGCAAGCTGTTCCTCGAGACCATCAACGCGAGCCTGAAGGAAGAGACCCTTGCGGGCCTCGAAGAAGGCAAGCTGGTCGAGGGTGCCATCAAGAACATCACCGAGTACGGCGCCTTCGTCGACCTCGGCGGTGTGGACGGCCTGCTGCACATCACCGACATGTCCTGGGGCCGGCTCAACCACCCCAGCGAGATGTTCCAGGTGGGCGACAAGGTCGAAGTGGCC
>CAIMFT010000211.1 GCA_903840385.1 uncultured Holophagaceae bacterium
CGCCGGTGTCCTCTGCGCCCCCATGGCCGGCAAGGTCCTGGAGTGTCGCGTGGCCCTAGGTGATGTGGTGGAGGAAGGCCAGGTGCTCTTCATCCTGGAGTCCATGAAGATGCAGATGGAGATCTGCGCCCCCGCCGCCGGGAAGGTCGCCGCCCTCTACGCCACCGCCGGCCAAGTCATGGAAGGCCCGGATCCCTTGGCCGAGCTGGTGGCCGTCACGGCCTGAAAAAGCCTTTTGACGGGGATAAGAGGGATGAATGGGGTAAGAGCAAAAGCTCTTTTGCCACTGATTCCACAGATTCCACAGATTGTGCGCCGACCCACCCCGCATGGGCCCGCCTGCGGCGGCTTCCGGCGTTGCCGGAAGTCATCCCGGGGAGCCACGGCCGCGCCCCCCAAGAGCCGTTCCAGCCGCCGCCCCCTTGGCCGGTCGCATGCGACCGGGGGCCGCAGGCCCGGAGGCCCTGTCGGCGTAACGGCTTGCCTTCGTGCTCTTTCGGCACTGCTTCGTGTCCTTAGTGGAGATCTTTGAAGGTCCGATTTGGCGGAGCAAGGCCGATAACCAGGAATCCTTATCCTCGTTTATCCCCGTCCATCCCCGGCTAAGAAGCTTTTGCTTTGCAGCAGGAATGCGGTGGCGCTGGTTAGAAGGTCATGACCTTCATGGTGTTTGTTGTCCCGGTCTTCCACAGGGGGAGGCCCATGGTCATGACGATGCGGTCGGTGCTCTTGGCGCCGTGCTCGGTGATGAGCAGGTTGCGCACCACCTCCACCATCTCGTCTGTGTCGGCCACCTTGGGGATGACCAGGGCCGTGACGCCGCGCAGCAGGCCCATGAGCTTGGCGATCTGCAGGTCCACCGTGGCGGCCAGGATGGGCGTCCGCCCGGCCAGGCGGCTGACCATGCGGGCCATGCCACCGCCCTCAGTGAAAGCCACGATCCAGATGGCATTGATCTCGTCGGCAGTGCGGCAGGCGGCGAAGGCCACGGAGATGTCCGTGCGGGCCAGGGCCTTTTCTGACATATCCTCGGGCAGGGTGGTCACCCGCTGCTTCACATTGGCGTCGGCCTCCGTGGCGATGCGAGCCAGCCACTGCAGGGCCTCCACGGGGTAGGCGCCGACGGCGCTCTCGGCACTCAGCATGACGGCGTCCGTGCCGTCCCAGATGGCATTGGCCACATCGCTGGCTTCGGCGCGGGTGGGCTGGGGATGCTCGATCATGCTCTCCAGCATCTGGGTGGCGGTGATGACGGGCTTGAGGGCCTTCCGCGCGGCCCGGATGATCTGCTTCTGCAGGCTCGGCACCCGCTCCACGCCCAGCTCCAGGCCCAGGTCCCCGCGGGCCACCATGATGCCCCAGGAGATATCCAGGATCTCCTCCAGGTGCGAGAGGGCCGTGGGGTGCTCGATCTTGGCGATGACGTGCTGGTTCCCGCCCAGGTGGCGAATGATGGCCTGCAGCTGCTGCACGTCCGAAGCCCGGCGGACGAAGCTCTGGGCGAAGAGGTCCACCTGGTGCTCCACGCCCCAGCGGATATCGACGTGGTCCTTGTCCGTCAGAGGGCTCATGAGGACGTCCATGCCGATGGGGTGGACGCCCTTGCGGGACTTCAGCGGCCCGCCGACGATCACCTCGGCCATCACCACATCCGAGCTCCGGGAGAGGACCTTCACGGTGATGGCACCGTCATCCAGTAGCCAGATCTGGTCCTTCACCGCACCCTCGAAGAGCTCCGGATGGGGCAGGGGCGCGGTCCAGGCGAGGCCCGGCATGAGGGTGGCGCCTTGGGCGTAGAAGGCGCCCACGCTGTGCTCCACCAGGGTCACCGGGTTCTCCAGGGCGCCGATGCGCCACTTGGGGCCCTGCAGGTCGAGGAAGACGGGGATCGCCCGACCCAGCTCCGCGGCGATGGAGCGCACCATGGTCAGGGTATGCAGGCGGGCCTCCGGGTCCCCATGGCTGGCGTTGAGGCGCACCGCATCGGCCTCTTTCAGGGCCTCCCGCAGCCGGTCCTCCTGCATGAGGGCCGGGCCCATGGTCATGACGATCTTGGTCTTGCGCACAGGGACTCCAGCAACGGCAAAGCAAGAAACAGGTGCGGGCCAGCACCGGAAAAGCCAAAAGCACCCCTTCAGAGTACCCAAAACCAAGGCTTAGCCAGTCTGATACGAAAATTCGTAGGGAAAAACAGGGAATGGAAGGAGCTTGGCGGATGTTTCCGCAGAAGGCATACCCCGGTACCCTTGACCCAGCTTGAGGAGAGCTACCACCATGCCACGTGGCCGTCGTCGCTTCTCGCTTCAGCTCACGGTGGCGAGCCTGGGCCTGAGCGTCCTGCTGGGGGTCACCTGTGGAGGCGGTCACGAGCTCAGCCGGTTGCCGACCCTGGATGGCCGAGCCCCCATCGTGGTGGCTCACCGGGGTGCTTCCGGCTACCTGCCCGAGGAGACCCTCGAAGCCTACGTCAAGGCCATCGAGCTGGGCGCCGATGTGGTGGAGATGGACCTCATCTCGACCAAGGATGGCGTCCTGATCTGCCGCCATGATCCCAACCTGGCCATTAGCACCGATGTGGCCAGCCACCCGGAGTTTGCCAGCCGCAGGAAGAGCACCCAGGTGGATGGCGAGACCCAGACCGGCTGGTTTGCCAGCGACTTCACCCTGGCCGAGATCAAGACGCTGGGTGCGATCGCCACCGACGTGGAGCGCCCCCAGCAGTACAACGGACGCTTCCGGATTGTCACCTTCCAGGAAGTCATCGACCTGGTCAAGGCCCGCACCACCACGACCGGTCGAAGGATCTCGGTGTACCCCGAGACCAAGAACCCCACCTACCATCGCGACCTTGGCCTGCCCCTGGAGGACACCCTCATTACGTTGATCCAGGCAGCGGGTTGGAACAGCCGGAGCGCGCCGATCTACGTCCAGTCTTTTGAGCCTGGGAGTCTGAAGTACCTGCGTGCCAAGGGACTCGCTACCAAGCTGATCCAGCTCATCGATGCCGATGATGTGGACCTGCGGACGGGTGCCCTCACCTTTGTCGCTCCCTATGACCGCCCCTACGACTGGACCCGCGCCGGCGATAGCCGTCTCTTCAGTGCGATGGTCACGCCAGCTGGCTTGGCCGAGATCAAGACCTATGCGGACGGCATCGGCCCCTGGAAGCGCTACGTCGTCACCCTCAAGGGCGCGCTCGATGCCGGTGGTCGTGTGGTGGATGTCAGCGGGGACGGCCTGGTCAATGAAGCCGATGCGACCCTGCAATGGCCCACCAGCCTCATCGCCGATGCCCACCGAGCCGGCCTCTACGTCCATCCCTACACCTTCCGCAACGAGTCACGCCGCCTGGCACGGGACTACCAGGCCGATCCGAAAAACGAGTACCTCGCCTTTTACGCCCTGGGCGTCGACGGCGTGTTCACCGATTTCACGGACACCGCCCTCGCCGCTCGGGATGAATTCCTGAGGGTCCAGGCCCGCTGAGCCAAGAGTAATTGGGTGACCCCATCGAGGCGAGGGCTAAGGCTGGGGCTGTCGAATCAGGCTACTTCGCAGGCACCCGCTTCAGGGCCGCCAGGACACGCTTGGGGGTGAAGGGCACGTGGGTCACCCGGGCACCGGTGGCGTCGAAGACTGCGTTGGCCAGGGCCGCGGCTACTGGCACCACGGGGGGCTCGCCGATGCCTTGGGTGATCGTGGTCCCGCTGTTCGCGAAGACCACCTGCATGCGGGGGATCGCAGAGAAGCGGGGCAGCAGGTAGGTGTCGAAGTTCTTGTCCAGGATGCGACCGCCCTTGAAGCGGATCTCCTCGCTGAGGGCCTGGCCGATGCACATGGTGATGGCGCCCTCCACCTGCTGCCGGGCCCCTTCTGGGTTCACCACGAGGCCCACGTCCACGGCCTCGAGGAAGCGCAGCACCTGGACCTTCCCGGTGGTCTTGTCCACGGCCACCTGGGCCACAGCCACCACCAGGGCCTGGCGCCAGGCCCCGCAGGCCACGCCGATGCCCCGGCCCGTCGGCCCGGGGGCGGGCTCCCAGCCAAAGGCCTCCAGCGCCAACTCCAGGAGGTGGAGGAGGCGGGGGTCGTTGGCGAGGCGGCGGCGCAGGGTCACAGGGTCCATCCCGGCCTTGGCGGCCAGGGCGTCCAGCTGGCACTCCCGGGCGAAGGCATTGGTGTGGGCGTTGGGGGCACGCCAGGCGCCGGCCTTGAGGGGGTGGAGGTCGGGGACGGCGGGCGCCTGATAGCGATTCGTCTGCATCTCGTAGGTGAACTCGGCCTCGCCCTGGGAGACGCCGGCCACGGTGCTGTCCCAGAAGGTGATGGCGCCACGGCTGGCATCCAGGCCGGCGCGGAGCTTGACCACGGCGGCCGGACGGTAGCCGTCCAGGAAGAGGTCCTCCTCCCGGTTCCAGGCCACCTGGATGGGTACGCCGGGGACCTGGCGGGCGATGCGGGCAGCCTCGACGGCCACAGGGGCCACGAGCTTGCCGCCGAAGCCACCCCCCACGAAGGGGGTCACGATGCGGACCTTGTCCTTGTCCAGCTTGAGGGCCTCGGCCACGGAGTCGCGGAAGACAAACGGCGACTGGTTGGAGGCCCACACGGTCATGCGGCCGTCCTCCCACTTGGCGACGGAGGTATGGGGCTCGAGGGTGGCGTGGCTCTCGTAGGCATTGCGGTATTCGGCCTCCACCACCGTGGCGGCCCGCTTCTCACCGGCGGCCACATCGCCGCGGGAGCTCACCACGCGCTGCCCGGGGGCGGCCTTGTCCACGAGGTACTGGTAGATGCGGACATCGTCCACGTCGAGCTCAGTGCCCTCGAAGGTGCCCTTCACGAGGGCGAGGGCCTTCCGGGCGGTGTCGGGCTGGGGGTGCAGCACGGCCAGGAGGTTGCCGTCGCGCACGATGCGGACACCGGGCACCCGCTCGGCGGCCGCCGTGTCGGCGCTGGCCAGCTTCAGGCCATGAGCCGGGGGCCGCAGGAGGCAGGCGTGGAGGGTGCCGGGCAGGCGGAGGTCGCCGGCGTACTTGGCTGCGCCGGTGGTCTTGGCGAGGGCGTCCTTGCGGGGGAAGTGGCGGCCGAGCACGGTGCAGTCGGAGAGGGGCTTGGGCTTGACCTTGCCCAGGTGCCGGACCATCTTCCGGCCCTGCACCAGCGCACCGAAGGTGGTGCGGCGCGTGGGGGCCGCCTTCACCCAGATGGCCCCATCCTTCAGGGCCAGGTCGGCCGCCGCGGCACCCAGGGCTTTGGCTGCCATGCCCAGGAGCACCGCCCGCACCTCGGCGGCGGCGCCCCGGAGGACGGGGGCGGTCTGCCACATGGTGAGGGAGCCGCCGGTGGGCAGGTCCCAGGGGCAGAGGTCCGTGTCGCCCAGGAGCACATCCACCTGGGCCGGATCCAGCTCCAGCTCCTCGGCCACGAGCATGGCCAGCACCGTCAGGGCGCCCTGGCCCAGCTCGGTCTTCCCCACGAAGCAGCCCACGCGGCCGTCCGCGGAGATCTTCAGGTAGGCGTTGAAGTCCTCGGCGTAGGCACCGGGGCGGGTCGGCTCAACGGGCGCAGCGCTGGTGCGGCTCGTGAAGAAGAAGGTGAGGGCACCCGCAGTGGCCTGGAGGAGGGTCCGCCTTTTCATCGCACACCTCCCATGCCCTTACCTGCCGTCTCGACCGCTTCCAGGATCCGCACATGGGCCCCACAGCGGCAGATGTTCCCCTCCATGGCCTCGACGATCTGCTCGCGGGTGGCCTTGGGCTTCTTCTTCAGGAAGGCCCAGGCGGCCATGATCATCCCCGAGGTGCAGTAGCCGCACTGGAAGGCGTGGTGGTCCTGGAAGGCCTTCTGCAGGGGATCCAGCTTGCCTTCCACGGTCAGGCCCTCGATGGTGAGCACGGACTTGCCGGCCACATCGCCCAGCGTCGTGGAACAGGAGAGCACGGTCTCGAAGTCCACCAGCACCGTGCAGGCTCCGCAGAGCCCGGCCTCGCAGCCCACCTTGGTGCCCGTGAGGCCCAGTTCATCGCGCAGCACCCACACCAGCATCCGGTCCCGGGGGCTGGTGACAGTGACGGGCTTGCCGTTCAGGACGAACGAGACAGGGACAGCCATCGGGAGACCTCCGGGAAGGTCCCATGGTAAACCCGGAGGGGAGGGAAGCGGCGAGGATGGGTAGACGTCTGGCGTGTCGCTGCTGGGCACGGCGCTGATCCTGGTGTCCCGCTATTAGGGCCCGGTGGCACCCCCGGTGGTGGGAGTCCCTCCGCATCAGGCCTGCGGCCTGACGCTCCGGCCGCGCGATCATCCGACCGTAGGGAGGATAAGACCGCATCGCCGAAGGCGATGGCGGCCCCGAAGGGGTGAGGACCGGAGGTCCGAATCAGATGCTGGCACGGGCCTTTACCCGCAAAACGCCACATTTAGTGGCGTTTTGCGGTGCCCTACCTGCCAGCAATTCAGCGATTTCGACTCCCACGTTTTTTCCTTTCACCTGTGTCGTGAAGGAAAAGATGTCCGGGACAGGAAGCATATTCTGTCCGCTCCTGCCGCGAAATGGCCTCATTTGAGGGGTGGGATTGGCCTATCCGACAGGTTGCCGGAACCATAAGTTGTCCGGTCGTGCAAAGTCGGAAGCATAAGGTGTCCGATGGACGGAGTCTGTAATAACAACTATGGGCGCAACAACTTCATCCATGGCCCAGGCACCGGGGCTGTCTCAATCCCTGCCTTCATCACCTTGAAAGCCTGTGATCAGAGCCCGAGTTGGGTGCCTGTTGGGGTAGATCGAGGCCCGAAATTACGCAATGAAGCTCAAAAAAAGCGTCTATACATCTTGTTTTAGATGTGGAAATATCGGCTAAACATCCATCTAGAGGTTCTATGTTCAACTCCACGCGTAGCCGTGTCTGGTTATTGTTCTGGAAGGCCCCCATCCTTTCACTTCTGCTCGTGCTGGCCCTTGGACCCTTCGGCTGCCACGGCCACCACGGGGAGACGACTGCTTCCGAGACCGTAAGCCCTCCGATTACGTTGACGCTTAGCGCCAGTCAACCATCCGGGACCCTGGACAGCCTCCCGGAGCTGACCTGGGTCCTGTCGGGTGGTGCCGGACTCTCCCTGGTGGTGCGCGCCCAGGGGCCTGGCAACGCTGGGCGGGGCGAGGGCTTCGCGGGCGTCCGCCCTGCCACCGGGACTGTGAGCTATCTCTCATCCAATGGTCACTGGGGTGACACGGAGGTGGCGTATGCCGCTGCATCGGGCACCTCAGGTACCTTCCGGCCCACTGTTCCACAACGCCTTGAGGGGGCCTGGCGATTCGTCCTCATGGCCAAGGATGTAAGCGGCGAACTCAAGGCCCTGGCCGAAACTCAGGTGGTCCTTTCCGCGACACCTCAGGTCCAGGTAACTTTGTCGCGGCGCGGAGCACTGGCGGGGGACTCGGTGACCGGGTCAGTGACCCTTACCCGTGGTGCCACGGCACGGCCAGTGCGGCTCATCGCCTACTGGAGAGCACCGGATGGCACCGCAGAGCGGCTTCCGGACGCTGGCACGCTGGCCTACGATGGCCCCTCGGCCGACATCAGCCTGCCGCTGCTCGGGACCCGGTTGGACAACGCTGCACCTGGCCCCTGGTCGCTGGTGGCCCGCCTCTATGACACCGCCACCGGCGCCCCGATCGCCTATGGCGAACAGACCCTCCAGGTCTACCCCGATGTCACCGTCCTGTCGGGTGGCGTGTTCGGCAGCGATGGTGCGCCCCTGGGTACCGGGGCTTCCTTTGCGCAGGTCCAGGCAGTAGCCCTGGATAGGGATGACAGTGTGAGCACCCCAATCGACGCAACGGGTGCATTCAGCGTGGCCCTGCGTCCCGGTGCCTGGATGGTGTCAGCCATCGTTGTCGATGCGGGGGGCATGCATCTCGCATCAGAAAAATTCCTCCCGGTCGGTGGCGCCATGGCGCCCATCGCCCTTCATGCTGCGGCGCCCATGGCCGTCGACACCACCGTCTTGCCCGCCCAAGCCAAAGCGGCGGGGGTCCCTGCCTCCAGTGTTCCTGCTCAGGCTGCGCCCAGCGATTGCAAGATCACAGACCGGGCCTACCATATGCGGCTCGTCACCGCCGTTGACCCAGCCGCAACCGTGCTCATTGGGGGGCCGGGCAAAGTCAGCCAATTGGCGACCCAAATCAAGACCGATGTAGCCATGTACACCCAAGCCAAAGGGCTCCTGCTGCTTCAAACCCCGGATGAACTCACCGGTATTGCCAATGCCTACGCAATGGACCAACTGCTAGGTGAAAACCTAAGCCCAA
>CAIMFT010000212.1 GCA_903840385.1 uncultured Holophagaceae bacterium
AGCCACTGGTTCCACCGGTAGTAGTCGTCCTGGAAGCTGGCGACCTCGCGCTCCCAGTCGTAGCTGATGCCCATCTTCTGGATCTGCCCCTTCATCTCCTCGATGTTGGCGCGGGTCCAGATGGCGGGGTGGATGCCGTGCTTGATGGCAGCGTTCTCCGCCGGCAGGCCGAAGCTGTCCCAGCCCAGGGGGTGCATGACCTCGTAGCCCTGCATGCGGCGAAAGCGGGCCGTGACATCGCCCAGCGTGTAGTTGCGCACATGGCCCATGTGGATGCGACCGCTGGGGTAGGGCAGCATCACCAGCATGTAGAAGGTCTTGGAGTCCGGCAGCAGGTCGGCGGCGCGCTTGGCGCGGAAGGCGCCGGCATCGACCCAGCGGCGCTGGATCTCGGGTTCCTGGGTCAGGGGCGTAAAGGGCATGGCGAGGACTCCACTGGAACCCTCAAGTCTACTAGGAAAGGGCCTAAGTACCGAGGTTGCACCCCTCAAAGGCCCGCCAGCCCTACACTGGACAGGCCCCGCGCGGCCCCCTTCCAACCCAGCGAAAGCTCCGCATGCCCCCCTCTCCAGACCCCGCAGCCAGCTCCGGAGCGCCCCCACGCCTGCTGCAGGCCTGCTTCGAGGCAGCCGCCGCCCGCTGGCCCGACGGCTTGGCCGTGGACGTCCCCCCGGGCCCCGGCCGGGCCCTGCGGCAGACTGCGACCTATGCGGAGCTGGCGGCCCGCGCCCACACCCTGGCGGCCCTGCTGCGGCCCAGGCTGACCCGCGATGCCATCGTGGCCCTCCACCTCAGCCGGGACACGCCGGACCTCTACGCCGCTCAGCTGGCGGTTCTCTTTGCGGGCGGCGCCTGGACCTGCATCGACCCCGCCTTCCCGGACGACCAGGTGCAGGCCATCCTCGACGACGCCGCCCCCGCCGCTGTCCTGGCGGATGCCGCCGGGGTGGCTCGGCTGCGTGCCCTGCGCCCCGGCACGGACCTCGTGGTGGACACCGCCGCCTACCTGGCAGTGACCCCGGCGGCAGCGCCCCTTGCCCCTGCCCCCTGGCAGGATGACCAGAGCCTGGCCTACCTCATCTACACCTCCGGCACGACAGGCAAGCCCAAGGGCGTGATGATCCAGCAGGCGGGCATCACCAGCCTCGTGGTGGGCGACCTGGCCGAGTTCGGCCTGGGCCCCGGTGACCGCGTGGCCCAGGGCTCGTCGGCCGCCTATGACTCCTCCGTGGAGGAGAGCTGGCTGGCCCTGGCCTCAGGCGCCACGGTGGTGGTCATGGACGATGCGGCCGCCCGCCTGGGGCCTGACCTCGTGCCCTGGCTCCAGGCGGAGCGCATCACGGTCTTCTGCCCGCCCCCGACCCTGCTGCGGGCCACGGGCTGCGAGGATCCCAGCACCGCCCTGCCGGACCTAAAACTTCTCTACGTGGGCGGCGAGGCCCTGCCCCAGGACCTGGCCGACCGCTGGGGCCAGGGCCGGCGGCTGGTGAATGGCTACGGCCCCACGGAGTGCACCGTCACCGCTCTGCGCACGGACATCCTGCCGGAGCGTCCCATCACCATCGGCCAGCCCGTTCCAGGCCTGCACGCCTGGGTGCTGAGCGAGGCCCTGGCCGAGGTGCCACCCGGCCAGCCCGGCGAGCTCTGCATCGGCGGACCTGGCCTGGCCCGCGGCTACCGCAATGACCCCGAGGCCACGGCCCTGAAGTTCATCGAGCACCCCGCCTTCGGCCGCATCTACCGCACGGGAGATCTGGGGCTCCGAGGACCTGACGGCGCTCATCACTACCTGGGCCGCAGGGACAGCCAGGTGAAGCTGCGGGGCTACCGCATCGAGCTGGAGGCCATCGAAGCCCGCCTGGTGGAGCACATGGGGGTGCGGGCCGCCGCCTGCTGCGTCCAGGGCGAAGGGCCCCGCCAGACCCTGGTGGGGTTCTTTGTGCCGGAGGACCCCGGCATCGTCCCCCTGGGAGAGCACCTCAAGGCCTGGCTGCGGCTCAGCCTGCCGACCTACATGGTGCCGGGGCACCTGGCGCCGCTGGTGGAGCTGCCCATCACCGTGGGCGGCAAGCTGGACCGCCGCCGCCTGCCCCAGGTCCGCACCGCCGGCGAGGCCCTGGATCCCGGCGAGCCTCCCCGTGACGCCACAGAGGCCGCCCTGGCCCGCACCTACCGGGATGTTCTGGCCCTGGCGGCGGACGCCCCCATCCACGCGGACTTCTTCAACGACCTGGGCGGCGACAGCCTGAGTGCGGCCATGGTGGTCTCCCTCCTGCGGGATGACCCGGCCACCGCCGCCGTCACCGTGCGCGACCTCTACGAGGCCCCCACCATCGCCGAGCTGGCCCCCCGCCTCCAGGCCTCCCGGCGGGCGGGCGGAGAATCACCGGCGGACGGCGCGTCCCCCCGGCGCACTCAGGCCGACCCGCCGGGGCCTGCCCTGGCACTCCACTCCCTCTGCCTGCTGGCCACCCTGGCCCTGGGTGCACCACTGACCTACCTCCTCACGTTCAAGCTGCTGCCCGCCCTGGCCCAGCGCCTGGGTCTGGTCCCCCTCCTCCTGCTGGCGCCCCTGCTCTCGGCCCTGGGCCTGGCCCTGTGGGCGCCCCTCTCCCTGGCTTACGCCGTCCTGGTGAAGCACCTCCTCATCGGCCGCTACCAGCCCCTCTCAGCTCCGGTGTGGGGCAGCTTTCACACCCGCAACTGGATGGTGCAGCAGGCGGTGCGGCTGGTGCCCTGGGCCCTGCTCACGGGCACGGGCCTGCACGCCGCCGCCCTGCGGGCCCTGGGGGCACGCGTCGGCAAGCGGGTGCACATCCACCGGGGGGTGCTGCTGCTGCGGGGTGGCTGGGACCTCCTGGACATTGGCGATGACGCCACCCTGAGCCAGGACGTGGCGCTGCAGCTGGTGGACCTGGCCGCTGGCCAGATTCAGGTGGGGCCCATCGCCATCGGTGCGGGTGCCACGCTGGAGGTGCGCGCCAGTGTGGACGCCCACACCGAGGTCGGGGCCGGAGCCTGCCTCACCGCCCTGTCCCACCTCTCCACCGGCAGCCGCATCCCTGCGGGTGAGCGCTGGCATGGGATTCCTGCCCGGCCCGCGGGCCGCACGCCCGAGGCCCCCGCCCTGCCCCCCGGCCCACAGGGAACCAGCCTCGCCTTCACCTGCGGCATGCTGGGCGCTCGGTTGGCTCTGGCCGTGGCGGTGTCCCTCCCGGCGGACCTGCTCTTCGTGGCGCTGGCCCTGGGCTCAGGCTGGACGCTGGACACTGCCCTGGACGGCCTCGCCTCACCCCTCTCGCTGGCTCTGCTGGTGCTCTCGGTGCCCCTCACCCTCATCACCCAAGCCCTGGCAGCGCAGGCCATGGGTCCGGTGGAGCCCGGCGTCCTGGGGCGCTGGAGCCCGGCCTACCTGCGGGTCTGGCTCAAGTCCGGGCTGGTGGACTCCGCGGGCCAGTGGCTCAGTGGCACCCTCTTCTGGCCCTTCTGGCTGCGGCTGGCGGGCATGCGCATCGGCCCCGGCTGCGAGCTCAGCACCATCATCGATGTGGTGCCCGAGCTGGTTGCCATCGGCCCCGAGACCTTCTTTGCTGACGGCATCTACCTGGGTGGCCCCCGGGTCCACTGCGGCACCGTGACCGTGGACCACACGGTGCTGGGACGCAACACGTTCCTGGGCAACCACGCGGTCATCCTGGCGGGCCAGACCCTGCCGGAGGACATCCTGCTGGGCGTCTGCACCGTGGCCGATGCTGCAGCCGTGCGCCCCGGCACCTCCTGGTTCGGCCACCCGCCCTTCGAGCTGCCCCGCCGCGAGGTGGTCGTCTTTGACCGCAGCCTCACCCATGACCCCTCCCTGATCCGCTACCTCAACCGGGTGTTCTGGGAGGCCCTGCGCTTCACCCTGCCGGTCTTCCCGGCCCTGGTCTTCCTGCTGTGGGCGGACGCGGTGGCGAAGCTCGAGGCGGTCCTGTCCAGGGCGATCTTCCTCGGGGTGGCCCTGCCTCTGCTGGCCCTGGCCACGACGGCGGTCATGGTCCTGGCCATCCTGGTCCTGAAGTGGTTCCTCCTGGGCCGGGTGCACCCCGGGACCCACGCCCTCTGGTCCTGCTGGTGCAGCCGCTGGGACTTCCTCTACGTGGCGTGGGGCTTCTTTGGCCGCGGCATCCTCACCACGCTGGAAGGCACCCTCTGGCTCACCTGGTACCTCCGGGCCATGGGCATGCGCATCGGCGACCGGGCGGTGCTGGGGCCCGGCTTCGCCCAGGTGGTGGATCCCGACATGATCTCCATCGGCGAGGGCGCCACCGTGCAGGCCATGTTCCAGGCCCACACCTTCGAGGACCGCGTGCTGAAGATCGACCACGTGCAGATCCATGAAGGCGCCACCCTGGGCCACGGCACCGTGCCCCTTTACGGCGCAGTCATCGGCGCCCACGCGGACGTGGCGCCCCACAGCGTGATCATGAAGCGCGAGCGCCTCCTGCCCGGCGAGAGCTACAGCGGCGCTCCTACTCGCGTGCGGGGCAGCTAGGACTGAGGGAGAAAACGCCAACCGCAGAGAAAAGCGAAAGGACCTTTAACCACAAAGGCCACAAAGCAAAGAATGAATGGGAAGCGGAGGAGAGCGGAGAGGGGCCTGGCAAGAAGGGGCACACCGAGGAACACCGATAAAAGCCAAGGTGGGTCGACGCGCAATCTGTGGAATCTGTGGATCGACTTTTGCCTTTGAACCGCAGGGGCCTGCCAATACCCCATCTGCGCCATCTGCGGTTTGGCCTTTGTTCTCTGGCTCAGAACGCGCAGTGCACGCCCACGGAGAGGCTCCAGCGGGGCTCGATCTGGAGGCCGTTGACGCGCTGGGCGATGGGGAGCTGGCCGAAGACGTAGGCCTGCACGGTGCGGGAGACCTCGAAGGTCACGCCGGGGCTGAGGTAGACCAGGGTGGCACCGCTGTTGGCCACATCTGCGTTGAGGCCAGACTCGCGCTTCTCGGCGCGCACATTGACCTGCAGGTGCGGCGTGAAGCCCGCATGGCCCGTGAAGCGGACGCCCACATTGGCATTCATCCCATCGCCGGGCTTGAAGCCAGCCTGCTCGCTCAGGGGCTTCTGGAACAGCACCTGGCCAAAGCAGCCCCAGTTAGGCGCCAGCTCGCCAAAGGCGTAGGCCCCGAACAGCAGGTCCGTGGTGCCGGTGCCCAGCTGCAGGCCGCGGTCCAGCAGCTCACCGGCCTGGGCGCCGGCATTGAAGGTCTGCTTGGTCCCCCCGGTGGGCAGCTTCACGCCCAGCTGCAGGCCAAAGGAGTGGTCATCCGAGAAGCCCTGGTAGCGGCCCAGCACCCGGATATCCCCCAGGCCATTGGCCTTGGAGAAGGATGGATCGGTATCCCCCTCTGCGAAGGTGGCGTGGTAGCGGTTGAAAAGGGGCAGCAGCACCGCCACGCCCCAGTCCGGGCTGACGCTGTAGTCCAGGGTGGCCGTGAGGTTGCGGTTGAGGGTCTGCTCCTGGATCTCCTGGTCCGCAGGGAGGCCAAAGGTCCCTCGACCCACGCTGCCGGTTCCGGTCCTCAGCTGATCCTGGTTGAAGTAGTCGTAGCGCAGGTCGAAGCGCAGACCGGGGCGGACGCCGTAGCCCTGGCTGGCCCAGTCGGAGTTCAGCGTGCAGCCACAGGCGCCGCAGGCCCAGGCAGCCGGGGCAGCGGCCACGAGGAGGGGGAGAAGGGCAAGGCGGGTCCAGCGGGTCATGGGGTGCTCCAAAAATGGCTCAGCCCCATAATGCCTGTTGGGACACGCTTAGGCCTGCGACAAGTTGTCGCAGGCGGAGCCCCCTACTTGATGGGCCGCTTCCGGTCCGCCTTGCGCTGCAGGCTGCGGCGGTGCATACCCAAGCGGCGGGCGGCCTCGCTGAGGTTGCCTTCGCAGTCGTTGAGTACCCGCTGGATGTGCTCCCACTCCACCCGGGCCAGGCTGGGCGTCTCCGTGTCCAGGGGCTCCGCAGGGGCACCCTCCCGGTCGAACGCTGCGAGGATCTCGTCCACGTCCACGGGCTTGGTGAGGTAGTGCACGGCCCCCAGGCGCACCGCCTCCAGGGCGGTGGCGATGCTCCCATAGCCCGTGAGCATGAGGATCTTCGTGGTGGGATCGATGGCCTTGAGGCGACGCAGCAGGTCCAGCCCACTCTCGCCGGGCATGCGCAGATCCAGCACAGCCAGCTCGGGGCTCTCGGCCTCAGCCAGGGCCACAGCCGCTTCGGTGTCGGCGGCGGTCCGCACCTCATACCCCCGGGCTGTCATGGCCTTGGCCAGGCGCTCGCGGTAGACGCCGTCATCGTCCACCAGCAGAAGAGTGGGGCGGCTCTCAACCATGGCTGAGCTGCGGCCAGGCCAGGTGCACGGTGGTGCCGCGCCCCACGGTGGACTCCACCCGCAGGGCGCCGCCCAGCTGCTCAGCGAAGGTGCGGGCCAGGAAGAGGCCCAGCCCCATGCCCGATCCCGTCGGCTTGGTGCTGAAGAAGGGCTCGCCGACCCGGGCCAGGACTTCCGGGGCCATGCCACTGCCCTGATCGGCGACCTCGAGGCACCAGCCGCCGCCTTCGCTCCGAACGCTGACAGCCACGCCGGCGGACTGTGGCGTGGCTTCCAGGGCATTGGCCAGCACGGCCCGGGCGGCCCGAACCAAGCCTTTCCGGGGCACGGGGCCACAAGACTGACTCGGCCACAGGAAGGACACCCGCTGGCGATCGTCCGCGCTCAGGTCCCCGGCGAGATCCGCCTCGAGGTCGGCCCAGGCCGGGTCGGTGAGGTCCTCGCCCAGGCTCGAGGCGCTGGGCTCGGCCATCTGGTCGAGGATCTGTCGGCAGCGGTCCACCTCGGAGCGGATGAGCGCCGCATCCTGGGGGATGTCACTGTCCACCAGGCCCAGGGCATCCGCCGCCCGCTGCAGCTCCTTGGCCGCCACGGCGATGGTGCCCAGGGGCGTGGCCAGCTCATGGGCAACGCCCGCTGCCAGCGTGGTGAGCGCAGCCAGCCGAGCCTGCCGGGCGGTGAGGTCCCGCAGGGCCGCCAGCTCCTCGTCCCTCCGGCGCAGGGCCTCGTTAACGCGACCCACGAACGCTGCGATGAGACCGGCGGTGATGGCAAACGCCACCCACATGCCCACCAGGTGCAGCGAGAGGCCAGCCCCGGCACCGTGGTCCATGTGGGCCAGGGAGTGGACGTGCACGTTCCAGAAGAACAGCAGGCCGAAGCCTGAGATGGACAGCGCGCCCAGGGCCCAGGCCCACAGGCCCCGCAGCAGCACCGCCGCCAGGGTGACGTGGACCAGGTAGATGGCCGTGAAGGGGTTGGCGGCCCCACCACTGAAATAGAGCAGGCCCGTGAGCAGCAGGATGTCCAGGCCCAGCACCAGCCCCAGCAGAGAGGGGCCCGCCGGAGCAGGCTTCCGCAGGCGCCACCCCAGGGCCAGGTTGCTGAGGCCCCCCAGGGTCACGAGGACCAGGAGGGGGGCCACGGACAGCTCTTCGCCCAGGAGGCGCTTGGACACCAGGATGGCGGCGGTCTGGGAGGCCACCGTGATCCAGCGCAGGCGCAGGAGCCAGGCCAGGGAGATGCCGGATTCAGGTTGGGTCATGGTGGGCCCATTATCCATCCAATGCCTCCGCAAGCGCTCAGTGGCCCCGCATGGCGCTGGATGGAGCGCCCAGGTCACCCTCCTGGTGAAGGAGCCACGTCTCAAGGAAGCTCCGAATGCCCGCCGCCACGCTTCGACCCCGGGCATGCTCCGCCATGAGGGTCTTCAGGCGGCCGGCGAGGTCGTGGTGCTCCTTGCGGTGACGCAGGCGACCCCGGTCACCCGCAAGGTCGAGGGCCTCCTCCTCGGCCCGGAAGTGCTGGACGAGGGCGGGGGTAAAAGTGGAGAAGAAGTGAGCCTGACGCTGCAGCTCCAGGCCGCCCGCCAGCTCCACCAGCCACTGCACGGCCAGGGAGCGCAACCCGAGAGCAGCCGCGGAGACCTCGATGAGGGCTGGGATGGCGGGGGTGCGGATGTCGGCTGGCTGCATGGGTCCTCCGGGACGTTGGGCCTGGGATATCCACAGAGCATAAGCCGGAGAAAAGCCCGTGGAATGCGTCATGTTGTCGCACCCCTGTCTAAACATATTACTGTCCCTACATGGGCTCTGCAACCACCGCTCAACCGGGCAGCATAGACTCTCGGAGCAGCCGGAAAGCGGTTCAGGGGGCTGGCTGGAAGTCCCGATGGCCGGTCTGCCAGAGGAGGAAGCCAAACTGGTTGGCGAAGTTCCGGAAGGCGACCTGCTTCTCCTCGGTGAAGTGGCCGTTGTCGTAGTTCACCTTCAGCAGAGCCGGCCGCCCCGAGGTGCTGGCGGCCTGGATCGCCGCCACGAACTTGCCGGGCTGCCAGGGAGAGACCCGGGGGTCGTTCCAGCCGCCCACACCCAGCACCGCGGGATACTTCACCCCGGCCTGGACATGCTGAACGCCATCCATCTCGAAGAGGGCCGCACACTCGGCGGCATCCTGCACGGTGCCGAACTCTGGCGTGTTGATGGGTCCGTTGGGGGAGAACTCGCCCCGCATGGTGTTGGCGCAGCCCACATTGCAGACGGCGGCAGCGAAGAGGTCCGGGCGCTCCGTGATGGCCCGGGAGATGAGGATGCCCCCAGCGCTGGTGCCGGTGCCACCGAGACGCGCAGGAGTCGTGTAGCCCCGCTTCACCAGGTACTCCCCGCAGGCGATGAAGTCCTTCCAGGTGTTTGGCTTCGTGGCTTTGTAGCCCGCCCTGTACCAGGCTTCGCCCTTCTCGCTGCCGCCCCGGGGGTGGGCGTAGGCGATGACCACGCCCCGCAGAGCCAGGGAGTGCATGGTCGTGAAGGAGGGCGTGTAGCTGATCCCATAGGCCCCATAGCCCTCCAGGATGCAGCTGGCAGAGCCGTCCAGCTTCAGGCCCTTCCGGTGGATGATGGAGAGCGGCACCAGGGTCCCATCGTGGCTGGGAACCTCTACCTCCTCGGCCATCAGCTGATCGAAGCCCGGATAGGTCACAGCCGTGTTGAAGGCGCTCTTGGCCAGGGTGTCCTTGCCCGCATCGTAGTCATAGCGGGTGGTGGGAAAGGTCCAGGAGGTGAGGGCGATGAGGCAGCGGTCCGTCCGCCAGTCCGGACAAGAGATGTCCACCGTACCCTTGGCGGGAAGCTTCAATGCGGAGGTTGCTCCCGTGGCCAGGTGGTAGCGCAGGATGCGACCAGCGATGCCGTCCGAATACACCACAAAGAGGTAATTCCGGCTCTTGGCCAGGTACTGGATGGAGTCAGCCGCTTCGGGGATGACCGTCTCGGCATGCTTCCAGTCGGGCTTGCGGATGCTGGTTCGGACCACCTTGTACTTCGCGGCCCCGGCGTGGGTGATGGCGTAGACGTGGTCCTTGTGGAACGCCATGCCGCGCACCAGGCTGTCCGAGGGATCGCACAGCTTCTGCCAGCGGAGCTTGGCCTGCTTGAGGTCCGCTGCCGGTGCATAGTAGGCCGTCATCTCGCTCTGCACCGTGCCCACATTCCCGATGATGTAGTCCGGGTAGGACTCGTCGATGCTGGCCAGGGGCAAGTCCTTGGGCGTGATCCCCAGCTCCGGGTGGGTGGTGCTGCTGAACAGCTCCCGGTCCTTGGCCACCGGCGTGCCCAGGCGGTGGAGCATGGTCATGCGGTTCAGCTGGATGTCCATGCTGGCGAGGTCGGTGGTCCTGCCCGCATCGTAGAAGAACGACGTGGAGTCCAGCGTCCAGCCCATGGGACCCACGCGGCTGGGGAAGATGCGCTCTGGGCGTAGCTTGCCTGTGGCGACCTCCAGAACGCGCACCTCTGCGTATTCCGCACCTCCCGAGGAGAGGCCCAGGGCCACAAGGCGGCCATCTGGCGAGGGCACCACGCTTTCCAGCGTGGTGGTCACGCCCGCCTTGTAGGTGCCCGGGTCGAAGAGCAGCTTTTCAGCGCCCACCCACCCTTGCCGCATGAACAGGCGGCCCACATTCTCACCCCCCAGGGTCTTCTTGTAGAACACCCGGCCCTTCACCACGGTGATGCCCCCATAGGCCGCCGATCTCAGCTTGTCCAGGGCGAGCCACTCCTGCGCCAGGGCCTCCACCCCAGGGAGCTTTCCCAAGGTCCCATCCGTCACCTGGGCCTGGGCCTTGAACCAGGCCGCCACCTCCGGGCTCTTGAGGTCCTCCAGCCAGCGATAGGGATCCTTGTAGGTCTTGCCGAAGTAGGTGTCGGCTACCTCTACTGTGCGGGTGGGGGGCACCTTCAGCTGGGCTGCGAGAGGCAGCGCAGCGCAGAGAACAAGGGCGGCGGCGAGGCGCACGTTCATGGGCGAGGCTCCTGGGCGAGGGGGGTGGCTGGTGCAGTTTGGGAGACCGCACACAGGGTAGTCCCTATTAGGAAACCGGCAATGTATTGTTTTTTGACTTCTATGAAAAGTCCGTGCTCTCAAGGCCGTTGCCAAACCCAGAGGATGGCCCCCGCCAGCAGCAGCCAGCCCACGGGGGTGCGGGCGGCGATGCGCAGGTCCTGCCAGGAGGGTGTGGCGGCGAATACCAGGTTGGCCAGCAGGAACACCATGCCGGCCTCGGGCCAGCCCAGGCGAGGGTGGCCACCCAGCCGCCAGAGGAACAGCACCCAGGCCAGGGGCAGCAGCAGCAGGGGCGCCAAGCCGATGAAGAGGCGGTTGTACCAGCGCAGGTTCGCGAAGCCCACGGAGCCCAGCACGAAGCCCCGGCCCTCCCGGCGGGGCCAGACGGTGAAGTGCACGGGCTGACCCCCCATGAGGATGCCCACCAGCCAGTGGCAGACCTCGTGGCAGAGGGTGCCAGGGAAGGCCAGCAGCGAGACCAGCCAGAAGGAGCGGCGGGCCTTGTTCAGCGCCCACAGCACCCCGGCGGTGGCCACCAGGTAGGCGAGCGCCACCTGGTTCAGCTCCCCACTCCACCTCCAGGTCATGGCGACCTCCCGCCTCCATTGAACCATCCGCCCTCAGGCTGCGGGCACCGGCACCAGCTCCACGGAGAGGCCCAGGCGCTGGCTGCCGGTGGGATCAATCTGGATGGGGATGGGCTTGGCCAGGCGGAGGTTCCGCCGGGCCAACCAGTCCGCAGGTACCTGCAGCTGGTAGGAGCCCGGCGGCACATCGGCAAAGTCGAAGTAGCCATCAAAGGACGACACCTGCCGCTGGATCACGCGGCCCTGGGCGTCCACCAGCTCCAGGGTGACACCGGCCAGCGCCTTGGCGCCCCCGGGACCTCGGGACCGCAGCGTGCCAGCCACCTCGCCGAAGGCCACCACAGGGAAGACGCCCTGGATGGGCAGGCCGGGCCGCGGGATGAAGCGCAGGCCCTTGCGGACGGGCTGCAGAGAGGGATCCTCCAGGTCATTGACGTTCAGGCCCAGGTCCACGGGCCGGTTCACGGGCAGGTGCATGATCAGGGCGTGGCCGGTGGCGTCGGTCTTGGTGTCCGTTGGCACGCCATCCACCGTGAAGCTGACGCCCTCCACGGGCTTCTCCTCGCCGTCCATGATGCCGTTGCCGTTCGTGTCGATAAAGACCAGGACCGCCGCACTGCCCGAGGCCGCCACGGGCCGGGAATCCTCGTGCCACTTCTTGGTGGAGGGATCCTGGCCGAAGCTGGTCCGCACTTGAAGGCCCACCGTCCAGCCGCCCTGGCGGGCCCAGCCGACGCTCGCACCGAGGTCCACGCCGCGCAGGGTGCTGCGCAGGCCTGCATTCATGCGGAGCTGATGGTTCGCCAGGGACTGGCTGAGGGCCAGCTGCATCTGGTGGTTGCCGGTCCACAGGGAGTCCAGGGAGACCGCCAGGGTGTCCAGGGTGGCCTTGGGGCTGAGGGTGTACCCCGCCTGACCCTGCACCATCCAGCCCGGCAGCATCTTGCGGCCGATGAGCTCGCCGCCGAGGCTCCGGAGGCCCGCGTACTCCTGGAGGATGAGGCCGTTGGTGAGGTAGAGCCCCTGGTAGCTGTGGCCTTCCTTGAAAGAGATCTGGCGCTCGGTCAGCCCTGAGGTGAAGGTGTCCTGCTTGAGGTCCAGGCGGACATTGCTGAGGCCTTCGCCCCAGGTCTGCAGGCCGCCGGAGAGGCTGCCCTGGGTCCGGCTCTGGAGGAAGCCACGGTCGGTCTGGAGCACCTCGCTGCTGAAGCTGCGGCCTTCGAGGTGGCGCAGGTTCCAGCCCAGGCGGTCCCACTTGCCCTTGAGGCTGGCCTCGTAGAGGTCGCCGCCCTGGGTGTCGTGGGACCAGTCCGCCTGGTAGCCCACGCCCGAGACCTGGCCCCGCGCCCCGGTCTGGGTGTAGGTCTTGGAAGCCCCATTGATGGGGAGCTCGGCGAGGGAGAAGAAGGGCACGAAGGAGCGGTCCACGCCCCAGTCGAAGGTGGCCTGGGCGCGGGACGGTCCCTTGCTCTCCGGGTGGTCATAGGACAGGCGGTAGCGCAGGAACTGGCCGCTGCCCAGGCCGGGCTCCGAGAGCACCGAGAGGGTCTCCTCCCGCCGCTGGCCCAGGGGGCCATGAAAGACCAACAGGAAGTCGTTGGAGCCGGGATCCAGCGGCACGTCCGCAAAGGTGTAGCGCCCATCCGTCCGGCTGGTCTGATAGCCCTTGAGGATGCCGTTGTGGAACAGCTGCACATCCCAGTCCAGGGGCAGCTCGCCCTGGAGGGTCTTGCGGTCGAAGTACTGGTCCTGGTTCAGGGCGAAGTTGCTCAGCAGCACGCCGTTGCCGGTGGTGCTCTTGGTGACGTACTCCACACCCTGCACATCCAGGCGGCCGGCGACCACTTCCCGGGCGCCCAGGGGGCCCAGCAGCTTGCCATCGGGATCCCGCCGCGCCAGGCTGCCCCGCAGCAGGGTGCCCTGGCCGGTGAAGTCCGTGCTCATGTAGGCCGAAGCCTGGGACCACAGCAGGTCAGCCGACATGAAGGTCGTGGCGTTCCCAGCGCCGTGGCTTGAGCCATTCTTCTCGGTGGCCGCCCAGCTCAGGCTCTGGTCCACAAAGGGTGCCGCAATGGGCGCATAGGGATGGGCCTGGGGGTCGTAGGCGATGCGCACCGGCCCGTGGCCCGAGGACAGGTTGGAGTCCTTCTCCCGCTTCCAGCGCGCCTGCACGGGCAGCAACCGCAGGGGTCGAACCTCCAGGGTGGCGGAGTCGGCATTCAGCTTGGTCAGCAGGGGCAGCCAGGCGGCCAAGGACCGCAGCTCCACGTAGCACTCCTCACCCTCGAAAAAGACGGTGTCGGCGTCGAAGGGGAAGGTCCGTCCTTCCGCCTTCACCGTGTGCTGCTTCAGGTCCAGGCGGAAGGTGTTCTTTTCTTCGATGACGAAGCCCTCGGCGGTGCCCGCCACGGGGTCCACGGTGATGGCCAGGTAGAGCTGCCGGGAGAGCTCCGCCAGGGGCAGCCAGGTCTTGTCTCCCCGCTGCTGCACCAGGAGGGGATCGCCCATGGCCTGGATGCCGACCTGCACCGTGAGGATGCTGATCTTGCGGGGCTCAGCGCTGGGACTCTGCCCCAGGAGCGCTGCCGCGAGGCAGACTCCGAGCAGGGACTTGCGCAGCCGCGACATGGGAAGAGTGGGGCCAGACTACTGAACGACGATCTGGGATTCTGCCAGCACGTTGCCCTTTTCCGGGTGTACGAAGGCCAGGCGGAGGGTCGTTCCAGCGGGGACCTTGAGCGGGCCCAGGGGGATCTCCATGAAGCGCTCCGGCAGGGGCGGATAGACCGCAATGCCGCGCCACTCGGCCATCTTCACGTCCTTGGCGCCGGTGGCCACCTGGGTGATCTGCACGTTGCCGAACACGGACTCCTTGCCCCCCTGGCGCTGCAGGGCGAACTTGAGCAGGGAGCGGCCATCGGGGCCCTGCGCCACCTGCAGGTTGGAGAAGGCCGGCGTCGAGGGGGTGTCGCCCTGGCGCACGATGACGGGGATGGAGACGCCGTAGACCGGGGTGAGCTTGATGGCCACACCATTGGGTTCCTTGGGGTCGACCTCCACCGGGGTGGGGTCCTCCTTGGGCACGGCCCGGATCAGCAGGTGGGCCCGGTACTCGCCGTCCTGCAGGTCTGCGGGGCGGCGCACCAGGATGCGCACCGTCTGCTGCACGCCGGGCTCCAGGGTGATCTGCTGGGGCGCATAGCGGACCATGTCCTCGGCCACGGAGGGCCCATCGGACTGGACCTCCTTCAGCTCGCCCTTCTCGTTCATCTCCATGCGGATGTAGGTGAGGCGGTAGGTGGCCGGGGCGGTGCCGGTGTTGAGGAGCGTCAGCTGGGCAGAGCGCAGCTTCGCATCGAAGACCAGGCGGGTGGGGGCCACCAGCAGATCGCCACCCACAGGCCTGGGGAGTGCGGGCGCAGCGGCGGGGGCGGGGGCGGGGGCGGGGGCGGCGGGGACCGGGGCCTGGGCCAGCAGTCCCATGCCCAGGCCGAGAGCCAGGGCCAGGAGGAGGGTTCTGGTCAGGAGGTGCAGGGTACCGGGGCGCGAGCTCATGGGTGGGATCCAATCAGAGGGTGGGTTCAGCCAAAAGTACGGAGCGGTTGCCCGCTCCGTACTGAGGTGCTGCAGCATGGGGCCGGGGCCCGGACAGACGTGCAGGAAAGAGGGGGGGATGGTGGTGCGGCCCGCTCACCAAGGAGCTTTTCGAAGCGAAAGTGGGCGGGCTGGGTGGGGCTGCTCCAGAAGGGCCATCCTCACTGGAGAGGTTGTTGTCTTGCTGTTATAGACTTATCAAGCTCCGTGCCAGAGTCGAGAAAAGCGCAACACCTGTTATTCATAGAGTTAGAAATTACGACTCAAACAACCGCTCGTCTAGAATCTGGAATTAGGACTTTTATTCTGGATCTTGGATATTCAAAGGTTTGGCAGGGGGCCCGTGGCCGGTTCGCACAAGGCCCATACGCAGGCTCGGCCCTGATCCCGAAGGAATCAGAGCCGAGGCTGGGAGTGCGTTGCGGATTGGCTTAGTTGTAGGCCACGGTCACGGAGAAGCTGCCGCTGTAGAGGCCGGCAGCCTGGTTGGCGCCCACGCTCAGGTTGGCGCCCACGCTCAGGGAG